>DATBIO010000189.1:0-40900 GCA_036556965.1 Vicinamibacteria bacterium
AGGACGCCTTCGCCGGCCTCGTCACGCGCAACCACTTCGAGGTGATGGGCGTCGTCCCCGGCGCCACCGCCGCCCAGGTCAAGGAGGCGTACTTCCGCCTGGCCAAGCGCTTCCATCCCGACGCCCACCACGACCGCTCCCTCACCGACCTGCGCAGCAAGCTGGAGGCGGTCTTCATCCGTCTGGGACAGGCGTACGAGACCCTCCGCAATCCGAGGACGCGCGGTCCGTACGAGGCGGGCGTGCTGGCGCGCATGCCGAAGCCGCCGGAGCCGCCGCCCGAGCCCGAGGCCCCGGCCCCCGCCGCCGACCCCCTGGAGGACCTGCGTCGCGCCAAGATCGCCCTGCGCGATGCGGCCCTGCAGTTCGAAGCGGGGCACTATTGGGACGTGATCCAGCTCCTGGAGGGGGCCCTCCCCGCGCTCAAGGGCGGCCACCGCGAGCAGGCGACGCTCCTCCTGGCGCGGGCGACCGAGAAGAACCCCAACTGGGTGAAGCGCGCCGAGGAGCTGCTGCTGGAGCTGCTGCAAGAGCGGCCGCAGTCCCTGGAGGCCCACGTCGAGCTCGCGCGGATCTACCTGGGCCAGGGGCTGCGCGCACGCGCGGCCGCCACCTACCGCAAGATCCTCGAGCTGAGCCCCGGGCACGAGGAGGCCACCGGCTTCCTCGACACCGTCTCCCCCCAGGAGGCGGCGGCGCCCGAGAAGGGCGGGGGGCTCCTGCGCCGGCTGTTCGGCCGCAGCTGAAAGGAACGCGATGGGATCTGGATGGCTCCGGCGGTGGTCGATCGTCCTGACCCTGGTCCCGGCACTGGCCTGGGGCGCCAACGAGGACGTCTACTACCTCCTCAACGGGGACCGCGTGTCCGGCCGCACGGTCTCGAAAGCGCGGCGCTCGATCACCGTGCAGACGCCCTTCGGGCGCCTGGCCATCCCGCGCGCGAACCTGCACAAGGTCATCAAGGCCGACGGCAGCGAGGAGGTGTTCAACCGGCTCCCCGACCCGCCGGCCGTTCCCCCCGCCCGGAGCGCACCTCCGCCCGCGGCGGGGTTTCGCCGACCGGCCCGCGTCACCCTCATCGTGACGGGCCAGACCTTCTGGTACGCCTGGGATCCGAAGGAGAACGCCGACCCGCGCCTGCGCCTCGAGGTCACCATGGACGAGGAGCCGGCGGCCGTCTACCTGGACGGCGTGCTCGACCCGGACATCAAGGGCGCCGTGGTGAACGCCTTCTCCTTCGCCGCCGACGACGTCACGGTGGAGGCGGCGCGCGGCATCGTCGCCCACGCGCCGGAGGCGCGCCCGGGACGGATCGCCCTCAAGCTCGACGTGCCCGGCTCGCCACCCGGCGAGCGCAAGGTGCGCCTGGCCTACCAGGTCAACAGCGGCACCGAGGAGGAGCCCGCCTGGAAGGACCTCGCCTCCTCGTCGGCCAGCGTGTTCGTGCGTCCGGGCGAGCCGGGCTTCCTGCAGATCCGCCAGGACCGGGGGCGCATGGAGTTCTCGGGCTTCCCCAGGCGCCGCATGAAGAACGTCGAGACCTTCAAGCTGGAGCTGTCCGCGGAGTAGCTTGACACCCCTGCGGGGGGACCCTAGTCTGCCTTCATGCCCGCCCCGTGGACGGAGCTGCTGCCCGCGGTCGGCCTGGCCATCGGCCTCGCCGCCTGCGCGGGGCTGCGCGCGTGGCTGCCCCTGCTGCTGGCCGGCGGCCTGGCCCGCGTGGGCTGGCTCGACGTCGGTCCGTCCTTCGCCTTCATCGCGAGCGACCGCGCCCTGTTGATCTTCGGCGTGGCCACCGTGGTGGAGATCGCGGCGGACAAGGTCCCCGCCGTGGACCACGTCCTGGACGCCCTCTCCACCGTCCTGCGCCCCGCCGCCGCTTCGCTGCTGGCCGCTTCCGTCTTCGGGGACTTCACCGATCCCCTCACGGCCTGGGTGGCGGGGGTGGCCATAGGCGCTCCCACGGCCCTGGTGCCGCACGCGGCCAAGTCGCTGCTGCGGGCCGCCTCCAGCACCTTCACCCTCGGCCTGGCCAACCCGGTCATCAGCGTGCTCGAGGACCTGTTCGCCGTCGCCCTCTTCCTGGTGGCCGTGATCGTCCCCATCCTGGCCGCCGTGGGCGTGCTGGTGGTGGCGTTCCTGGTCCTGCGCCGCCTCGGTCGCCGCGCGCCCTCCGCCGCCGTCCCCGCCTCGTGACGCGCCCTGCCCTGGCCGCGCTGGCCGTGCTGGCCGCGGCCGCCGCCCCCGCGCAGTCCCCCTCGCCGCCGGCGCCCTTCACCCTCGAGGTGGACGTGGGCGTCGTCTCCATGACGGCGGTGGTGGAGGACAAGGACGGCCGTCCCATACGCGGCCTCGGCGCCAAGGACGTGGTGGTGCTGGAGGACGGCGTGCCCCAGGAGCTGACCTACTTCCGCGAGGCCAAGGGCGCCCAGGAGGACGTGCCGCTCTCCGTGGTGCTGGTCCTCGACGCGTCGGGCAGCATGCGCCAGAACGTGCACTTCATGCAGGAGGCGGCCATCACCTTCGTGCACAAGCTGCAGGAGGTGGACAAGGCGCTGGTGGTGGACTTCAACGAGGGCGTGCGCGGCAGCGCGGACTTCACCGGCGACGCCGAGCGCCTGGAGCAGTTCGTGGACGCCATCCAGCCCTGGGGCGGCACCAGCCTGTACGACGCCATCCACTACGGGCTCTCCCGCATCCGGGACGAGCGGGGACGCAAGGCCATCATCGTCTTCTCGGACGGCGCCGACACCACCAGCACCCTGCAGGAGGACGAGGTCATCACCTTCGCGCGCGCGGCGGAGGCCACCATCTACACCATCGGCATCCGCGGCGACTCCGGCCTGGTGGCACGGAGCCCTCGCGGGTTCCTGCGCAAGGTGGCCAAGGAGACGGGCGGCCTCTTCTTCTTCCCGGAGAAGGTCGGGGAGCTGACGCGCATCTTCACCGAGATCTCGGACGAGCTGCACAACCACTACCTGCTCGGCTACTCGCCGCGCCGCAGCCCCGACAACCTCTGGCGCGACATCGAGATGCGGGTCCAGGGGCGCAAGGACGCCCAGGTCCGTGTGCGCAAGGGCTACTTCGCCACGCGGAAGAAGCAGCCGCGGCGGGCGCAGACCGCCCCCTGATCCGCTAGCCTCCCCCGTCGAGGCGGCCCAGGAGCGCCTCCACGGCCAGGCCGAAGGCCACGAACACGGCCGCGAACAGGCCCAGCACGAGGGCGGCGTGGCCGGTGAACCCCGCGAAGGCGCCGCGCGCGGCGGGCGGGGGCAGCGCGACCAGCAGCGCGAAGACGAGGGCGCCCAGGGCCGCTCCCCGGGCCACGGGCGGCAGGTGCACCCGCGGCCGCAGCCAGCCCCAGGCCGCGCCCGCGGCCACGCCCGTCAACAGCCCGAAGGCCACCACGTCCAGCGTTCCCCCCAGCGAGAAGCCGGTGGCCGCGCCCGCGCGCAGGGCGATGGCCCGCATCACGGCGCGGCCGCCGAGACCGAGGACGAGGGCGCCGGCCAGGGCGCCGGCCAGCCCGCCCCGCAGGAGGCGCCGCAGCCCGGAGCGCATTCAGGTCCGGCCGCGGGCGGCCGCGGGCCGAGGCCTCATGGCAGGAGCCGCCCCAGCTCGCGCAGCGCGAGGACGCTCGCCACCACGCTGACGGCCCAGGCCATCCACCCCCCGACCTGCAGCGACCGCGGGTGGCGGTAGGCGCCCAGGAGATCGCGGCGGCGCGCGGCCACCAGCACGACCCCCAGCGTCACGGGCAGGATCAGGCCGTTGAGCCCCCCGGCGAGGACGAGGAGCCGCACCGGGCGCCCGAGGGCGAGGAAGAAGGCCAGGGAGACGGCCACGAAGGCCACCATCATCGCGCGGTGGTGCCGCTCCGCGGCCGCGGCCAGCGTGCGCACGAACGAGACCGACGTGTACGACGCACCCACCACGGAGGTGACGGACGCCGCCCACAACACCACGCCGAACACGCGATATCCCCACTCTCCCGCTCCCCTGCGGAAGGCGGCCGCCGCGGGGTTGGCCGGGTCCAGCGCTCCCTGGCCGGTCACCACCCCGAGGACGGCCAGGAAGAGGATGACGCGCATGACGGCCGTCACCACGATCCCGGTGACGGCCGCGCGGTTCAGCCGGGGCACGTCCTCCGCGCCGCCGATGCCCGCGTCGATGAGGCGGTGCGCGCCGGCGAAGGTGATGTACCCGCCGACCGTCCCCCCTACCAGCGTCATCACGGGCAGGAAGTCCACGCGCGTGGGCCAGACCGCGCGCAGGAGGGCGGCGCCGTAGTCGGGGCCGGAGGAGACCATGACCACGGCGGTGAGCACGATCATCAGGCCGCCCATGGCCCGGGCGAACTGGTCCATGGCCGCGCCCGCGCGCGGCAGCAGGAAGAGGGCGACGGCGAGGACGGCGGAGAGGGCCGCGCCCGCGGCCACGGGCAGGCCGAAGACGGCCAGCCCGAGGCCGCAGCCGGCGAGGTTCCCCACGTTGAACACCAGCCCGCCCAGGGCCACCAGCCCCGCCACCGCCGGGCCCAGGCCGGGCAGGAGCGCGGAGGCCAGCTCCTGGCCCCGCATGCGCGCCACCCCCAGCACGCGCCAGACGTTGAGCTGCGCGGCCACGTCGATGGCCACGGAGGCCAGGATGGCGAAGGCGAAGTCCGCGCCCAGCGCCTCGGTGAATACGGTGGTCTGCGTCAGGAAGCCCGGGCCGATGGCCGAGGTGGCCATCAGGAAGGCCGCGCCCATGGCCGCTCCTCGCGCCGCCGGGGCCGGAGAGGACAGGGATGGCATGGGCGCCGGAGTTTAACCGGGCGCCGAGGGCCGGGCTAGAATCGCGGCTTCCATGGCGGAGCTGACGATCGCGGGCGGTGACGGCTCGAAGCAGCGCTATCCCCTGTCCAAGGAGACGGTGACGGTGGGACGGGCGCGGAGCAGCGACGTCTTCCTGCCCGACCAGTGGCTGTCGCGGCATCACGCGGAGATCCGGCGCCGCGGCGACGAGTTCTACCTGAGCGACCTGGCCAGCAAGAACGGCACCCTGCTCAACGGCGAGCGGGTGGGCGACGAGCGCCGGCTCCGCCACGGCGACGTCATCTCCCTGGGCGAGCACCACCTGACCTTCGTGCTGCGCCCGGACGAGGCGCGCACGGAGGAGGAGACGGACCTCCAGGGCACGCGGATGTTCTCGGCGCGCGACCTCTCGGAGGTGCCGACACGGCCCGGCAGCGACGCCGAGGACCTGCGCCGGCAGAACCGCGTGCTTCTCGCCCTGAGCAACGCCGCCCGCGAGCTGCTCGCGCACCGGCCGCTCGAGGAGCTCTTCCACAAGGTCCTGACCCTGCTCTTCGAGGCGGTGCCCGCCCAGCGCGGGGCCATCCTGCTCCTGGAGGGCGAGCCGCCGGAGCCGGTGGTCAAGGCCACGGAGAGCCGGCAGGGCCCCCCCCTCACGCGCGTGAGCCGGTCCATCGCGCGCAAGGTGCTGGAGGAGCTGAAGACCGTCCTCGTGCCCAACGTCTTCGAGGACGCCGGCCTGCGCACCCAGGACAGCATCCTGGCCACGGGCATCCGCACCGCCATGTGCGCGCCGCTGTGGTACTCGGACAGCGAGAAGCAGCAGGACGCGGTGATCGGCCTCGTGTACATGGACGCGCTGCTCGGCGCCCACGACTTCAACGACGAGGACGCGCACATCGTCACCGCCCTGGCCAACGTGGCCGCGGCCAAGATCGAGACGGCCCGCCTGCTCGAGGAGCGCCTGGAGAAGCGCCGCATGGAGCAGGAGATGCAGATGGCGGCCGAGATCCAGCGGGGGCTGCTGCCGGGAGCGGCGCCGGCAGTGCCGGGCTACGACCTGTGCGGCACCAACATCCCGTGCCGCACCGTGGGCGGCGACTACTACGACTACGCGGTGGACGGGCAGGCCCTGCTGCTGGGGCTGGGGGACGTCTCCGGAAAGGGGACGGGCGCGGCCCTCATCATGACGGTGCTGCGGGCGGCCGTGCGCGGCAACTGGACGCGGAAGGACCCGCGCGAGGCCGTGGCCATCATCAACGACACGCTGTCGCAGAACATACCGCCCAACAAGTACGTGACGTTCTTCCTCGCCCGCCTGGACCTGCCCAGCGGACGCGTGCAGTACGTGAACGCCGGCCACAACCCCCCGATGCTCATCCGCGCGCAGGGGGTGGTGGAGGAGCTGGAGGAGGGAGGCACGGTGCTGGGCCTCTTCCAGGGCCAGGAGTACCGCACGGGCGAGGCGGAGCTGGGGAAGGGCGACCTCCTCGTCGTCTACTCCGACGGCGTGACCGAGACGTGGAACTCGCGGGACGAGGAGTTCGGCGAGAAGCGCCTGGCCGAGGTGCTGGTGCGGGCGCGCCAGGGGGACGCGGAGACGGTGCAGGCCACCATCCTGCGCGAGATGGAGGCCTTCGCCGCGGGGGTCAAGGCCGCCGACGACCGCACCCTGATCGTCCTCAAGCGCGCGGCCGACTGAGCGGCACGGCGAGGCGTGGCGGCTCGCGCCGCCACGCCTTCCTGACGCCCGGCAACTAGATCAGGCCCGGCCGGCTCCTGGAATCGTCGTCGGCGTCGTCATCGTCATCGTCATCGTCGTCGTCGTCATCGTCGTCATCGTCGTCGTCGAGCTTGATCCTCTCGGCGAGGATGCTGCCGTCCGACTGGCGCCGCCCTCTCACCTCGACGCGGTCGCCGATGCGCAAGTCGGAGAGCGGGATCGACCGGCCGTGCCGCTCGATGCGCGTCCTGCCGTCCACGAGGACCCGGCGCCCGGCGACGCTCAGCTCGCTCGCGCCGATCGACTCGATCCGGCCTTCGAACCGCGTCTCGTCGCCGTCGTCGTCGTCGTCGTCATCCTCGAGCTTGATCTTCCGCGCGAGCACGCTGCCGTCCGCCAGCGGAACGCCTTCGACCTCCAGGAGGTCGCCCACGCGCAGGCTCGAGAGCGGAATCGACTGGTCCCGGCGCTCGATTCGCGTGTTGCCGTCGACGAGGACCCGGCGCCCGGCCACTCTCAGCTCGCTGGAGCCGATGGACTCGATGCGGCCCCTGAACTCGACCTCGTCGTCCGGGGATGGAGACGGAGAGGGGCCGGGCGACGGGGAAGGCGAGGACGATGGGGAGGGGGAGGGGGACGGGGAAGGGGACGACGAGACGAGGGTCACGCGCGAGCCGTTCACGCGCACCGTGATGGTGAGGACCTGGCCGTCCCGGAGGCCGGACAGCTGCAGGTCGGCGTCCAGGCCCGGGGCCTCGAAGCGCAACGTCACCGTGCCACTGGGCACGCCGGTGAGGGTGAACTGGCCGGAGTCGTCGGTCACCGCCGACAGGCCCGTGCCCACGATGGTCACGCGGATGCCCCGGCTGGAGCCGAGGCCGGCCCCGGTACCCGACGAGGCGGAGGCCACGCCGTCGACGGTGCCGCGGATGACGGCGCCGCTGGGCGACGGCCCCGAGGGCGACGAGTCGGAGCCGGCGCAGGCCACGGAGACCGCGGCCAGCGCCGCGCAAGCGATGCGAACGAGAGCGCCTGGAGCCTTCATGTCGTCAGGACCTCTTTTCTTTTTCTTCGTGCGGCGCGTCGCCGCGCCGCGGTGCCCGTGGCACCCGGCGGGACCCTCGTCCCGCAACGGTGACCCCGCTCTGCAATGGGCCCGCCAGCCGGCGACGTACTGACAGGCCAGGAGATGCGGGCCGTGCCTCGCCGCCTCGTCCGGGAGCCGGACGAGCCCGTCCGGCTCCCGGACGGCAGGCGGTGATTGCGCGCCCGCGCCGTCGGCCCGTACCATCGGGCGTCCCGGTGCCCCACGATGGCTTGACGCAGGACGTCGCCGGCGCGGGGGGCGCCTCGCCGGCGCCGCGCCCGCGCATTCCCTGGCACGTCGTCTACTACCTGCTCGCGGGCTTCGACGTGCTCGCCGTGTGCGCGGCGGTGCTCCTGAGCCGCCAGTTCGTCGGCGTCTCCCTGCGCGCCGTGGCCCGCGAGCAGGAATGGGCCGGGCACCTCGACGAGTACGCCGGCCTCCAGCAGCTCGCCTCCCGCGCCAACGCCCCCGGCAACGACGTCTTCGCGTCGCGCGACGTCCCGCGCGAGTCGGCGCGCCTCGCCGAGGCACGCGCGGCGTTCGACGACCGGCTTGCCCGCCTGCAGCGCCACCTCGTCGAGTCCCATCCGGAGGAGGCGGCGCCGCTGCTGGCGCGGATGCGCGACATGGAAGCGGCCATGAGGGCGATGGCGGCGGAGGCGGCGGGCACGTTTCGCCGGCTGGACGCCGGCGATGCGCAGGGCGCGGCCCAGCGCATGGCGGACATGGACCGGGCCTACGCGCGCGTGCTCACCGCGCTGCACGCCCTCCGCGGCGACGTGGTGCTGCTCCAGCGGGGCCTGCTCGCGGGGCAGGCCGCCGACCTGCGCCGGCTGCAGGTCTACGAGCTCGGCGTCATCGCCCTCGTGGTGGTGATGGTGGGGGCGGCGATCGCATACGGCACGAGGATCGAACGCGAGATGAGGCGCGAAGCGGAGGCGCGCGCGCGCTACGTGCGCGGACTGCGGGGGGCGGAGGACGCGCTGCGCAAGGCGCAGGGCGAGCTGGAGCAGCGGGTGGTCGAGCGGACGCAGGCCCTGGTGGACTCGGAGGCCGCGCTTCGGCAGTCGGCGGCGGAATGGCGGCGCACGTTCGACGCCATCGAGTCCCCCGTCCTCGTGCTGGACCTGGAGGGCCGTCTCGTGCGCGCGAACGCGGCGGCGCGCGCGGTGACGGGGGCGGCGCCGGCGGAGGGGGTGACCGGACGCGTGGTGGCCTCCCTGGCCTCCGCCGAGCCCTGGGCCACCGTCTCCAGCCTGGTGGAGCGCGTGCGCGACACCGGCCAGCCCGCGTCCGCCCCCGCCCGCGACGAGGCCGGCGGGCGCAGCTGGGACGTGACGGCCTCCCCGGCCCCGGCGCAGGAAGGCGAGGCGGGCCGCGTCATCGTGGTCACGCGCGACACCACGCGCGAGCACAAGCTGCAGGAGACCCTGCGGCGTGAGGAGACCATGGCGGCCATGGGCGCGCTGGTGGCCGGCGTGGCCCACGAGGTGCGGAACCCCCTCTTCGCCATCACCTCGACCCTGGACGGCTTCGAGGCGCGCTTCGGGTCCACCCCCGGCCTGGAGAAGTACTTCCCCGTGCTGCGCCGCGAGGCGACGCGCCTGGGCCAGCTCGCGCGCGACCTGCTCGAGTACGCGCGGCCTCCCCAGCTGGAGTCGGGCCCCACCAGCCTGCGCTCCGTGCTCGCGGACGCCCTGCGGGCCTGCACGGCGGACGCCTCGGCCGCGGGCGTCGTCGTGGAAGAGGACGTGGCCGCCGACCTGCCGCCGGTGGCCGGGGACGCCCCGCGCCTGGCCCAGGTCTTCCAGAACGTGATCCACAACGCCGTGGTCCACACTCCCCGCGGCGGACGTGTCCTCGTCTCGGCGCGGCTCGGCGGAGCGACGGACGCGCGGTGGGTCGACTGCCGCGTGGCCGACCGTGGTCCCGGCTTCCGTCCCGAGGACCTCCCCCGCGTGTTCGAGCCCCTCTTCACGCGGCGGGCCGGGGGGACGGGCCTGGGCCTGGCCATCGCCCATCGCATCGTCGAGATGCACGGGGGCACCATGACGGCGGCCAACGCGCCGGGGGGGGGCGCGATCGTCACGGTGAGCCTTCCCGTGGCCTCGGCTCTCGTCGGCGCTCCGCGCGCGGACATGACCCATGCCTAGGAAACGCGTGCTCGTGGTGGACGACGAGCCCGGTGTCCGTTTCGGCCTCCGCGACTTCCTGGAGGCCCGCGGGCTGGAGGTGGACGAGGCGGGGACGTGCGAGGAGGCCCAGGGCCTCTACGCCGCGCGGAGGCCCGACGCCGCCGTCCTCGACTACAACCTCCCCGACGGGAACGCGCTGGAGCTGATCGCGCGGCTGCGCGTGGTCGACCCGACGGTGCCCCTCGTGGTCCTGACCGCGCACGGCACCATCGACCTCGCCGTGCGCGCGCTGAAGGAAGGCGCGGACCACTTCCTCACCAAGCCGGTGGAGATGGAGTCCCTGCTCGTCGTGCTGGAGCGCATGCTGGAGGCCCAGCGCGGCCGCCAGCGGCAGATGGCGAGCCGCGCCCGCGACGCGCGGCGGAGCGCGGAGCCGTTCCGCCTGCCCAGCGCGGCCATGCGCGCCCTCGCGGACGAGGCCGGGCGCGTGGCGCGCTCCGAGAGCCCCGTGCTCGTCCTGGGCGAGACCGGCGTCGGCAAGGGGCTGCTGGCCACCTGGCTTCACGAGCAGGGGCCGCGCGCGGACGAGGCCTTCGTGGACCTCAACTGCGCCAGCCTGACGCGCGAGCTGCTGGAGAGCGAGCTCTTCGGCCACGAGAAGGGCGCCTTCACCGGCGCCACCGCGAGCAAGCCCGGGCTGCTGGAGATCGCCCACCGGGGCACCCTCTTCCTCGACGAGGTCGGAGACGTGGACCTCGCCGTGCAGCCGAAGCTCCTGACGGTGCTGGAGGAAGGCCGCTTCCGGCGCCTGGGCGACGTGCGCGACCGGCAGGTGGACGTCCGGCTCATCGCCGCCACGCACCAGGACCTCCCCGCCGCGGTCCGCGACAAGCGCTTCCGGGGCGACCTCTTCTTCCGCATCAGCGCCCTGCCCCTGGTCATCCCTCCCCTGCGCGAGCGGCCCGAGGACGTCCCCGTGCTCGCGCGGACGCTGCTGACCCGCATCGCGGACGACCTCGGGCGCGGGGAGCTCTCCCTGTCCCCCGATGCGGAGGAGGCGCTGCAGCGCTACGCGTGGCCGGGGAACACGCGCGAGCTGCGGAACGTGCTGGAGCGGGCGGCGATCCTGGGCCAGGGCCGGGTGCTGGGCGCCCGTGACCTGCGCTTCACCGCCGCGCCGGCCGCGCCGGAGACGGCGGCCGACCTGCGGCTCACCCTGGAGGAGGTCGAGCGCCGGCACGTGGAGGCCGTGCTCGCCGAGGAACAGGGGCACGTGGAGCGGACGGCACGGCGCCTGGGCGTGCCGCGCAGCTCGCTCTACGACCGGCTGCGGCGCTGGGGGATGGAGCCGCGCCGCGAGTAGCGGCGGCGGGCTAGTCCCTGGTGCGGAAGCCGAAGGCGACCCGCTCCCCGGGCCGCCCTTGGAGCCGGAACACGATGGTGCCGTCGCCGAGGGACGACACCGAGCCGCCCAGGGGGCGGAGGGTGCCCGGCTCGATCCCCTGCAGGTCGAAGCGCCACGTTCCCGCCCGGCCCTCGGCGTTCACGACCAACGCCTCCACGCGGTGCGCGCCCCCGGCCAGCCGGAAGGCGCGGTCGGACCGCCCGTCGAGGAACACGCCGGTGACGCCGTCGAGGACGATCTGCGCGCGGCCGCCGCCGACGTCCAGCGCGCTCCGCAGCACGAAACGCGCGGGGCGAGGCTCGTCCCTGGGAGGCGAGGCGGCGTCCCCATCCCCGTCCCCGCCCGCCGCCTGGCGGACCTCGCAGCGCGAGTCCCCCGGACCCGAGCGCAGGCGGATGCGGGCATCACGCTCGTCGTCGTCGTCGTTGGCGGTCACGCGGAAGGCGACCGTGCCGCTGCCCGTGCCGCTGGTCGCGCCCGCGAGCTGCAGCCAGTCCTCCGTGCTCTCGACCGACCACGCGCAGCGCGCCTCGGTCTCCACGCGGCAGGAGCCGTTCCCGCCCTCGGGCGGAAACGCCTGGGAGGCGGGCGCGAGCTCGAAGGTGCAGGCGGCGGGGGGGGTGGTCGTGGTGGTGGTGGTGGTGGTCGTGGTCGTCGTGCCCGCGCCGGGGGCGGTGGAGGACGTTCCGTTCCCGCCGACGGCCAGGGCCACCCCCACCGCCGCCGCGCCGCCCCCGACCAACAGCAGGGGAAGCGCATTTCCCTTCGCGGCCGATTCCCCGGCCGCGGTCTTCGGCGCTCCCGCCGCGGACGGCGGAGAACCGGCGGCGGCGGGCGTCTCCAGGCGCGCGGCCTCGAAGGTCCGGATCACCTGGGGGGAGAACTCCCGCTGGTCCAGTCGGAGCTGCGGGTCGAGACGGACGGCCTCCCGGAACTTCGCGCGCGCGGTGACCTCCTGGTCCAGCTCGAGGTAGGCGATGCCGAGGTAGAGGTTGGCCTGGGACTGCGCCCTCGCAGTGCCGGGTCGCGTGGCCAGGGCCCGCGCCGCGGCGTCGAGGGTCACCACCGCCGTCTCGAAGTCGCCCTCCTTGACGAGGGCGACGCCCTTATCCAGGGAGGCGTCGTCCGCGGGCAGCGGGCCGGGGACCGCCACCGCCAACGACAGCATCGTCCAGAGGACCCGGCGTGACGGAGGCACGGCCATCGCCGAAGGCTAGCGCCCCGCTCCCGGCGTCGCAAGAGCGCGAGTGATCCGCCTCACGGCTCCCGGCGGACGGCCTTCTCCGACAGGTCGAGCACCAGGCGCTGCGTCACGCCGCTGCGGATCGTCACCTTCCGCTGCAGGGGCTGGTAGTGCGGGTGGAGGATGCGCACGGCGTGGGGGCCGGGCTCCAGGGGCACCTCGCGTCGCGAGACCAGGCCGAGGCTGATGCCGTCCACCGTCACCTCGGCCTCGGGGACGATGACGAGGCTCAGGAGTCCCTGGTACGACCGCGGAGCGGGAAGCAGGGCGGCGGGCGGGGCGGTAGGCAGGCTGGTCGGCACCGGCCGGGGGACGGCGGGGCCCGGGCGGGACGCGCCGCGCGCGACCGCGGCCGGGGGGGCGGGGGCCGCGGTCGGCTCGCGCCTGTCCTCCTCGGGAGCGGGCCCGCGGGCGGCGGGAACGACCTCGGCAGGGGCCGAAGGCGGCGCTTCCGCGGCCGGCACGGGAGCCCGCGACTGCAGCCCCGTCGCGACGAGCGCGCCCACGGCGACGGTGGAGACGGCCACGAAGCCCCAGCGCCAGCGCCGCGAGGGTCCTCCGCGCCGTGTCCGCCCGTCCCGCGCGCCGGGCGCGCGGGACCGCGCCGTGCTCGTGCGCGTCTCCTGCCGGAACACGTCCGCCGCTCCCGCGCCCGGCGGCATCGGGGGGGACGGCGTCCCTTCGCGGGCGGCCCCGTCCGGCTCCACCAGGGCGCGCGCGGCCGCCGCCAGGTCGCCGGCGGGGACGCCCGACGCGTCGCGCGCCTGGCCCAGCGCCTCGGCCAGGCCGGCCGCGGTGCCGCGGTCGGCGGGGCTCTTGGCCAGGCTCCGGCCGAGGATCGGCCGCAGGGCCGCGGGGAGGTCCACCGCGCCCGGTCCCTCGAGGCCGGGGGGGTGGTGCACGTGCATGTACAGCGTGCCCACGGGGGTGTCGCCGCGGAACGGCGGCGTGCCCGTGAAGGCCTCGTAGATCACGCAGCCCAGGGAGTAGACGTCGCTCGCGTAGTCGAGGGGTGCCCCCGCCGCCTGCTCCGGGCTCATGTACTCCGGGGTGCCGACCAGGGTGCCCGACCCGGTGAGGGCGGCCGGGGTCTCCGCCTCCTTGGCGATGCCGAAGTCCATGAGGCGCACGACTCCCCGGAAGTCCACCGTGATGTTCGACGGCTTGAGGTCGCGGTGGATGACGCCGTGCGCGTGCACCGCCTCCAGGCCGCGCGCGGCCTGGATCGCGACCTCGTAGGCCGCCGCCGGGGGCAGGGCACGGCCGCGCAGCCAGCGCTTGAGGTCCACGCCCCTGACGAACTCCATCGAGAGATACCGCAGGCCGCCGTCTTCTCCGTACTCGTGGATGCGGCAGACGTTGGGGTGCGTGACCTTGCGGGCCAGCCGTATCTCCGAACGGAAGCGGCGGTGCAGCTCGTCCGCGGACGCCAGGTCGGCGCGCAGCACCTTGATGGCGACGTCCTCGTCCAGCACGTTGTCGTAGGCCCGGTAGACGTGGCCCATCCCCCCGCGGCCCAACGGTTCGCGCACCACGTAACGGGAGGCGACCACCGCTCCCTGCACGAGGGCGTAGAGCGCCTTGCCGCAGGTGAAGCAGGCCTCGGCCTGCTCGGAGTTGGGTTGCTGGCAGGTGGGGCAGATCACGCGGGCGCTCCGCTGGGCAGGGGCCGCATCGTAGCGCGATCGTCGACGGGAATCCGCCGGGGCCGGCGCCGGCGGGAGCGGCCTACGAGGACGGCTTGGCCGCGGCCTGGAGCACCCGCTCCAGCTCGTCGAACAGATCCTGGGGCAGGCAGGGCTTGTGGCAGTAACCCTCGCAGCCGGCGGCCTCGGCCTCCGTGCGCGCCGCCGGGAAGGCGTCCGCGGTGAGGACCACCACGGGGATGGCGCGCGTGGCCGGCTCCGCCTTGAGCCGGCGCACCGCCTCCCAGCCCCCCATGCCGGGCATGTGCAGGTCCATCACCACCGCCCCGGGCTGGAGCTGCGCCGCCCGCTCGAGCGACTCCTCGCCGCTGGCCGCCGTGGCCACGCGGAAGCCGCGGAACATGAGGTACTGTGCGTAGAGGTCGCGGTTGTCGTCGGAGTCGTCCACCACCAGCACCAGCGGCGCATGCGAACCGGGATTCACGCTTCTGCCCTCCGGCGCCGGAGCGGTGCCCTGCCGGCCCCGGGGCCTGTACACTACCCAGGCTACACCCATGAGCGTCTCGCGTAAGCCACGGCGCGACTCGGAAGGGGATCCGCGCTCCCTGCGCCGCGAGATCGAGGACATCTTCACCCGGCTCTCCGAGGTGGGGGCGACGCCCGCCCTGGGCGAGCCCGGGCCGGCGGTGGACGTCTACGAGTCCCAGGGCCGCTTCACGGTGGTGGTGGAGGCCCCCGGCGTCGAGCCCGACGCCCTGCGCGTGGTCTACCGCGACCGCCAGCTCACCATCACGGGCGAAAGGCGCCACCGGCGCCCCGCGGGCGCCTCCGCCTGTCTCTGCCTGGAGCGCCCCAACGGCCGCTTCGTGCGCACCGTCGCCCTGGAAGACGCCCTGGACCTGCCCCAGGCGCAGGCGCGCCTCGAGCGCGGGCTGCTCCTGATCGAGATCCCGCGCCTGAAGGACCGGCGCGGAAGGGAGACCATCATCCCCGTCCGCCGGGAGGAGAAATGATGAAGACGGCAGCGGACCGAGGCACGGCGACGCCGGGCGCGGCCCGCCAAGGCGAGGACGCCTAGATGAGCGACACCCTCCGCAAGGACGAAGAGCCGGTCAAGATCCCCGAGGTCCTTCCCGTCCTGCCCCTGCGCGACATCGTGATCTTCCCGTTCATGATCGTCCCGCTCTACGTGAGCCGCGAGCGGTCGATCAAGGCGGTGGACCAGGCCCTGGCCGAGAACCGCATGATCCTGCTCCTGGCCCAGAAGCGCCAGGACGACGAGGAGCCCCAGCCCGAGGACCTGTACTCGGTGGGCACGGTGGCGCTGATCATGCGCATGCTCAAGCTGCCCGACGGCCGCATCCGCGTGCTGGTGCAGGGCATCGGGCGGGCGCGGACCCTCTCCTTCGACGACGGGGTGTCCCACCTCCAGGCCCGCATCGAGACGGTGGCCGAGCCCGAGGTGGCGGACAAGGGCCTGGAGACGGAGGCCCTGATGCGCAACGTCAAGGCCGCCCTCGAGAAGTCGGCGAACCTCGGGAAGCAGATCTCGCCCGAGGTCATCGTGATCGCCACCAACATGGAGGAGCCGGGGCGGCTGGCCGACCTCACCGCCAGCAACCTCGACCTCAAGGTGGAGGGGGCGCAGGAGATCCTGGAGGCCCAGGACCCCCTCACCCGCCTGCGCCGCGTGCACGAGCTGATGGCCAAGGAGCTGGAGGTCCTGGCCATGCAGCAGGAGATCTCCACCCAGGCCAAGGGGGAGATGGACCGCTCGCAGCGCGAGTTCTTCCTGCGCCAGCAGCTCAAGGCCATCCAGAGCGAGCTGGGCGAGGGCAACGAGCTGGCGGAGGAGATCGCCTCCCTCAAGGAGAAGGCGCACAAGGCGCGGATGCCCAAGGCGGTGATGGAGGAGGTCGAGCGCCAGCTCAAGAAGCTGGAGCGCATGCACCCGGACGCGGCGGAGACGGCCACCCTCCGCAACTGGCTGGACTGGATGGTGACCCTCCCCTGGGGCAAGTCGAGCAAGGACAACCTCGACCTCGCGGAAGCGCAGAGGATCCTGGACGAGGACCACTACGGCCTGGAGAAGATCAAGGAGCGGATCGTCGAGTACCTGGCCGTGCGCAAGCTCAAGGAGCGGATGAAGGGCCCCCTCCTCTGCTTCGTGGGGCCGCCGGGGGTGGGCAAGACCAGCCTGGGCAAGTCCATCGCGCGCGCCCTGGGCCGCAAGTTCGTGCGCCTGAGCCTGGGCGGGGTGAAGGACGAGGCCGAGATCCGCGGCCACCGCCGCACCTACGTGGGCTCCATGCCCGGCCGCATCATCCAGGGCATCCACCAGGCGGGGACCAACAACCCGGTCTTCATGATGGACGAGGTGGACAAGATCGGCGCCGACTACCGCGGCGATCCGTCCTCCGCCCTCCTGGAGGTCCTCGACCCGGAGCAGAACAACAGCTTCCGCGACCACTACCTGGGCGTGCCCTTCGACCTCTCCAACGTGATGTTCATCTGCACGGGCAACCTCACCGACACCATCCAGCCCGCCTTCCTCGACCGCATGGAGGTGCTGCGCCTGAGCGGCTACACCGAGGACGAGAAGCTCGAGATCGCCCGCCGCCACATCCTGCCCAAGCAGCTCGAGGAGCACGGCATCACCCCGCAGCAGCTCGAGCTGGCGGACAAGGCCCTGCGCGAGATCATCAACAGCTACACGCGCGAGGCGGGGCTGCGGAACTTCGAGCGGGAGATCGCCTCCATCTGCCGGAAGGTGGCGCGCAAGGTGGCGGAGGGCCACGAGGGCGTCATCCGCGTCACCCCCGCCGTGCTGCCCAAGTACCTGGGCGCCCCCAAGATCCTCCCCGAGGAGATGCTCAAGAAGGACCAGGTGGGGGTGGCCACGGGCCTGGCCTGGACGGCCACGGGCGGGGACGTGCTCTTCATCGAGGCCACCGCCATGAAGGGCAAGGGACGGCTCACCCTCACCGGCTCGCTGGGCGACGTGATGAAGGAGTCCGCCCAGGCCGCCCTCTCCTTCGCCCGCACGCGCGCCCGCGTCTACGGCATCCGCGAGGAGTTCTTCGCCACCCACGACCTGCACGTGCACATCCCGGAGGGCGCCATCCCCAAGGACGGGCCCTCCGCCGGCATCACCATCGCCACCGCCATGCTCTCCGTGCTCACCAACCGCGCCATCCGGCGCTCGTGCGCCATGACGGGGGAGATCACCCTGCGCGGGAACGTGCTCCCCATCGGGGGGTTGAAGGAGAAGCTCCTCGCCGCGCGGCGCGCGGGCATCGACACCGTCCTCGTCCCCAAGCTCAACAAGAAGGAGCTGGACGAGATCGCGCCCCACCTGCGGCGCGGGCTGACCGTGCACCTGGTGGAGGAGGTGGCGGAGGTGCTCCGCATCGCCCTCATCCCGCCCCTGGAGCCGCGGGTGGCGCCGGAGCCGCCCAAGCCGCCCGTGCCCCGGCCGCGCGTCAAGCCCGTGGTGGTCTAGCCGCCGTCCTTCACCGCGTTCACGATGCGGCCGCCGCGGCCCGAGGCGAGCATGTGTCGGCCCGCCGCGCGCGCCAGGCGGAACACCGCCGCCGGGTCCAGCTCCATCACCGCGTCCCAGTCCGCGTCGCTGGTCTCCGCCGCGGGGGCGCGGCGGATGGATGCCCGCGTTAATGTCCAGGCCGCCCAGGCCCGCGAGGGTCTCCTCCACCAGCCGGTCCGCCGTCTCCCGGCGCCGCCGGCCGGCGGGCCTCCGAGGGACTGCTCCGGGAGCTGGTGACGGTGGACGAGGCCGGGAGGGTGAGCATCGAGCGCGTCTGCCAGGTGGCCGGCCTGGGCCCGGACCCTTCCCGCGACCGCTACCGCGACGGCTCGTTCGCGTACGACGTCAGCGCGCCGGTGCGGAGCAACGACCCCGAGGCCGTGGGGCCCTTCATCTTCGCCAGCCTGGAGATGGAGCGGCCGGACGCCGCGCGCCCATGATCCAGCGCAGGGCGCGCACGCGCGCGCCCCAGCGCGGAGGCGGAGGCTCCGCTCCCGCCAGCGCCGCCTCCGCACGGTCCAGCAGCTCCTCCACCAGCGCGTCGTGCAGAGGCCGGATGACGGCGAGCCATCTCAGCATGGGCACCAGCGCGACCTCGGCCTCCAGCACGTGGCGCAGGATGGTGGAGGTGCCGGCCGGCTCGACGGCGAAGCCGTGCCCGCCGTGGAACCCGCGCGTCAGGCCCGCGTCCGCCTCGATGGCAAAGGCCGCCGTCCGCCCCGGCTCGTAGGCGACGCACCGATAGCGCACGGGGCCGTGGCCCCCGCGGGCGCCCACGGCGAGCCCTCCTTGCAGCCGCATGGCCGGCCAATGGTCGCGTGGCCACAAACGGTCACCCGCGCCCGCGGAGAGCGTGTCCAGGAGCGCGCCCACCGCCGGCGCCGGCCAGGGGAGGACGCGCTCGTGGACGTTGCGCAGCCTCACGCCGTGCGCGCCCACCCTCCGCGCAGCCGCGGGTCGAAGAGCGCGCGCTCGAGCGTGCAGGTCGCGCAGACGGCGTGGGGTGGGGCCACGGCCCGGCCGCACGCCTCGCACCCTGCGTCCGCCGCGCCCGCCCCCGGGGCCCCCTCGGCCAGGGGCGCGGCCACGAACGCGGCCGTGCGCGAGACCACCTCCGGGTCGCGCAGCACGCGGCGGTGCCCGAGGCCGCCGGTGAGGAGCATCCGGGCCCCCGGCACCGCTTCGGCCACGGCGCGGCCCTCCGTCCACGGGACCTCGCGGTCGTCCCGGTCGTGCACCACGAAGAGCTCGCCCGTGTAGGAACGCAGCAGGAGGGGCAGGGGCAGGTCGCTCCAGCGGAAGCCGAGGCGCTCCTCGCTGCGCGCGCGCATGCGCCGCATGACCTCGTCGCCCAGGCCCAGGCGCGCGGCGAAGACCCGCGTCCACACCGCGGGGTCGGCGGCGGGGGCCACCAGCACCAGCCGCGCCGGCCGCAGCCCCGCGTTCACGGCGAAGGCGGCGGCCGCCGCCCCCAGGGAGTGGCCGACCACCGCGTGCGGCGCGCCGACGACGTCGGCCACCGCGCGGAGGGTGCGGGCGAACTCGGGCATGGAGCTGCGGCCGGCCGAGGTCGTCCCGTGCCCGGGCGCGTCGAAGGCGACGGCCGTGAACCCGCGCGCCGTGAGGGGCGCCACCAGCGGCGCGAACTGGGCGGCCCGGCCTCCCCAGCCGTGCACGAGGACGACGACGGGCCCCTTCCCCCAGCGCCAGGCGGCGACCCTGCGGCCGTCGACGCGGACGTCGAGCGGCCGTGCCCCGGGAGGCAGCACGACGTCTGCGCGCGACGCGGGCGGCGGCGTGAAGAACAAACGCTCGGCGGCCGCCGCGGCGGCCCCGGGAAGGACGCGCCCGAGCAGGGAAAGGCCGGCACGCCGGGCCGAGGCCCCCGCTTTGAAGCGAACGTTCGTGCTCTTACCAGGGGAAAAAGAGAGGGTCTCAGGCATGGGTCTGCACCTTTCTGGCCGCCCGCGGCCGCGTCACTCCCCCACCCGCCGGACGCCGCGCGGCGGACACCAGCGTCTCGAAGGACGCGCGGGCGCGGTCCCCCGCCTTGTCGTCGCGCAGCAGCCGCGCGCCGTGATGCCAGGCCAGCATCACTCCGTAGACGTCGTAGGCGAACTGCTCCGGGTCGCCGTCGGGACGGAAGTGGCCCTCGGCCACGGCCACGCGGTACGCCCCGGCGATGAACTCCATCCAGTCGCGCTGCAGGCGCACCAGCTCGTCACGCACCGGTCCCGGGCGGTCGTCGAGCTCGGTGGAGGCGGCCACGAAGAGGCAGCCGCAGCGGTCCGCGCTGGCCCGCCCCCACCTCAGCCAGCCCTCGAAGAGGGCGCGCACGCGCGGCTCGCCCCGCGCGGCGCTGAGCGCGGGCCGGACCACGTTGTCGAGGAAGCGCTCGGCGCCGTAGCGAAGCACCTGGATCTGCAGGGCTTCCTTGGAGCGGAAGTGGGCGAAGAGGCCGCTCTTGGAGAGGGACAGGTCGTCGGCCAGCACGCCGATGGTGACCCCCTCGAGCCCCACGCGGCTGGCCAGGGCGGTGGCCCGCTCCAGGATGGCCTGCCGGGTCAGCTCGCCCTTGCCCATGCGGCGTCAATATAAGAACGATCGTTCGTTTTGTCAAGTCCCGAGGGGCGGGTCGGAGAGAATGGAGGGATGAACATCCTGGTCGTCGGGGACGTGGTGGGCAGCCCGGGCCGCAGCATCATGAAGAAGGCCCTTCCCCTGGTCTTCCGCAAGCACGACGTGGAGTACTGCATCGCGAACGTCGAGAACGCGGCCGGGGGCTTCGGCGTGACGCGCGAGATCTGCGACGAGATCATGGCCATGGGCGTGGACTGCCTGACCTCGGGCAACCACATCTGGGACAAGAAGGAGATCATCCCGGTCGTGGGGCAGATCCCCCAGCTCCTGCGGCCCGCGAACTACCCCTCCGGCCAGCCCGGGCGCGGCAGTTACGTCGGCCAGGCCCGCGACAGCCGCGTCCCCGTGGCCACCCTCAACCTGAGCGGGCGCGTCTTCATGAACGGCGCCCTCGACGACCCCTTCGCCAAGGCGGAGGAGGAGGTGGCGCGGCTGCGCAAGGAGGCGCGGATCATCGTGGTGGACATGCACGGGGAGGCCAGCTCGGAGAAGACGGCCATGGGCCACTTCCTGGACGGGAAGGTGGCGGTCGTCTTCGGCACCCACACCCACGTGCCGACCTGCGACCACCGCGTCCTGCCCGGAGGCACGGCCTACGTGACGGACCTCGGCATGACCGGCCCCTACGACTCCTGCATCGGCGTGGAGAAGGAGGTCGTCATCGCGCGCTTCGTGAGCGGGATGCCGAACCGCTTCGAGACGGCCAAGAACGACCCGCGCCTGGCGGCGGCGGTGGTGGACGTGGACCCCGAGACGGGCCGCGCGCGCGCCATCGAACGGATGCTGCTCTCCGAGTCCGACCTCGAGCGCTACTGAGGGGCCGGCGCCTCACCGCCTCGCGGGGATGGAGCGATAATCCGAGACCGCGATGTGGACCACGACCGAAGTCTGCCTCCTGGTCGCGGTGGCGCAGCTCGTGGTCATGGCCGCGCTGCTCCTGCGCGACCACCGGAGGGACCCCAGCGCGCTCGCCTCCGTCTTCTTCATCGCCGCCATCGTGGACCACCTGCTCCTGCCCGTGCTCGTGCAGCGGGGGGCGCCGGCGCTGCTCGTTCACCTGGTGGCCCCCCTCAGCGTCGCGGTGCCCGTCGGCTTCTGGATCCTGGTCAAGGTGCACTTCGACGACGACTTCCGGCTCTGCTCGCGCCACGCCCTCGCCCTCGGGGGCTTCGTGGCCCTCAACTACGGCTGCTGGCTGGTGGGGGGGACCGGGGACGCCTGGGCGATCGTCCCGAGGGTGGCCGCCCTCGCCGTGATGGTCCACGCGCTGCTCCACGTCTACGACGGCACGCGCTCCGATCTCGTGGTGCCGCGGCTCAAGCTCCGCTACGTGGTGCTCATCGCCTCGGGCGTCTACATCTTCCTCGAGATCCTGGCCGAGACCGTGCTGGGCGAGAGCTTCGGCACTCCCCACTTCGGGGAGCAACTCCACGCCGTCTCGACCCTGATGCTGGTGGCCTCCATGTCCTTCCTCTGCCTGCGGGTGCGGCCCGAGGTGCTCAAGCCGGCGCGCGCACCTGCGGCGGAGGTGGTGCCCATCGATCCCGCGCTGGAGGAGAGGCTGCGCCGGCTGATGGAGGGAGACGAGGCCTTCCGCGAGGAGGGGCTCACCATCCTGCGCCTGGCCGAGCGCCTCGGCGTCCACGAGCACAAGGTCCGCCAGCTCATCAACTCGCGGCTCGGCTTCAAGAACTTCAACGCCTACCTCCACCACTTCCGTATCCGCGAGGCGCAGGCGGTCCTGGCCGATCCCGCGCGGGCCCACCTGGGCGTGGCGCAGATCGCCTATCAGGTCGGGTACCGTTCCCTGGGCCCCTTCAACAAGGCGTTCAAGGAGATGACCGGCCTGACCCCCACCGAGTACCGGATCGCCCGCCAGGAGGAGGCGAGCCCTCGCGCGCAGGCCTCGGCTTCCTGATTCCCGAATCAGGGAGGTTTCCGCGGAAGACGACGAGACAGGAAGTCCCTCGCCGCCGATCGTGTGGCGTCGAGGAGGATCTTTCATGCGCCTGTTCTCGTCCCGTGCCGTGCTCATCGCCGTGGCCGCCCTCGTGCCGGTCCTCGCCCAGGCCGACGGCCTCTACCTGAAGCTGGCCGCCGAGCCGGATACCGTCGCCGAGGGGCAGACGGTGCGGCTCAAGCTCAAGGCCGTCTCCACCCGCACCGTGAAGCTGCCGGCGACGCCGGAGCTGGTGGTGGACGGGCCGAGCGCGGCTCCGCTCACCCCCATCGTGGTCCGGGCCAGCGCCCCCACCGTCACCGCGGACAAGCCCACCGAAGGCGAGTGGGATGTGGCGCTGCCCCAGCCCGGCCGCTACCGCATCCGCGCCCGCTACAAGGTGGACGGCCGCACCATGGAGTCCAACCGCGTGACCGTCGAGGTGGGCGCGCCCCGCTCCGCCAAGCAGTAGCGCCTCCCCGGCCCGGACCGCCACGGTCCGGGCCGCACGGCGGGCCGCCTGCGCGACGAAGTGGCCGCCATCCCGCACGGACCGCGCGGCGGCGCTGAGCCCGCGCTCCCCGTTGGCGCGACCTCGCGGCCGTCCTGGCCGAGGCGAGCCGCTAGCGCGCGACGGGGATCTCGACCATCCAGACGTTGCCCATGGTCTGTGCGTACTCGTAGACCACGAGGTCGCCGCGGGGAGACACGGCGGGCGTGCGCACGTAGGCGTCGGGGGAGTCGTGGTTGGTGAGGCGCCGCTGCTCGCGCGTGCGGCTGTTGACGGCCCACACGTTCCAGACGCCGTCGCGCTGGCCGGCATAGACGATCCACGTCCCGTCGGGCGACCAGCTGTAGGGCCAGGCCTGGCCGGGGTCGGAGGTCAGGGGGGTCACGGGGCCGCCGTCGGCGGGGAGGACGGCGATCTGCATGTCGTCCCCGCGCTTCACCTCCAGGGCCAGCGTGCGCCCGTCGGGTGACCAGGCCGGGAAGCCCGCCATCTCGCGGTCGAAGGTCAGCTGCCGCGGCTCCCCTCCGCCCACGGGCGCCACCCAGACGTTGACGGTGCCGCTCCCCTTGCGCGAGTTGAAGGCGACGCGCGTGCCGTCCGGCGACAGCCGCGGCCAGTCCACGTCCTGGTCCAGCGACAGGATCTCCGCGGTGGCGCCCCCGCTCACGTCCATGGCCCACACCGCGAAGCGGCCCCCGCGGTCGGAGGCGAAGGCCAGGCGCGAGCCGTCCGGAAACCAGCTCGGCAGGTTGTCCTCGGAGCCCTCGGTGGTGAGGGCGCGCGCCGCGCTGCCGTCGGCCGCCATCGTCCAGATGTCCGTGGGGACGCCCGGCCGGCCGCGGTCGAACGCGATGGTGGCGCCGTCCGGAGAGAACGACGGCCGCGCGGACTTGCCCGTCTCCGAGGTGAGGGGGCGCGGCCGCTCCCCGGGCGCGAAGCCGGCGCCGAGGCGGACGGACCAGAGGTTGCTGGCGAGGGCGAGCGCGCTGTAGGCGAGGCGGCGCCCGTCCCGCGACAGGGTCAGGTGGCGCAGCCGCAGCGCGCCCAGGTTGACCAGCTCGACGGGCGGACCCGAAGGCTGCCCCGCTTCCCCCACCGGCATCCGCCACAGCCCGTACGTGGAGGTGCGGGACGTCGCCGAGTAGAACAGGTGGCGGCCGTCCGCGGAGAACACGGGGTCCGAGGCGTAGGGCTGGTCCTGCAGCAGGCGCACCAGCGATTTCCCGTCCACGCCCACGGACCAGATCTGGGCCAGGCGCCGGTCGGCGGCGCCGAACACGATCCGCTTGCCGTCGCGGGACCAGGAGGGGGCGCCGTGGCCCCCGGGCGGCTCGCCCGGCCGCGTGAGCGCGCGCACGGCGCCGCCCTTCGCGGGCACCAGCCACAAGGTGGAGGGCGGCAGCGCCGGGAAGGCGTTGGCGGCGAGGTCCACCAGGGGCTCCGACTGGAAGACGACGAGCGCGCCGTCGGGCGAGAACGACGGCCGGGAGCCGAACTCCGTGAGGCGGCGCGGCGCGCCCCCCGCCGCGGGCATGAGCCAGATGCCTCCCCCGCGGCGATGGAAGGCGAGGGACTGTCCGTCCGGCGAGAACGCCGGCTCGAACGAGTCCCCCTCGCGCGTGAGGGCGACGGGGTGCCCGCCCGGGCCCATCGGCTGCACGTAGATCTTGAAGTTGCCGGCGCGGTTGGAGGCGTAGGCCAGGGACCGGCCGTCCGGCGAGAAGGACGGCTGGAGGTCGATGCCCAGGGTGGTGGTCACCTGCACGGGCACCGTGCGGGGCACGGCAGCGGCGCGGGCCCGCCACCACAGCCACCCCCCGGCGGCGAGCGCGATGGCCAGCGCGGCGGCCATGATCCACACCGGCCCGCGGCGCGAGACCACGACCATGCTGTGCTCGACGCCCAGCGCCTGCGCGGCCTCGGCCACGGACGCGAAGCGCCGGGCCGGCTCGCGCTCGAGGCAGCGCACGATGGCGGCGTCCCAGCGCGGGTCGAGGTCGGGAACGAGGTCGCGCGGGGGCGGCACGCTCACGGCGGCGTGGGCGACGAAGGTCCCCTCGCGCAGCGCGCGCCGGCCGGTCACCAGCTCGTACAGCAGCAGCCCGAAGGAGAAGATGTCGGAGGCGGGCGTCGTTTCCTTGCCCGCCGCCTGCTCCGGCGACATGTAGGCCGCGGTGCCCACCACGAGCTGCTCGGCCCCCTCGCTGGAGGAGGGGGCCTCGCCGGCCAGGCAGGCCAGCCCGAAGTCGGTGACCACGGCGCGCACTCCCCCGTCGCCGCGCGCCTCCAGGATGACGTTCCCCGGCTTGAGGTCACGGTGCACGATGCCCGCGCCGTGGGCCGCGGCGAGCGCGCCCGCCACCTGCCCCGCGATCGACGCCGCCGCCTCGCCCGTCATCCGCCCCTCCCGCGCCAGGCGCTCCTCCAGCGTCTCGCCGTCCAGCAGCTCCATGGTCAGGAAGGTGATGGAGGGCGTGGAGGTGCGCTCGTGGTGGCGCCCGAGGTCGAAGATGCGGCAGACGTTGGGATGGGTGACCTTGCGCGCGAGGTGGATCTCGCGCCGGAAGTGCTCCATGGCCTGGTCGTTGGCGCTCAGCTCGGGCCGGATGGTCTTGAGGGCGACGCGCTCGCGGAGGTCGAGGTCCTGCGCCTCGTAGACCTCGCCCATCCCGCCGCGCCCGAGGAAGCGCACGATGCGGAAGCGCCCGGCCAGCACCTCGCCCGGGGCGAGGAGGGCCGTGGACCCGGCCTTGGGGGCCGCGCCCAGGCCGGTCGTGGCCGCCGCGTGGGCGTCCGCGTCGGGGATCGGGTCGTCGGACACGATGGAGACCCCGCACCGCTCCCCCGTGGCCGGGAGGTGCGAGCCGCGGGAATTATAGGGCGGTGGCCGCCGCCGGCTCTTGGACGGCCCCGCGGCCGCTCGCCCCGGGGCCATGGGCTCGGTGCGCCGTCGCCGCCACGGAGCGTGAGCCGGTGCCCCGGAGCGGGCGGGGACGCGGACTACAATCCGGGCGTGCAGCAGCGGGGGCTCGACTTCGGGGCGGGGCCGGCGCCCGGTCCCGCGCGCACGGCCCTCTCCGTCTCCCAGCTCACGGACCGCATCCAGGGCGTGCTGGAGACGGACTTCTTCGACGTCTGGGTGGAGGGCGAGGTCTCCAACCTGACCCTCCACCGCAGCGGCCACTGGTACTTCTCGCTCAAGGACGACCGCGCCCAGGTCCGCGCCGTGGTCTGGAAGACGCAGACCCGGCTGGTGCGCTTCAAGCCGCAGGACGGCATGAAGGTGGTGGTGCGGGGCGGGCTCACCGTCTACGCCGCGCGCGGCGACTACCAGCTCAAGGTCGAGGTGATCGAGCCGCGGGGCAAGGGCGCCCTCCAGCAGGCCTACGAGGATCTCAAGGCGCGGCTGCAGCAGGAGGGCCTGTTCGAGGCCGCGCGCAAGCGCCCGCTGCCCGCCCTGCCCCGCTGCATCGGCCTCGTGACCTCGCCCTCCGGCGCGGCCGTCGTCGACTTCCTGCGCGTCCTCGGCGGCCGTTTCGCCAACGCGGAGGTGCTCGTCTATCCCGCGCGGGTGCAGGGCCCGGAGGCGGCGGGCGAGATCGTGAAGGGCATCCGCGCGCTCAACCGCTTCCGGCGCCTCGACGTGCTGGTGGTGGCGCGCGGGGGGGGCAGCCTGGAGGACCTCTGGCCCTTCAACGAGGAGGCAGTGGCGCGCGCCCTCGCCACCTCGCGCGTGCCCACCCTCTCCGCGGTGGGACACGAGACGGACTTCACCATCGCCGACTTCGTGGCCGACGTGCGCGCGGCCACGCCCTCCGCCGCCGCGGAGATCGTGGTGCGGGCCAAGGAGGACCTGGCGGCCGGCATCGAGGGGCTGGCCCGCCGCGCGGAGGGCGCGCTGCGCCTGCGCGTGGCGCGCGTGCGCGGGCGGGTGGAGGCGGTGACCGCCCACCGCGTCTTCGAGGCGGAGCGCGGGCGCCTGCGCGCGCACGGCCAGCAGGTGCGCGAGCTCTCGCGGCGGGCGGAGGCCGCGCTGCGCCTGCGCCTCGAGCGGGCGCGCGAGCGGGCGCGGCGTGGAGGCGAGCGCGTCGAGGCCTTCCGCTGGGACCGCCAGGTGGCGGCGCGGCGGCAGCGCGCGGCGGCGCTGTCCGCGCGGCTGCTCGAGCTGCTGCAGGGCCGGGTACGGCACGGCCGGGCCGACGCGCGCGCGCTGGCCGGCCGCCTGGAGGGCCTGTCGCCGCTGCGCGTCCTCGCCCGGGGCTACGCGCTGGTCTGGGACGAGGCGGGGCGGCTCCTGCGCGATCCGCGAGAGGTGTCCGTGGGCGACGGCCTGCGCCTCCGCCTCGCGGAGGGCGAGCTGGCGGCGACCGTGCGGGGCAAGCCGTGAGCGGAAACGAGGCCGAGGCCCCGAGCTTCGAGGCGGCCATCGCGCGCCTCGAGCAGATCGTGCAGCGGCTGGAGAAGGGCGAGCTGGCCCTGGAGGAGTCGCTGGCCCTCTACGAGGAGGGCGTGCGCCTCAGCCGCCTGTGCCACGCCAAGCTCGAGGAGGCCGAGGGCCGCATCGAGATCCTGGTCAAGGACGCGCGCGGCGAGCTCGCCCTCGACCGCGACGGCAAGCCCCGGCGCGCCCCCTTCGTCCCCCCCGCCGGAGGAGGCAAGAGCGAGGGCGACGCATCCTGAGCGCGGCGCGTCGGCTCGACGAGCTCCGGACCCTCGCGGAAAGCGCGCTGCGCGAGGCGCTGCCGCCCGAGGACGCCTGGCCCGCCACCATCCACCGCGCCGTGCGCTACAGCCTGTTCGCGGGCGGCAAGCGCGTGCGCCCGCTGCTGGCCCTGGCCGCGGCGGAGGCGGTGGGCGGCTCCGTGGAGGACGCGGTTCCCCTCGCCTGCGCCGTGGAGATGGTGCACACGTACAGCCTCATCCACGACGACCTGCCGGCCATGGACAACGACGACCTCCGGCGCGGCAAGCCCACCTGCCACAAGGTGTTCGGAGAGGCCATGGCCATCCTGGCCGGCGACGCGCTCCTCACGCGCGCCTTCCACCTCATGGCGGAGGCTCCCGGTCCGGCCGTGGACGTGGCGCGCCGGCTCGAGGCGCTGCGCATCCTGGGGGAGGCGGCGGGCACCGGCGGCCTCATCGGCGGACAGGTGGAGGACCTCGAGTCCGAGGGCCGGCCGGTGACGGCGGCGGCGCTGGAGCGGCTGCACCGCGCCAAGACGGGCGCCCTCCTGGGCGCGTGCGTGCGCGGAGGGGCGGTCCTGGGCGGCGCGGGAGACGAGGACCTGCGGCGCCTCGCGCGCT
The DNA here is from genome assembly GCA_036556965.1 of Vicinamibacteria bacterium. GTDB lineage: Bacteria > Acidobacteriota > Vicinamibacteria > Fen-336 > Fen-336 > DATBIO01. Next base: position 27,974 of record DATBIO010000189.1, read on the forward strand.
ACGCCGGCGCCATCGGCCTGGCCTTCCAGGTGGTGGACGACGTGCTCGACGCCACCGAGGACGCGGCGCAGCTCGGCAAGACGGCGGGCAAGGACCGGGCGGCGGGGAAGGCCACCTACGTCAGCGTTCACGGCATCGAGAGCGCGCGGGGCCTGGCCCGCGGGCTGCTGGCGGAGGCGCTGGAGGCCGTCGCCGCCCTGGGCGAGCGCGGGCTCCTCCTGCGCGAGCTGGCGGCGCAGATCGTCGAGCGCCGCCGCTGAACGGGTGGCCGACACGCGCCGCCTCGACCTGCGGCTGGTCGCGGAGGGGCTCGCCCCCAGCCGCGAGAAGGCGCAGGCCCTCGTGATGGCCGGCCGCGTGCGCGTGGACGGACGGCCCGCCGGCAAGCCGGGACAGGCGGTGCCGGCGGGGGCGGCGCTGGAGGTGACGCCGGGACCCGGGCACGTGGGGCGCGGCGCGCTGAAGCTGGAGGGGGCGCTCGACCGGCTCGGCGTGGACCCCGCGGGCAGCACCGCGGTGGACGTGGGCGCCTCCACCGGGGGCTTCACGGAGGTCCTCCTCGCCCGGGGCGCGCGCCACGTCTACGCCGTGGACGTTGGACGCGGCCAGCTCCACGAGGCGCTGCGCGGCGACCCCCGCGTCACCGTGCGGGAGCGGCTCAACGCGCGCGACCTCTCGCCCGCGCAGGTGCCCGAGCCCTGCGCGCTGGCCACGGTGGACGTGTCCTTCATCTCGGTGTCGAAGCTCCTGGCGCCCCTGCGCACGGTCCTCGCGCCCGCCGCCGACGTCCTCGTCCTCGTGAAGCCCCAGTTCGAGGTGGGCCGGCGCCAGGTCGGCCGCGGCGGCATCGTGCGCGATCCCGCGCTCCACCGGCAGGCGGTGGAGCAGGTCGCGGAGGCGGCCGCGGCGGCGGGCTACGGAGTGGCGAGCGGCTGCCCGTCGCCGGTGGCGGGCGCGGAGGGCAACCGCGAGTTCTTCCTGAGGCTGCGCAACGGCGTCCCCGGCCTGGACGCTTCCGCGCGCAGGGCCCTGGCGGAGAGAATGGTGGGGCCATGAGCACGGTGGGGATCCTGGCGCGCGCGGACCTCGGCGTGGCGGGGTCCGCCCTGGGCGACCTCGTGGCCTGGCTGAAGGACCGCGGCCACGGGGTGTGCCTCGAGGAGAAGACGGCCGCCCTGGTGCCGGGCGGCGCCGCGGCGACGTGCGTGGTGGCGGCGGGTCGCGAGGTGGCGGCCCGCTCCGACGCCATGGTCGTGCTGGGCGGAGACGGCACCCTGCTCGCGGCCAGCCACCTCCTGCAGGGCAACGTCCCCGTCCTCGGGGTGAACTTCGGCAGCCTGGGCTTCCTCACCGAGATCACCATGGCCGACGTCTACCCCGCCCTGGAAGGGGTCCTGCGCGGCGACTACCGCCACGAGGAGCGGCGCATGCTGCGCGCCCGCGTCGCCCGCGAGGGCGGAGCCGAGGAGGGGGGCGACGTGCTCAACGACGTCGTGCTCACCCGCGGCGCGCTCTCCCGCATCGTGGAGCTCGAGGTCTACGTGGACGGCGTCTTCGTCTCCGCCTTCCGCGCCGACGGCCTCATCGTCTCCTCTCCCACCGGGTCCACCGCCTACAACCTGGCCGCGGGGGGGCCCATCCTGCACCCCACGCTGTCCGCCATCGTGCTCACGCCCATCTGTCCGCACATGCTGACCAACCGGCCCCTGGTGGTGCCGGACGACGGCACCGTCTCCGTCCGCCTGCGCGGCCACCGCACGGACGACGTGCAGCTCACCCTCGACGGCCAGCGGGGCTTCCCCCTCGGCCCGCGCGACACGGTCACGGTGACCCGCAGCCCGCGCACGCTGCGCCTGGTCAAGGCCCCCGGCCGGGACTACTACGAGGTCCTGCGCACCAAGCTCAAGTGGGGGGAGCGCTAGCCCACGACCGTCCCGAACCAGGCCCCCACGGCCGCGGTCAGGGCCATGGCGAGCGCCCCCCAGAAGGTGACCCGCACGGCGCCGCCCGCCGCCTTGGCGCCGCCGACGACCGCGGCCAGACCGCCCAGGAGGGCGAGGCAGGCCAGTGACGTTCCACCCACGACGGGGACGAGGTAGGGCCCGGGAGCGAGCACGACGGTCAGCAGGGGCATGGCGGCGCCCAGGGCGAAGGTGGCCGCGGAGGCCAGCGCCGCCTGCACGGGCCGCGCCCGGAGAAGGGAGGAGATGCCGAGCTCGTCCCGCGCATGGGCCCCCAGCGCGTCGTGGGCCATGAGCTGCTCGGCGACCTGACGGGCGAGCGGCGCATCGAGGCCGCGCTGCACGTAGATGGCCGCCAGCTCCGCGCGCTCGTGCTCCACGTCGGCGGCGAGCTCGCCCCGCTCACGATCGAGGTCGGCGCGCTCGGTGTCCGCCTGGGAGCTGACGGAGACGTACTCGCCGGCCGCCATGGACATGGCGCCCGCCACCAGGCCCGCCATTCCCGCCACCAGCACGTCCTGGCGCGCCGCCTGCGCCGCGGCCACGCCGACGATCAGGCTGCCCGTGGAGACGATGCCGTCGTTCGCGCCCAGGACGGCGGCGCGCAGCCAGCCGATGCGTCCGGTGCGGTGCCGCTCGCGATGCCTCATGGTCACTCTCCATCGTCGTGCGCGCCCCGGCCGGCGCCGGGACCAGGGTCACGGGAGGCGCAGAGGGTCCAGCGGATCGCTCGGCGCCACCAGGGCCAGCCACTCGATGGCCGCTTCCCCCCCGCCCCGGCCCACCGTGACGGACAGCTCCGGTCCACCCGACTGCGCGAAGGCGTACGGATGCCGCACCACGAAGGGGCCGGCCACGGGGTACGCGGACCACCGCGGCGCGTCCGCCCAGAACGTGTCCTCGCCCACGTAGAGGAGGCCGCGGCCGCGGCCGGCCACGCGCAGCTCCAGCCGTCGCGGGCGCGCCCCCTCCGGCACCGAGAAGGCGACGCCGTCCCAGCGCCCGCTCAGCACGGCCCGTCCCGCCTCCACGCGCGCCCCTCGCTCGAGCGTGAGCCCCTGGATCGTGCGCTCCGCGCCCGTCACCACGGGCCCGTCGCCCTCGAAATGGACGCGCGAGCCGGACTGCCCCCCCAGCACGAAGCGGCGCTCGCGGACCCGCACGCGTCCTCCCCGCACGTCGGGCAGGGCGACGATGGCCACGCGACGCTGGACATAGAAGAGGATGGGGCTGCGGCCCGGGTCCCAGAGCGCGGCCGCCTCCGGCACCCCGCCCTTCTGGTGGAGCCGCTCCCAGCGGCCGTCGTAGGCGAACGCGCCCAGCGCCTGGACGCCCACCGAGAACGCCGCCAGGACGGCGCCCGTCTTCGGCAGCGCCTGGAAGCCCTCGGGCAGGAAGAGGAAGAGCAGGGGCAGGGCGTCGGTCATGAGTCGCGGCCCCCAGGCCGCTCCTCCGTGCCACTCGCTCCAGCGGCCGATCAGGGCCCAGTGGGCGAGGACGGCGGCGCCGAGGGAGAGGGCGAGCCGCCGGTCCTCGTGGCGCAGCGCGCGCACGAGACCGACGGCGGCGATGGCGGCCAGGGGCGTGAAGACGAGCAGGCCCTTGGCGGGGGAGACGAGCAGCCCGGCGTGGCCGACGCCCCACGGCTCGGAGAACCGGCCCAGCGTGCCCGAGAAGCCGTGGCGGAGCGGCGCGCCGAAGGCCCAGGCATCGTAGGCGAGGGTGAAGAGCACGGGCCCCGCCGCCCAGGCCAGGAGGTGCGGGATGCGCCGCGGCCAGCGCACGGCCAGCGCCATCGCGAGGACGCCGGCCAGCGCGACGTCGGCGTGGCGCGCCGCCACCGCCAGGGCCAGGGGCAGCCCCGCGCGGCCGGCCCAGCGGTCGTCGTGCTCGGCGCGCACGAGGCAGAGCACGGCCGCACAGAGCGCCAGCACCGAGGCGGGGTGCTGCCACAGGGCCTGGCTGGTGGCCCACACGCCGGTGCCGGCGGCCAGCAGCAGCGCCGTCCGCACCGCGTCGGCGCCGAGCCCGCGGCGGGCCACCGCGCGGGCGAAGAGGGCCACGGCCAGGGCGGAGAGAAGCGCGGCCGCCAGCTTGCCCGCCACCGCGGTGCCCGCATCGTCGAGGGCAAAGACCATGCGGGAAGCCAGGAAGACGGGGGCGGCGAACAGGGGCGCCACCACCGGGTAGACGGACAACCGCCGGCCACCGACCTCGCGGGCGAACGGCGGCTCCACCAGCGGGTACTCGTCGAGGTCGAAGTCCCCCTCCTGCGCCAGGCTGGCCGCGACGTGCTCGTTGACGCGCGTATCGCCCGCGCCGATGGGACGCCCGTTGCACAGGAACAGGAGGAGGGATAGCAGGAACACGCCGGCCGCCGGCAGGAGGCTGAGCGGAGGCGGCGGGGGCGGCTCCCACTTCGTGTCTTCGGGAACGCGCACGCCCATGGCGGCCCCTCTCCTACCCTCTTCGGAGGCAAAAGTCAGCCCCCGCCTGGTACGGCGGTTGCATGGGATGCGCGGGCAAGCCGTGGACACGTTCCGGAATGCCCCCCGGAACTCGTTCGGGGGCCACGAACAGGTGGGTGGATGGAGAGGCGTGAGGCCGGCTGGTCGGACGCGGAGGTTCGTCAACGCCGTGAGAAGGAATGGGATGCGGCGGCCCCGCGGCAGCGCCGGCGTCCGCGCTGGCGCGAGTTCCGCGGCGCCTACCCGCGCATCGTGGCCTCCATGGCCGCGGGCATCGCGTTGCTCGTGACCCTCGACGCCTGGCTGGCCGTCGAGCGGCTCCGCTACGCGCGCCAGGTCGCCGGGTACCGTCGCGCGATGAGCGAGGTCGAGCGGCGGCGCACGGACGCCATCCTCGACTCGAAGGAGAACCGGTCCGCCCTCATGGTGGAGCTCTGGCGGCGGCAGGCCACCAGCGATCCCACCCTCAACCTCTCGGTGTCCCTGGCGAGCTCGGTGATGCGGCTTCAGCGCGAAGGCGCGCAGCTCCGCGAGATGCCGGTGCACATCGGCCCGGAGGTCACCATCGGCGACGCCCCCGGCCAGGTGCGCCTGGTGCCTCCCCAGGGCAAGCGCGCGGTGCTGCGCGTGCTCCAGGGCGGCTACCGCTGGGAGGTCCCGGCCTGGGTGTACGCCCAGCGCGGCCAGGCTCCGCCCGCCGACCGCGCAGTACCGGGGGCGCTGGGCCCGGTGGCGGTCGTGCTCAGCGGCGGCACCGTCATCTACTCGAGGCCCGCGCACGGCCCGCTCGCGGACGAGGGTTACGTGCTCCCCGGGAGCGTGCGGGCGAGGGAGGAGGACCTGCTGGCGGTGGTGGAGAACCTGGGCGACGGCACGCCGGTGTACTTCTTCTGATGGCGGCCGCCGTGCAGCAGCAGGCGCCGGCGACGGGCAACCACCCCCTGGCCGCGCGCGTGGTCCGCTTCTTCGGCCACGGCGGCGGCGTCGCCTACTACCTCATCGCGGGGATGATGCTGGTCACCGCGGCCAGCACCTGGCTCTTCGTGGATACGCTGGTGGCCCGCCGGTTCCACCGCGACGTACACCACATGGTCTACGCCAACGACGCGGAGCTGCTGGAGAACGTGCAGGCCGGCCTCCGCCTGGGGGAGGAGGACCTCCGCGAGGAGTTGGCGGCCACGCCCGCCGTGCCCCTGGACGCTCCCTACCTCGTGGTCAGCCTCGCGGAGAACCAGCTCTGGTACAAGCGGGGCGGCCAGGTGCTCTTCAACACCCAGGTCGCCACCGGCAGCGGCAAGACCCTCGTGCGCGAGGGAGGCAGCGCGTGGAAGTTCGACACCCCGCGGGGACGGCTGTCCGTCCGCAGCAAGGAAGAGGACCCGGCGTGGGTGCCACCCGACTGGCACTACGTCGAGCAGGCGCGGAAGCGCGGGCTTGCCCTGGCCCGGCTGGAACCGGGGACGACCCTGCGCGGCGGCGACGGCTCGACGCTGGCCGTGGAGGACGGGCAGGTCGTGCGCCGGCGGCCCGACGGCGGCCGCGACGTGCTGGCCGACGGCGCGCGCGACATCGTGGTTGACGGCCGGCTGGTGGTGCCGCCGCTGGGCACGGGCGCGCGCAAGCACAAGGGCGTCCTCGGCACCCACCGGCTCAACCTCGGCGACGGCTACGCCCTGCACGGCACCAACCAGCCGTCGAGCATCGGCCAGTCGGTGAGCCACGGCTGCATCCGGCTCCGCAACGAGGACATCGCGAAGCTCTACGAGACCGTCCCCGTGGGCACGCCCGTCTTCATCTACTGACCGCCCCCTGAGCCGCCGCCACCCGCCACGAGACGAGGCCGGACGCCGCCGGGCGCTGCACGTGCCGCGGTTCCGCGGGATCCACCTGCGCCGCGGGCAGAAGCTGGCGGCGGCAGGCGCGGTGGTCGTGGGCGGGCTCCTGGCGCTGCGCTACCCGCAGGTGCTGCGCCCCACGCTCGAGGCCCTGGCCCCCGCGCCCCTGGCCCCTCCCGCGGCCCGGGTGCGCGAGGTTCCCGCGGAGCAGGTGGTCCTCGCGCGCCGGCGCCAGGGCCTGCAGGGGCTGGTGCACGCGGCGGAGCGCAGGGACCTCCTCTCCGACGCCCCGGGCGCCGCGCTGGTGCTGGTGGACCAGGAGCTGGTGGCCGCGCTCCTGGCCGCGCTGGCGCCGCGCGAGTACGTGATCGACGGCACCTACCGCGTGGTGGTGGCGGGCGCACGCGTGAGCTTCGAGGACGGCCTGGCCCTGGTGCGCCTGGACGGGCGGGCCAGCCTGGAAGGAGCGGGGGGCGAGGTCTTCGCGGACGTGACGGTGGTGGGCGACCTGCAGCTCCTGCGCGAGCAGGAGCGCGCGGAGGTGCTGCGCGCCCGGGTGAGCCTGTTGGCGGTGGACGTGCGGCGGGTGGACGTGGTGGTGGACGCGCGGGAGGCGGAGAAGCTGGTCGAGCGCCTGGGCGAGCGGCGCCTGGCCGACTTCGCGCAGATGGCCAGCGAGCTCGAGATCCCGGTGCGCCAACGGTACGAGGTCGAGCTCCCCGCGGTGGAGGCGGGGCCCGTACGGATCGAGGCCGCCACCCTTCCCGTGGCCCTCAGCGTGCTGGCCGTGCGCGCCTTCCACGGCCGGCTCTGGGTCTCCATGGCCGCCTCCTTCGACCAGGCGCCGCCCGCCGGCGCCCCGGCGCCCCCTCCCGTGGCCGCTCCGCTGCCCTCCCCCGCGCCCGCGGCCTCTCCCGACCAGCTCGTGCGCGAGGTGGAGGCCCTGCGCGCGCGCTTCGCCGCCCTCGTGGACCGGGAGCCGTTCGTCCGTTCGTCCCTCGCGCGCAGGGGCGACCTGGTGGTGGCGGTGCCCGCGCCGCTCTTCGAGGACGTGGTGCGCCGCCTGGCCGACCGGTACCTCGACCGCGTCGCCCTCCGCCTCGACGACCTCGTGGTGCGCAAGGAGGGGGCGGTGCGCAAGGACACCTTCCTCGGCGAGATCCACGCCGGCGACTGGAGGGTGTCGCTGCGCTTCCGCGAGGTCCGCGGACTGCTGCGGGCAGGCGCGCCGCGGGTCCGCCTGCCCGGGGGCGACCGCGTGGAGGTGGACCTGCCCGTGCACCTGGAGCAGGCATCCGGGGCCGCCCTCGCCCGCTTCGCCTGGGACTCGCGGTCGGTGGTCAACGTGATCTGCAGGGACTTCGAGGTGGAGGAGGCGGTGGGTGGCCGCGTCCCCTCGCGCGCCTATCCCGTCCACGGCCGCTTCGCCCTCGCCGCGGGCGAGGACCGCCTGGTGGCGCGGCCCTCCTTCGACCGGCGCTTCCGCATCCACCCCGAGCCGAGCGCCGACTCCTGGTCACGCGTGCGCGCGGCGCTGGACGCCCAGGACCGCCTTTCCCGCTGCGGCATGGCCCTCGACCCCGACGACGTGGTCCGCCAGCTGCGCGAGATGGTGGCGCGGGGCTTCGTGGTCACGCTGCCGGACAAGCTCTTCCGGCCCGTCAGCCTGCCCACGCGCCTGACGCCATCCGTCGAGGTGGAGGGCCACGCGGTGGAGGTGGTGCTGACCCAGAGCAGCCTGGGTGTGGCCCCCGAGGGGCTGTGGTACAGCGTGGACGTGGACGCGCGGTTGCAATAGCGCGGCCCCCATGCGATCCCTGGAGTCATGAGCCTGAGCAGGGGCGGCGGAGAGCGCCGGGGCGCGGGCCTCTTCCGCGTCTGCCCGGCCTGCGGCGCGCGCGCCTTCGTCGGCCGCCTCGCCTGCCCCCGGTGCGGGGGGCCCCTGGACGAGGGCCAGGTGGAGGGCAGCGTCCCGGAGGCGCGGGGCCGCCGGGCCGCAGACAGCGTCTTCGGCCGCCGCGGCCTGGTCGTGCTGAGCGCGCTGGCCGTCCTCCTGGCCACCACCGCCGTCTTCGTGGCCCGCGGCGCGCTGCACGGGGGCGTCCGCGGGCACACCGCCTCCTCCGAGCCCGCCGCGGGGGCGGGGGCGGCGGCGCCGCTTCCCGAGGTGGGCGACGAACCGGTCGCGCCCCCCGGCGCGGGCGACCCACGCGCGCTGGACCGCGGGCGGCGCCTGCTGGAGGGGGGCCGCGCCGCGGAGGCGGTGCGCGTGCTGAGCCGGGCCGTGGCCGCCTCGCCCAACGACGCCCTGGCCGCGCACCTCTACGGCCTCGCCCTCCATCGCTCCGGCTCCCGCGACCGCGGGCTGTTCCAGCTCGAGCGCGCGGCGCGCCTGGCCCCCGGCGTCGCCAGCTACCGCCTCGAGCTCGCGCGGACGCTCGCCGCCAGCGGCCGCCAGGCGGAGGCGCGCCGGCACCTGGAAGCGGTGCTGGGAGTGGATCCCGGCAACGCGGCCGCGCGGCAGGCCCTGCGGCCGGAAGAGGCGCCGGCCGGGGCGGACGCGGGCGTCGACCTCGGAGGCGCCCCGGGCCCGCGCGAGCCGGGCGCGCCCGGCTCGTCGTTCACCGACGAGGACCTCCGGCGCTACCGCTCGCCGGCGTCGCCGCGGCCCCCGCCCGCGAGCGCGCCGTCCCCGCCGGCGGGACCCTCACCCCTGCCGGCGGCGCCCACTCCCGGCCCCGGCGCGTCCCCTCAGGGAGGCGGCGCGCCCCGTCCCCGCTGGTAGTGGTCGACCGCCCTCTGGTGCTCGGCCAGGGTGTCGCTGAAATAGTGCGAGCCGTCGCCGCGGCTGACGAAGTACAGGTCCGCGACGGGAGCGGGACGGAGCACGGCCTGGAGGGAGGCCCGCCCCGGCGATGCGATCGGCCCCGGGGGCAGTCCCGGGTAGCGATAGGTGTTGTAGGGCGAGTCGACGTCGAGGTCCTCGCGGCGGATGTTCCCGTTCCACGTGCCCGCCCGGCGCAGCGCGTAGATCACGGTCGGATCGGTCTGCAGGGGCATGCCCTTCTTCAGGCGGTTGAGGAACACCGCCGCCACGCGTGGCCGCTCCTCGGGCCTCGCCGTCTCCATCTCCACCACGGAGGCCAGCGTCACCACCTCGCGCAGGGTGAGCCCGCTCGCGCGCACGGCATCCATCTCGGGCCCCACCACCGCCCGGAAGCGTCCCACCATGCGCGCCGGCAGCTCCGCGGGCGCCTCGGCGGTGGGCGCCAGGTCGTAGGTGTCGGGAAACAGGTATCCCTCCAGGTCACCGGCCTGCGGGTCGAGGTCGCGGATCAGGGACGCGTCGCCCGCCTTGGCCAGGAAGCCGGCGGGACCGAGCCCGCTCGCCCGGAGGATCCCGGCCATGTCCTCGATGGTGCGCCCCTCGGGGAAGGTGACGAAGCGCCGCACGACCTCGCCGCGCACCATCTTGCCCACGATCTGGTCGAGGGCGAGCCCGGCGGGCAGCTCGTACTCGCCCGCCTTCAAGCGTCCCGCCTCGCCGCGCGCCAGCACGTAGAGCCGGAAGAGCTGGGGATGCCGCACCCGCCCCAGGGCATGGAGCCGGCGGCCGATCTCCATCACGCTCGCGCCGGGCGGCACCACCAGGGACTGCGGGGCGGCGGCGCCACCCAGGGGCATGCGCGTCTCGTGGTACCAGGCGCCCGCGGCGGCGAGCGCGAGCAGGACGAGGACAGCCAGGAATCGGCGCAACCAGCCTCCGGGAGGGCGCAGGGGCGCGCCGTCTAACGCGCCTCGCTGTCCGCCAGCTTACGGTAGTCGAGGTAGCTCTGGAGGATGAGGATGGCGGCCACCTTGTCCACCACCTCCTTCCGGCGGCGCCGGCCGAGCTCCGCCTCGTCGAAGGCGCGGTGGGCCATCACCGTGGTGAGCCGCTCGTCCCACGTCACCAGGGGCACGCGCAGGGCGCCGCGCAGGTCCTCCACGAAGGCCAGGACCTTCTGCGCCTGCGGTCCGAGGCTCCCGTCGAGCGACCGCGGCAGGCCCACCACCACCTCGCCCGCCTGATGCTCGCGGACGAGCGCGGCCACCGCCTTCACGTCCTTGCGGGGCCCCACGCGCGCGAGGTTGGGCAGCCCGCGGGCCAGGGTCCCGGTCTCGTCCGACACCGCCACCCCCACCACCTTGTCGCCCACGTCGAGTCCGAGCCTGCGCATTTCGCGGGCGTGAGTATAGCCGTGCGGCGCCGCCGACTCCGCTGATATGCTGCGCCCTTGCGCTCCCGCAAGTACAACATCCTCCACGAGCTTGGCTCCGGAGGCATGGGCAAGGTCTACAAGGGACTGCTCATCGGCCAGGCCGGCTTCCAGCGGCCCGTCGTGCTGAAGGCCATGCTCAAGGACGAGGATCCGGAGCACCTGCAGCTCTTCGTCGAGGAGGCCCGCCGGTACGCAGTGCTCGACCACGAGAACATCGGCCGCATCTTCGACTTCGAGCGCGTGGCTTCGCAGCTCTGCATCGTCCTGGAGTACATCGACGGGTGGAGCGTGGCCGACTACATCGAGCGGCACCGGGAGGTGGGGCGGCTGCCGGACGTCGAGCTGAGCGTGTTCATCGCCAGCCGCGTCTGCCGCGCACTCCAGTACGTGTTCGAGCGCGCGGCCATCGTCCACCGCGACGTCAGCCCCGGCAACATCATGATGACCCGGCAGGGCACGGTGAAGCTGATCGACTTCGGCATCGCCACCCGCAGCGGCACCAAGGACCAGACCCTGACCGGCAAGCCGGCCTACATGGCCCCGGAGATGGTGGTGGAGCTGCGGGCCGACCACCGCAGCGACATCTTCAGCCTGGGGTCGGTGTTCTTCGAGATGCTGACCCTGAGGCGGCTCTTCGAGGCCGACACCACCGCGCGCGTGCTGGAGATGGTGGTCTCGGGCCAGCCGCCCTCACCCCGCCGCTTCAACCCCGCCATCCCGGACGGGGTCATGACCATCCTGCGCCGTGCGCTCCAGCGTGACCCTCGGCGGCGCTTCCCATCCGCCGCGGAGATGGGCCAGGCCTGCGAGCACTTCCTCTACGACAAGGGCTACGGTCCCACCAATCTCACGCTGAAGGAGTACCTGAACGCGCTCTTCGAGGTGCCCGCGCCCGCCCCCGAGGGCCAGGCGGCCGCTGTCGCGGCGCCCTCGCCCGCCCGCCCGTCCGCGGGGGAGCGCACGCCCCTCGCCCCGCCGCGCCGCGCCCCGGGCGCGCTCACGCAGCGCTCCGTGCGCCGCGGGACGCGGACGCGCAGCCGCCCCCCCACCACGCGCGGCTGAGCCCGCCGCGGGCCGGCCCCGCAGAAACGGACACCAAAGAGACGTTCTGTGCATCCTTCGTGTCCGATCCTCGTCGTTTTCGCGCTATGCTCCTCCCATCCCTCACCCCGGGGGACGTCTGATCGAAGAGACCACCGACGAACGCCTCGCCCGCAGTGAGCGCCAGCTGGCCGCGGCCCAGCACCTGACGTCCGTGGGGAGCTGGGAGTGGGACATCCCGGCCGACGAGATCCGGTGGTCGGACGAGCTGTACCGCATCTACGGCCTGGACGACCTGACCACCGCCACCTACGAGATCTTCCTGGCGCGGGTCCATCCCGACGACCGGCCCCGGGTGGACGCGACGGTGCGCGCCTGCCTGGAGACCGGAGTCCCGTTCGACTTCGAGGAGCGCATCGTGCGCCCCGACGGAGAGGTGCGCGAGGTGCGCTCGCGCGGGGAGCTGGTGCGCGACCCCGCGACCGGCCGGCCCCTCCGCATGATCGGAGCCTGCCAGGACGTGACCGAGGCCCGTCGCACCGAGCGGGCGTTCTCTCTCGTCCAGCTGACCATGCGCGCGGTGGGCGAGGCCGCCGACCTCGCGACCGCGCTGGCCCATGTCGTGCGCCACGTGTGCGAGGCCACGGGCTGGATGCTCGGCCAGGCGTGGCTGCCCACGCCGGAGGGCGACGCCCTGGAGTGCGGACCCGGCTGGCACGCTTCCCTCGACGGCCTGGCCGCCTTCCGCGGGCTGTGCGAGGGGGTCGCCTTCACCGCGGGCGAAGGGCTTCCCGGCCGAGTGTTCGCCACGGGGCGGCCGGAATGGGCGGCCACCATCGACCCCGCCCTCTTCCCGCGCGCGGCCCACCTCCGCGAAGCCGCCCTTCTGTCCGCCATGGCGGTGCCCGTCCTGGCCGGTGACGACGTGGTGGCGGTGCTCGAGTTCTTCACGCGCACGCCGAGGGCGGAGGACGGCCACCTGGTGGACCTCGTCTCCGCGGTGGCCGCGCAGCTCGGGCCCCTGGTGCGCCGGAAACGGGCGGAGGACGAGAACGAGCGCTCGCGCCAGGAGCTGCGCGCGCTCAGCGCCCACCTGGAGAGGGTGCGGGAGGACGAGCGCGCGGCGGTGGCGCGTGAGCTGCACGACGAGCTCGGCCAGTCCCTCACCGCGCTGAAGATGGACGTGGCCTGGCTCGAGCGCCGCCTGCCCGCGGAGAGCGCCGGCCTGCGCGCCAAGCTGGGGGAGATGAACGCCATCCTGGACCGGACCCTCGGGCAGACCCGGCGCCTGTGCAGCGACCTGCGGCCCGAGGTGCTGGACGGCCTGGGGCTGGCCGCCGCGCTCGAGTGGCAGGCGGCG
>DATBIO010000190.1:0-41769 GCA_036556965.1 Vicinamibacteria bacterium
GCCGGCGGCGCCGATGGCCGGCTCCAGGCTCCCCGGCGCGGAGAGGGCGTGGGCCAGCGCCGCCGCCACCCCTCCCACCAGGTAGAAGGACGCGAACACGGGCGCGCCCCAGGTCAGCTCCAGGAGCCCCCCCACCGCCCACAGGAAGATGGCGTTGAAGATCAGGTGCAGGAAGTCGAAGTGCAGGAACTGGTGGGTGACGAGGCCCACCAGGGAGATGGCGCCGGGGATGAAGCCGAACCGGTAGAACGGGTGCCGCGCGGTGAGCGCGCGGTGGTCGGCCAGCACGCTCTCCAGCCGCTCGCGCGAATCCGCGGCGGCGACCTGGCCGCGCCATCCGTCCTCGCGCGCGAGGTAGGCCAGCGCGGAGGGGTGGCGGGCGCGCGCCTCGGCCAGGGCGGGGGCGTCGCGGGCCGCCGTCCTGAGCGTCCAGTCCGCCACCTGCTCGAGCTCCGCCTCCTCGCGGGCGGCGGCGGGGGCGTCGAAGGGGGCGGTGAGGGCGAAGGCGGCGGCGTTGAGGAGGAGGAGGGCGGCGGTGACGCGCGGGAGGCGCGGGGTGTCCGTCTCCGGCCCCAGCGGGATCAGCAGCAGCACGTCAGCGGCCCTGGGGGAGGGAAGTGGCGCACACCCAAAAGATCGAGCTCCTCTCTCGGACTCTGCGGTCTTAGCGCGCGCGGCGGCGGGACGACGGGCGGCGGCCTACAGCTTCATGAGCCAGAGCTCGCTCTTGCCCGTCTTGTCGTTCTTGTACTCGTAGACCACGGCCTCGCCGTCCGGCGAGAGCGCGAAGCGCTGCTTGAAGATGTGCTTGTTCTCCAGCCGGCGCGGCGCCTTGTCGCCCTTCTCGATCACGTGCAGGTCGATGGGCGACTCGCCCGTCAGGGTGCGCGCGAGCCCCTCGCTGGCCACCTGCACCTTGGCCGGGAACACCACGCGCTCACCGTCGTGGCTCACGGCCACGGAGGTGGGGTCCCAGGCCTCCACGGGGATGGAGAACAGCTTCTCCGGCGACCCGCCCGCGGCGGCCACCGACCAGACCTCCGCGCCCTTGTCCGCGCCGGACACGAAGAAGACCCGGCTGCCGTCCTTGCTCCAGGTGGGGGCGGCGGCGCGGCCCGTGCTGGTGAGCCGGGTGGGGGCGCCTCCGGTGGCGGGCATGGCGAAGAGGTCGCCGGGCGGCGCGTACATCGAGCCGCCCTCCTCCGCGCGCTTCTTCTTCATGTCGTACATGCGGGCCCGCACCTCCCGGCTCATCACGTTGCTGGCCTGGGCCAGGTTGGTGGGGTCCTGCCCGATGATGTTCTCCACCATGGGGTCCACGTCTCCCGGCATCATGCCCGCGACGCCGGCGGCGGACGCCTCCGCCGATTCCGCGGCCGCCGGCTCCTCCGCGGGCACGGCGAAGACCATGCGCGACCCGTCCGGCGAGAAGGCCACCGCCCCGCTGGCCTCCGCGGAGAGCCGCGTCACCTCGGCCGTGACCGCGTTCACCAGGCAGAGCCCCGGCGCGGCCTCGGCGGGCACGGGAGGAGGCTGCAGCATCACCGCCGACTCGCCGTCGAAGCTCATGGAGGCCATGTAGTCGGCGCGGACGCGGGCCAGCGCCTCCTCGCCCGAGCAGGTCATGGCCACGAAGACGCTGTCCGCGGACCAGGACGGCCCGCTGCCCATGGCCAGGCGCACCGGCTTGCCGCCCTGCGTGTCCACCGAGAACACGGCCTCGCCGTAGAGGTCCTCCTCCTCCACCGAGGAGACGTACGCGATGTGGGTGCCGTCCGGCGACCAGGCGAACTCGCCGCCCCAGCCCAGCGCCGCCACCTCGCGCACCGCCTTGCTGTCCATGTCGTAGAGCGAGAGGTACGACTTCCCGTCGCGGTTCTGCAGGAAGGCGATCCGGTCGCCCTTGGGCGACCAGCGCGGCCCGTGGGCGTCGCTGGTTCCCGTGACGAGCACGCGCGTCGAGGGGAACACGAAGACCTTCAGCAGCGCGAAGGCGAGGGCGAGCGCGGCCACGCCGCCCGCGATCACCGCGGGGCGCTGCCAGAAGGGACGGGGCGGGAGCGGGCGCGGCCGCGGCGCCGGCGGGGGGGGCACGGCGAAGGCGGCGGTGGCGGTGGCGCCGCCGGGGCGCGGGATCGTGGCCGCGGGGGTGGCCGCCGGCGCGGACGCGGCCGGGGCCGCCGCCTGGCCGCCGCCCGCCTGGCGCGCCATGGCGTCCAGGCGCTGCTTGATCCAGACGTTGTTCGGGTCGATCTGCAGGTAGCGCTCGAGGGTGGCCTTGGCCCGGTCGCGCTGGCCCGCGCTCTCGTAGGCCTGCGCGAGCTGCAGGTACAGCGCGCGCGCGGTCGGGCTGGCCTTGACCGCGTCCTCCAGGGCCTGGATGTGCGGGGGCAGCGGGGCCGCGGGGGCCGGGGGCTCCGCCGGCTCCTCGGCCGGCGGGGGCGCGGCGGAGGCCAGCGGGTGCGCCACCGGCGGCGCGTCCGGGATCGCGCTCAGGTCGGCCTTGCAGTGCTGGCAGGCCTGCGTCTCCGGCGGGTTCATCTGCTCGCATTGCGGACAGAAGACGAAGTCCATGTCGGACCCCCATCACCTCAGGTCGCGCAGCACCTCGCGTGCAGCGTTCGCGCCGGGCGCACCGGTCACCCCCCCTCCGGGGTGTGTCCCGGCGCCGCAAAGATACAGCCCCGGGAGGGGTCCCCGGTAGCGGCCCCAGCCCAGGAGAGGCCGGGTGAAGAAGAGCTGGTCCAGGGCGTGCTCGCCGTGGTACGGGTGGCCGCCGGTGAGGCCGTAGGTCGCTTCCAGGTCGTGGGGGGTGAGCACCTGGCTGCCCACCACCAGCCCGCGCAGGCCGGGCGCGTACTCCTCCAGGCGGTCGAGCACGATTCCCAGCAGCTCCGCGCGGCGGGAGGGCCAGTCGCCCTGGGCCAGGCGGTAGGGGGTGTACTGGACGTGCACGGACATCGCGTGCGCGCCGGGGGGGACCAGCGACGGGTCGGTGAGGCTGGGCAGCGTCGCCTCCAGGAAGGGCTGGCGCGCGATGCCGCCGTACTTCGCCTCGTCGAACGCGCGCTCGATGGAGTCCACGTCGGGGCCCACGTGGATGCGGCCGCCCAGGAGCGCGCGCGGGTCCTCGTCCTTCACCGCGGCGAAGGCGGGCAGGGCGGAGAGGGCCAGGTTCACCTTGGCGCAGGCCCCCTGGATCCGGTAGTTGCGGATGCGGCGCAGCTCGTCGGGATCGAGCAGGGCGGGGTCGAGCAGGCGGAGGAAGGTGCGGTGGGGGTCGAGGCCGGAGACCACGGCCCGCGCGCGGATCTCCTCGCCCCCCGCCAGGACCACGCCCGTGACCGTGCCGTTCTCGGCCAGGAAGCGCTCCACCTCCGTCCCCGTGCGCACCTCGGCGCCGTGGCGCTGCGCGCTGTCGCCCAGGGCGCGGGTGAGGGCCCCCAGGCCTCCGCGCACGAGGACGGTGGGCACCAGGTCCCCGCCCCCCGCCGCCGCCTGGAGGAGGAGGTTGGCGGTGGTGCCCGCCGACCACGGCCCCGCGAAGCAGCCGAAGACGCCCCGGCCGCAGACCAGCGCGCGGAGGGGCTCGGCCTCGAACCACTCCGCGGCGAAGTCGGCCACGGCCATGGGCGCCCACCGCATGAGGGCGAGGGCGTCGCCCTTGTCCAGGCGCCGCAGGCCGAGCCCCACGTCGAGGAAGGGCCAGAGGTCGCGCGGCCGGGGGTGGTCCACGTCGGGCGGGGTGGCGGCCAGGGCCTTGGCCAGCACGCGCGCCACCGCGGCGAGGGCGCGCGCCATGGCCGGGTAGCGCTCGGCGTCGCGCGGGGAGAGGCGGTGGATGTCGCCCGCCGACCGCTCGGCGTTGCCCCACAGGCGCACGCTGCGCCCGTCGGGCAGGGGGGCGAAGACGCGCGGCTCCGGGGAGATGAAGGCCAGTCCGTCGCCCCCGAGCCCCAGCTCCTGCACCAGGGAGGCGCGGAACGGTCCCGCCGTGTGCGCCACCGTCGAGCAGCGGTAGCCGGGGTGGAACTCCTCGGTGACGGCCGCCCCTCCCAGCGTCTCCCGACGCTCGAGGACCAGCGGACGGAGCCCCGCCTTGGCCAGCAGCGCCGCCGCCACCAGCCCGTTGTGCCCGCCCCCCACCACGACGACGCGGCCGTCGCTCACCACCTGCCGTCCTTCAGCATCTCGAGGGCGGCCAGGCGGCCGGGGGCGCCCATGATCCCGCCGCCGGGGTGGGTGGCCGAGCCGCACATCCACAGGCCCCTGACCGGCGTGCGGTAGCGCGCCCAGCCCGGCACCGGCCGCAGGAAGAAGAGCTGCTCCAGGCTGAGCTCACCCTGGAAGATGTTGCCCTCGGTCAGGCCCCACTCCCGCTCGAGGTCGAGCGGGGTCAGCACCTGGCGGTGCAGGATGATGTCCTTCAGGTTGGGGGCGTGCTCGCAGAGCGTGCTCACCACCGTGTCCCCGAAGGCCTCGCGCTTCTCGTCCCACGTCCCCTCGCGCAGGTGGTAGGGCGCGTACTGCACGAAGCAGGACAGGACGTGCTTGCCGGGGGGCGCCAGCGAGGGGTCGCTCAGGGACGGGATGACGATGTCGACGTAGGGGCGCCGCGAGAAGCTCCCGTACTTGGCGTCGTCGTAGGCGCGCTCCATGTACTCCACGCTGGGCGATATGGAGATGGCCCCGCGCAGGTGGGGGCCGGCTCCGGGCAGGCTCTTGAAGTCGGGCAGCGCGTCGAGGGCCAGGTTGACCTTGCCCGAGGAGCCGCGGAGCTTGTAGCGCCTCACCTCCCCCAGGAACCCGTCGTCGAGCACGCCCTTCTCCACCATGCGCAGGAAGGTGCGGTGCGGGTCGAGGCAGGAGACCACCGTGCGCGCCTTGACCTCCTCGCCCCCGGAGAGGGCCACGCCCACCGCCCTGCCCTCGCGCACCATGAACTGCTCGACGGGCGCCTCCGTGCGGATGTCCACCCCCGCCTCGCGCGCGGCGGCGGCGATGGACTCGCTGATGGCCCCCGTGCCGCCCTTGGGGATGCCCCAGGCGCGGAAGGCCCCGTCGATCTCGCCCATGTAGTGGTGGAGGAGGACGTAGGCGGTGCCGGGGGAGCGGACGCCCAGGAAGGTCCCGATGATCCCGCTGGCCGACATGGTGGCCTTCAGCACGTCGGTCTCGAACCACTGGTCGAGGAGGTCGACCGCGCTCATGGTCATGAGCTGGATCAGGTTGTGCTGCTGGGAGCGGGGCAGGGCGCGGAAGCGCTGCACCATGGGCAACAGACGGGCCACCCCCGTCACGCTCAGGGGGTCGGGGGGGACCATGTTGAGGACGGGCTTGACGAAGCGCGCCATGTCCGCCATGGCCCGCGCGTACTCGTCGTAGGCCTCGGCGTCCACGGGGGAGTGGCGGTAGATCTCGCGGCGCGTGCGCGCGTGGTCGTCCATGCGCCAGAGGTAGTCGCCGCCGGGCATGGGCGTGAAGGTCCCGTCCAGGGGCAGGATCTCCAGGCCGTGGCGCGGGAGGTCCAGCTCGCGGATGATCTCGGGCCGCAGCAGCGACACCACGTAGGAGCAGACGGAGAACCGGAAGCCGGGGAAGACCTCCTCGGTGACGGCGGCCCCCCCCAGCACGTGCCGGCGCTCCAGCACCAGCACCTTGCGGCCGGCGCGGGCGAGGTAGGCGGCGCAGACGAGGCCGTTGTGGCCGCCGCCCACGATCACGACGTCGTAGGTGCTCCCGGGCATGGGCCGGGATTCTACTTTAGGGCGACGGACGCGGACGGCTCCGCTCAGCCGCGCGAGGCGGGAGCGTGCGCGGCGGCGGCGCGGGGGAGGGGCGACAGCTTCAGCTCCTCCATCACGCCCTTCACCAGCAGCGGCCACACGGTGGTGGCGTCGGCGTAGACCTCGGCGAAGCGGCCGCCCTCCGCCTCGGGCACGAACTTGCCCCAGGACACGCCCTCGGAGTACGTGCACCCGGACAGCCCGCCCCAGTGTGTGGGCTCGGGGCAGATGCGGACGGCGTACTGGTAGCGGGGCGGGCGCAGGCTCACGCCCAGGCGGTGGTTGACGATGTCCACGTAGGGCCCCACCTCCTGCGCCCAGTTGCGGGGCACGCCGCCTCCCACCGTGAAGATGCCGAGGCGCTCCGCCCCCTGGCAGAAGCGGGCGAAGCTGTTGAGGTCCAGGTAGGGGTTGAAGCGGGGCAGGATCTTGAAGACGTCGTCCGCCCCCTTCACCTGTCCCGCCTTCTGGGCGCTGCGCATGGCCCAGGTGGCGAGGTCGAGGCCGAGCTCGGAGTCGGTGAAGGCGGGCACGTAGACGGGCACGCCCCGCTCGTAGGCGCTGCGCAGGACGCCCGTGCCCGCGTCCTCCTCCGAGAGCACGCGGCCCAGGGCGCGGCAGATGATCTCGCTGCTCATCTCGCCGGTGATGGTCTCGATGGCGCGCGAGTTGAACTCCTCGACCTCGTTGAGGTTGGCCTCCATCTCCAGGGTGTCGTAGACGCGGTTGTAGCCCTTCTCGAACAGCTCCTCGTCCGACATGCGGGGGTCGTAGCGGTAGTGGACGAGGCCCACCGACTCGCTGAGGCCGTGGGCCATGAGCGCGCCCGTGGAGACCACGGCGTGCACCATGCCCGTGTCGATCATGCCCGCGATCAGCTTGCCCATCTTGGCGATGGTCATGGCCCCGGAGAGCGTGAGCACGACCTTGCAGCCCGGGTCCTTCACCATGGCCAGGGTGACGTCGAAGGCCTCGCCGAGGGCGCGGCCGCCGAAGGCGGTGCGCGACATGCCGCGCAGCAGGTCGGCGAAGGAGGAGACCTTCTCGAGGTCCAGGCTCTCCAGGGGGACGAGCCCGTCCTGCCGCCCATCGTGGAACTCGCGGTGCTTGTTCATCCGTACCTCCGTCGTGCCGGCGGCGTCGACACACCCGGGGCCGTTCGCGGGCCGCGGGCGGGAGCGTACTGATGGTAGCAGTTTCGCGGCGCTCCCCGCGACCTAGAATCACGCCGTGCGGAACGAGGAGCTGCGCCGCCGGCTCGACGCGCTCTACCGGCGCTACGACCGGCGCTTCGTGGATCCCGACCCCGTGCAGCTCGTCCGCGCGCAGCGCGCGGACGAGGACCGCGAGGTGGTGGGCCTGGTGGCCTCCGCCCTCGCCTTCGGGGGCGTGGCCCAGATCAAGCGCAGCATCGGGGGGGTGCTCGCGGCGCTGGGGCCGCGGCCCGCCGCCTCCGTGCGCGCGCTCGAGCCGCGCGCCTTCGCCCGCCGCCTGGCCGGGTTCAAGCACCGCTGGAGCGACGGGCGGGACGTGGCCTGCCTCCTCTTCTTCGCGCGCCAGATGCTCGAGCAGCAAGGAGCGGTGGAGGGGTTCTTCGCCCGCGGCGACGACGGCCGGGGCGACGTGGGCCGCGCGCTGGCCTCGTTCTCCGCGCGCGCCCTGGCCCTCGACCCCGGCGGCCTCTACGGCCGCGGCGCCCTTCCCGCGGAGGCGGGCGTCCGCTACTTCTTCCCCTCGCCCGCGGGGGGGAGCGCGTGCAAGCGCCTCAACCTCTACCTGCGCTGGATGGCGCGGCGGGACACCGTGGACCTGGGCGTGTGGCGGGCGGTGGCGCCCGCGCGCCTGGTGATCCCGCTGGACGCCCACATCCAGGCCATCGCACGCCGGGTGCGCCTGACGCGCTATCGCTCCCCGGGCTGGGCCATGGCCACCGACATCACGGCGCGGCTGCGCCGCCTCGACCCGCTGGACCCCGTGAAGTACGACTTCGCGCTCCACCGCATGGGGCTGTTCCGCCGGGACGAGGAGATCCGGTCGCTGCGGTGAGCGGCCCCGCCCTGGGAGCCTGTCCGAGCATCCACGTTCACTCCGCCGGGCTAGGGCAGGCCGGGGCCGGCCACCAGGGCCAGGGGCGCGCCGCGCGCGCCCAGCCGTCCCGCGGCGGCGCGGAGCTGGGAGAGGGTGACGGCCTCGAAGGCCTGCGCGCGCGCCCAGGGCGCCTCCATGGCCGCGGCGGCCGCGGCCACGCTTCCGTCCCGCGCGCGCAGCCGCTTGCCGCGCAGGTACGCCCTGGCCTCGGCCAGGTCCGCCTCCGTGAACGCGCCCTGCGCCGCCTCCTCCAGTACGCGCCGGATGCGGGCCAGGACTTCCGGCGTGTCGCGGGGCGCGGCCGCGGTGCGCACGCGCAGGAACCCCTCCGTGCCCGGCGCCTCCTCCAACGTGGCGTACACGCTGTACACCAGGCCGGGCTCCACCAGCGCGCGGCCCAGGCGCCCGGCGTAGCCCGTCTCTCCCAGCAGGTAGAGGATCATCTCGGTGGCGGGACCGTCCGCGGGCTCCTTGCGGTGCCCGGCCCACAGCACGGCGATCTCGTTCTGCGCGGCGCCGGGCCACGGCACGACGCGCTGCTCCCACGCTGCCGGTCCCGCGGGCGCGACGGGGCGGGGAAGGGAGAGCCCTCCCGTGGGCGGCCGCTCGCTGGCCAGCGCGGCCGCGACCTCGTCCCCGCTCAGCGCGGCCACGTCGCCCGCGAGCACCACCCGCGCGCGGTCGGGCCGCACGTAGCGCGCGAGGAAGGCGCGGACCTGCTCGTCGGTGAGGCTGGCCACCGCTTCCGCCCCGCCCCAGGCGGGCCCGCGGCCCGGGGCCGAGGCCGGGTACAGCGCCTCCCGCCCGCGCCGCCAGAGATCGGCCTCGCGGTCCGCGTCCAGGGTGCGCGCGCGCCGCGCCGCCGCCTCCCGCGCGTGCTTGAGGGCCTCCGCGGTGGGCCGCTGCGCCGCGCGCAGGCGGCCGCCGAGCACGCGCAGCAGCGCGGGGGCCTGGTCGGCGAGGCCCACACCCTCCGCCTCCAGCCAGCGCGCGTTGCCGGCGCCCGCCGGCTCCGCGTGCAGGCTCCACACCAGGGGCGGGGCCGCGGGCTCTCCCTCCGCGGGCCGGGCGAGGATCTCGGTGGCCACCGCGGAGAGGCCGGGGGTGGCCCCGTCGTAGAGCGAGCCCGCGTCCAGCCGCGCGCGCAGGGCCACGAGGCCGGCGCCCGAGGACGGCTCGAGGACCACCTGCACCGCGTTGGGCAGGGAGAGCTCGCGCCGCGCCGCCGCGGGCCCGGGCGCGGCGGGGGCGGGAGCCGCCGGCGCCGGAGCGGACGCGCGCGGGGCGGGAGGCGGGCCCGTCGCGGGAGCGGCCACCGGCTCGCCGGGGACGAACCACCCCACCGTCGCCTGGTCCGGCTTCAGCCGCGCCCCGGCGAAGCGGCGCAGGTCCGCCACGCCCACCGCGGCCAAGCGCTCCGGCATGTCCAGCAGGTATTCGTGCCCGCCCGAGACCTCGAAGAAGGCGAGCTGGTGGGCGCGGCCGGGAAGGTCGTCGAGGTCGGCCGCCCAGGCCGCGCGCACCTGGCGCCGCGCCGTCTCCATCTCCGCCTCGCTCCATCCTCGGGCGGCGGCCTCCGCCACCGCGGCCAGGAGCTGGGACTCGAGGGCGGGCAGCGCCGCCGCCTCCGGGGCGGAGGCGGCCAGGGTGTAGACGTACGGGTAGCGGGAGGCCTGCCAGTCCGACTCCGCCTCCGCCACGCGCCGGCGGAGGGGGCCGTCCGCGCCGGGGTAGGTGCGCGTGAAGCGGAACCCCTTGCCCCCCGCCAGCAGCGCGTCGAAGAGGACCATGGCCGCGAAGTCCGGATCGGCGAGGGCGGGGGCCCGCCAGGCCACCAGCACCCGCGCCTCCGGTCCCGGCTTGCGCACCGTGACCCGCCGCTGCCCGGACTGGAGCGGCTCCACCGTGGGCACTTCCGTGCTCGCGCCTCCCTGGGGGATGGCGCCGAAGCGCGCCTGCACCTCGCGCAGGGCGGTCCCGGGGTCGAAGTCGCCGACCACGGCCAGCACCGCGTTCTGCGGGTGGTAGAAGCGGCGGTAGAAGGCGAAGGCGGCGTCGCGGGTGACCGCCTCCACGTCCGTCAGGTAGCCGATGGTGTTGTTGCGGTAGGGATGGATCTCGAAGGAGGCGGCCAGCACGGCGTCGTAAAGCACGGAGGACGGGTCGTCGTAGGAGTGCAGCTCGGCGATCACGCTGGTGCGCTCCTTTGCGAACTCGGCGGGCGCGAAGAGGGCGGCCGTCATGCGGTCGGCCTCGATGTCGAGGGCCAGGCCCAGGCTCTCGCGCGGCACCGTCTGCACGTACCAGGTCTGGTCGATCCAGGTGTAGCCGTTCCAGCGGCCGCCCAGGCGCGTGACCGCGGCCGTGCTCTCGCTGCCCGGGAAGCGCTTCGTGTCGCGGAAGGCCATGTGCTCGACGTAGTGGGCGAGGCCGGTGGTGCCGGCGGCCTCGTTGCGTGCCCCCACGCGGTACATGACGCCCACCGCGACCAGGGGCACGGCGTGGTCCTCGGCCAGGAGCACCACCAGGCCGTTGGGCAGGACCTCCTTGCGCACGGCGCCCGGGGCGCCGAGCGCCGGCGCGAGGGCGAGGAAGGCGGCGAGGAGGGCGGTCACGGCCGGCATGATAGCTCGCGTAGAATCATCGCCCCGTGAGCGGCGGCGAAGAGGGCAAGCCCGTGGACGTGCTGCGGATCATGAAGGAGATCCGCGAGTCCATCCAGGCCAAGCGCGCCGCGGGCCAGTACACCGACGAGGAGCTGGACTCCCTGGCCGGGGTGCGCCTGCGCGCCTTCGCCGAGGAGGCGCGCATCGACAACCGCCTGCTCGAGGGCCTCCTGGGGCCCAGCCACGACTGGAACGTCAGCGCCGACTACCTGATCAGCACCACGCGCACGGGCCTTCCCGCCCAGGCCCTGGTCCTGGCCAAGAAGGCGCTGCGCCCCTTCGTCCGCCTCTACACCGACCACATCGTGAAGCGGCAGGCGCAGCTCAACCTCTACTTCGCCCACGTCCTGCACCACAACGTCCGGGAGACGGCGCGCCTGCAGCTCGAGCTGCAGGCCCTGCGCGCCCGCTGCGAGGCGCTGGAGAAGGAGCTGGCGGCGCGGCGCGGCGACACCCCGGACCGCCGGCAGGCCTGAGCGGTGCGGGTCGGCCTCGTCGTCCAGCGCTACGGGGAGGAGATCGTCGGGGGGGCGGAGCTGCACGCGCGCTGGATCGCCCAGCGCCTGGCCCGCCGCCACCAGGTGGAGGTGCTCACCACCTGCGCCACCGACTACCTCTCCTGGGACAACGTCTACGAGCCCGGGGGGTCCACGGTGGGCGGGCTGCCCGTGCGCCGCTTCCGCACGGCGCGCCGCCGGACCCCGGAGGCGTTCGACCCCGTCACCCAGCGCGTCCACTTCTTCGAGCACTCCGACCGCGACGAGCGCCGCTGGATGGAGGAGCACGGGCCCGTCACCCCCGACCTGGTGCAGCACCTCAAGCGGCGGCAGGCCGACTACGACGCGCTCGTCTTCTTCTCCTACCGCTACTGGACCGCCTTCCACGGCCTCCAGGTGGCCCCGCGCAAGAGCATCCTCGTGCCCACGGCGGAGGACGACGGCACCGTGCGCCTGCGCCTGTTCCGCGACTTCTTCCGGCTGCCCGCCGCCTACGCCTTCAACTCGCCCGAGGAGCGCGACATGCTGACGGGGGTGAGCGGGGGCGTGGCCCTGCCCGGGGAGGTGGTGGGGGTGGGCATCGAGGACGCCCCCGTGGTGGAGCCGGAGGAGATCCGCCGCCGCCTGGACATCCTGGGCGACTACGTCATCTACGTGGGCCGCATCGAGCGCGAGAAGGGGTGCGCCCGCCTCTTCGACGACTTCCGGCGCTACCTCGAGGAGCGCCGCGCCAGCCTCACCCTGGTCCTGGTGGGCAAGCCCGTGCTCACCGTGCCCACCCACCCCTCCATCGTCCACCTGGGCGTGCTGGGGGAGACGGAGAAGCTCTCCCTGGTGCGCGGGGCGCGGCTGCTCGTGCATCCCAGCCCCCTGGAGAGCCTCTCCATGTCGCTGCTGGAGGCCTGGAAGATGACCCGGCCCGCGCTCGTCAACGCGAAGTGCGCCGTGCTGCGCGGCCAGGTCACCCGCGCCGACGGCGGGCTCTTCTACAACGGGTACGAGGAGTTCGCGGCCGCCCTGGACTGGCTGCTGCAGCATCCGGCCCAGGCCGACCTCATGGGCCGCTCCGGGCGCGCGTACTTCGAGCGCCACTACTCCTGGGAGGTGGTGATGGAGAAGTGGGAGCGGCTGCTGGCCCTGGCCCGCTCCGGCGCGGGGGCCGTGGGCTAGGACGCCCGCAGCCGGTCCACCACCTCCTCGCCGAAGGCGTCGCGCCGCCACCGGCGGAACCCCTCGATGGCCTCGAGCTCCGCGGGGGCGCGCGGCCACTGCTCCGCCGCCTTCTCCAGCAGGCGGTTGGGGAGGACGAGCGACACGTCGAGGCCCAGCGCGCGGGCCTTGTCCTGCCGCCAGGCCTTCAGCGCGTCGGCCCGCTTGCGCGTCGCCTCCGTGACCACGGGCCGCGGGGCCCGGCTCGGGCGCGGGAGCGCGGACTCGGGCAGGGCCAGCGCCTGCGCCACCCCGCGGAGGAGGGCGGGCAGGCGCTCCGGCCAGCGCGTCCACGGGCCGCGGCGCCCGCGCAGGTCCTCGGCCGCGCGCGGCGGCGCGCCGGCCAGGGCGAGCATGGTCTCGGCGGAGAGGATCTTGAACGCGGGGATGTCGGTGGCCTCGGCGATCTCCTCGCGCCACCCCGCCACCGCGCGCAGGACGGCCAGGGCGCGGGGCGGGAGGCGCGAGGCGCCCTTGATGCGCAGCCAGGCCTCGGGGTCCCGCTCGCGGCGCGCGGCGGGCAGCGCCGCCACCGCCGCGCACTCCTCCTCCACCCAGGCCAGGCGCCCGGCCGCGCGCAGCTTCTCCACCAGCGCCGCGTGGAGGGCGAGGAGGTGGCGCACGTCGTCGAGGGCGTAGGCCTCCTGGGCGGTGGTCAACGGGCGCCGCGACCAGTCGTCGAGACGGCTCTCCTTGCCGAGCACGACCCCCAGCTCGGACAGGAGGACGGCCTGCAGGCCCACCTGGGGCAGGCCGAGGAAGCGCGCGGCGATCATGGTGTCGAAGAGGGAGGCGAAGGCGAAGCCGAAGTCCCGCTTCAGGGTGGTGACGTCGTAGTCCGCGCCGTGCAGCACCTTCACCACCGCGGCGTCGGCCATGAGGGGGGCCAGCGGGGCCAGGTCGCGCAGGGCCAGGGGATCGACCAGCCGCGCGCGGTCGGGGCCCGCCGCCAGCTGCACCAGGCACACCTTCTCGCGGTGGTGGTGGAGGCTGTCCGCCTCCGTGTCCAGCGCGATGGCGGAAGCCCCCTGCAGCGAGGAGAGGAAGGCGGCCAGCTCGGGCGCCGTGCGGATCCAGGCCGACGGCACTAGGCGCCGTCTCTCTCGCGCCGCTTGGCCTCCTGCCAGAGGGCCTCCATCTCCGGCAGCGTCGCCTCCGCCGGCGTGCGTCCGGCCGCGCGCAGCCCGTCCTCCACCTGCCGGAAGCGGCGGCGGAACTTGCGGTTCGCCGCCTTCAGCGCGGACTCGGGGTCCTGGTCGAGCCGGCGCGCCACGTTCACGAGCACGAAGAGGAGGTCGCCCACCTCGTCCGCCACCGCCCGCGCGTCGCGCCCCTCGCGCAGCGCCGCCTTGAGCTCGTGCACCTCCTCGTCCAGCTTCTCCAGCACCGCACCCACGTCCGGCCAGTCGAAGCCGACGCGCGCCACCTTGGTGGTGATCTGCCAGGCCTCCATCACCGCGGGCAGGCGGGCGGAGACGCTGTCGAGCATCGAGCCGGCGGGGCGTCCCTTGCGCGCCTGCTCCTCCGCCTTCAGCGCCTCCCAGTTGCGGAGGACCTCGCCCGCGGTGGCCGCGCTCTCGCTCCCGAAGACGTGGGGATGGCGGCGCACCATCTTCTCCGCCACCGCCTCCACCACGTCCGCGATGCCGAAGCGGCCCTCGTCGGCCGCGATCTGGGCGTGGAAGACCACCTGCAGGAGCAGGTCGCCCAGCTCTGCCGCCAGCTCCGCGTCGTCGGCGTCGTCGATGGCCTCGAGCACCTCGTAGGCCTCCTCGATGGTCATCGGCTTCAGGCTGTGGTGGGTCTGCTCGCGGTCCCAGGGACAGCCTCCCGGCGCGCGCAGGCGGGCGATGAGAGCCACGAAGCGCGCGAACGCCGCTCCCGGGTCTTGGTCGGATGGGGGCACGGCGGGATCATAGGTCACGTGCGCGACCTGCGTCCCTGCCGCGGGCCCGAGGACCTGGCCATGGCGCGCGCACTCTTCCAGGAGTACGCGGCCTCCCTCGGGGTGGACCTCGGCTTCCAGGGCTTCGCGGAGGAGCTCCTGGACCTGCCCGGCGAGTACGCGCCGCCGGGGGGAGAGCTGTTCCTGGCCCGCAGCGGCGGGCGCGTGGTGGGGTGCGTGGCCCTGCGCGCTCTCGGTGACGGCATCGGGGAGATGAAGCGCCTGTACCTGCGGCCGGAGGCCCGGGGGCAGGGGCTGGGGCGCGCCCTCGCCGAGCGCGCCATCGCGGCGGCGCGGGAGCGCGGATACCGGCGCCTGCGCCTGGATACCCTGCCCGGCATGGAGGAAGCCACCGCGCTCTACCTGGCCCTCGGGTTCCGAGACATCCCCGCCTACCGCTTCAACCCCGTGGCGGGAACCCGGTTCCTCGAGAAGGACCTGGGTACAATCCCTCCCCCATGAAGATCTCGATCTTCCAGATCGACGCGTTCACGAGCACGGTGTTCGCCGGCAACCCCGCCGCCGTCTGCCCGCTCAAGTCCTGGCTCCCCGACGCCACCATGCAGAGCGTGGCCGCCGAGAACAACCTGTCGGAGACCGCCTTCTTCGTGTCCGAGGACGACGGGCAGCACATCCGCTGGTTCACCCCCAGGAAGGAGGTGGACCTCTGCGGTCACGCCACCCTGGCCTCCGCCTTCGTGATCTTCAACCACCTCGACCCCACCGCCACGCGCGTGGACTTCCAGTCCAGGAGCGGGCTGCTGAAGGTGGCGCGGGCGGGGGACATGATGGTGCTCGACTTCCCGTCCTGGGAGCCGCAGGCGTGTGAGGCTCCCCCCGCCCTCGCCGAGGCCCTGGGCGCCGCGCCGCGGGAGATCCTGGCCAACCGCGACTACCTGTGCGTCTACGGGTCCGAGGGAGAGGTGCGTGCCCTCGCCCCCGACATGGACCGCCTGGCCGCGCTCGACCGCCCGGGGATCGTGGTGACGGCGCCGGGGGAGCGGCACGACTTCGTGTCGCGCTTCTTCGCCCCCGGCCTGGGCATCCCCGAGGACCCGGTGACGGGCCGCGCGCACTGCATGCTCACGCCCTACTGGGCCGGGCGCCTCGGCAAGGAGCGCCTGAACGCAGCCCAGGTGTCCCCGCGCGGCGGGGAGCTGTACTGCATGCCGCGCGGCGATCGCGTCGCCATCGCCGGACGCGCCGTCCGCTACATGCAGGGAATGATCGAGATCTAACGCCGGGGGGGGCCCGGGGAAGGGCCGGGACCGCCCGCCGGCGTCGCCGCGGCTGCGCGGCCGCCCTGCGGCCGCACCCCGCCCCGTGCGACGGACTCGGTCCTAGGCCCTCTTCCCGGCGATGCCGCTCTGCTCGAAGAGCCCGGCCACGTCGCCGATGGGCATGGTGAAGGCGATGCCCTGGCCGAACGTGTCGAGATGGGCCGCCTTGCTGATCACGTCGAAGATGCGGCGCGAGGTGGCCTGGGTGGCCACCACGAAGATGACCTCCTTCTGGGGGGCCACCGCGAAGCCCAGCGCGCTCATCACCTCGCCCAGGCCCTGCCCGCGGGCGTTGAAGATGGTGCTGCCCGCCGCCCCGGCCTCCATGGCCGCCTTGGCGATGTCGTTGGCCTTGCCACGCTGGACCACGCACATCACGAGGTTGACCTTCTCGCGCGACGGCTTCGGCGCCGCGCCCGCGGCGGCCTTGGCCGCCGGCTTGGCGGCCGCGGCGGCCTTGGCCCCGGCCTTGGCCCCGGCTCCCTTCCCGTCTCCCTTAGTCTTGCCGTTCAACTGAAGACCCTCCCTTCCCGCGCCCCCCTTCTCCACAGCGGGCGCGGCTTGCATGTCGGTTGTGAGATTGCGGGGCGAGATAGTAGTGGCCCGCGCGCGCGCGAGTCAAGACGCGCCGCTTTCCGTGAGGGTGGCGGGTGGTGCCGGAGGTGGGATTCGAACCCACACGCCCTTGCGGACACGAGATTTTGAGTCTCGCGCGTCTGCCAGCTTCGCCACTCCGGCGGCGCTCCCGAGACCTTAGCGCATCTGGCCGCCGCCGTCGCCCTTCCCGGCGCCCGTCCCGCGGGCGGGGCCGAGGCGCGCCTCGGGCCGCGTCCACGTCCGCGCCTTTGCGGCGCCGCGCGAGCTTTGCTATCATGGTCGGGTTCTCAAGAGCCCCGTGCCCTCGGTCCAGCCCAATCCCCCTTCAGTCGTTTCTCGATCTCTGAAAAGGGAGGTCAACGTGGAGTTCGCCGTCGGCCAGAAGGTGATCTATCCCAACCACGGCATCGGCGTCGTGGAGAGCATCCAGACCCGTGCGGTGCCCGGAGGCAAGATCAGCCTCTACCAGCTCCGCATCCTCGCGAACGACTCGCGGGTGTGGGTGCCCCAGCAGAACGCCATCGAGGTGGGGCTGCGCCGCGTGATCTCGAACGGCGACGCGCGCAAGATCTTCAGCATCCTTTCGGACGGCTCGGTGGACCGGAACTCCAACTGGAAGGGCCGGTTCAAGGAGAACTCGGACAAGATGCGCACCGGCAGCCTCTTCGAGGTGGCCGTGGTCCTCAAGGGGCTGACCCACCTGAGCCGCCGCAAGGCCCTGTCCTTCCGCGAGAAGCGGATGCTCGACCGTGCCAAGTTCCTGCTCATCAGCGAGATCGCCGAGGTGGAGGGCAAGACGCAGTCCTCCATCGAGGAGAAGGTGGAAAAGGCCCTGGCCAAGACGTTCAGCGCGGAGATCAAGGAGCCGGCCAAGAAGCCGATCCAGAAGCCGGTGGCGATCCGCCGCTCTGCCGACGCCTGAGAGCCCCCGTGCGGCCCCGGCGCCCCCCGCGCCGGGGCCGGCTGCATCTACCGCTCCTGTCTTGACTTCGGCGGGATGCGCGGGCTAGAGTTACGGCTCCGACCGGAGCTCAAGACCACGCGATGACCGACTCGTCCCGAAACGCCATGACGAAGGCGGACCTGATCAACATCGTGGCCAAGCGCCTCGACATCACCCAGGTCCAGTCCGGCATCATCGTGGAGGCCGCCCTGCGCAGCATCGTCAACGCCCTGCAGAGCGGCCAGGAAGTCGAGATCCGGGGCTTCGGGAGCTTCCGCTTCCGCAACCGCGCCCCCCGCAAGGGCCGCAACCCCAAGACGGGGGAGAAGGTCGACGTCCCGCCCAAGAAGATCCCCTACTTCAAGATGGGGAAAGAGTTGAAGGCGCTGCTCAACGGACGGGGGGACGACGGCGAGGGCGTGCCGGCGGGGGCGTCGTCGGACTCGGGCTCCGGCCAGGAGTCCTGAGCCCCGAGCCGCCGCACGCCGCGGGCCGCGAGCCGCCTCCGCGCGGCCCCGCCGCCGAGCCATGATCCGGTCCGCGCTGGTGTTCGCGTTCCTCCTGCTGTACGTCCCACCCGCCAGCGTGGTGGGGATCGTCATCTCCCACCTCACCGGCTCGGTGGGAATCCTCTATCGCCTGGGGCGCTTCGGGGTGAGGACGGCCCTGGTCCTGGCGCGGACGCGCATCGTCACGAGCGGGCTCGAACACCTGGCGGAGACCCGGAACACCGTGGTCATGCCCAACCACGTCAGCCACCTCGACGCGCCCGTGCTGTTCGAGGTGCTGGGCGTCGACTTCAAGGCCCTGGTGAAGGCCGAGCTCTTCCGCCTCCCCTTCTTCGGCCGGGTGCTGCTCCGCGCGGGCTTCATCCCCGTGCACCGGGAGGACAAGGAGAAGGCCCGCCTGGCGGTGGACGCGGCCATCGCCTCCCTGCGGGAGGGCCACTGCTTCCTGGTCTTCCCCGAGGGCACACGCAGCCGCACGGGCGCCCTGGGGGACTTCCGCAAGGGGGCCTTCGTGGCCGCCGTGCAGGCGGGGAGCCGGATCCTGCCCGTGGCCGTGCGCGGCACGCGCGAGCTGATGCCGCGCGGGGGCTTCCGCATCCGGCGTGGCACGGTGGAGGTGAGGGTCCTGGACCCCCTGGATGCGGGGAGTTACAGTTACGACGATCGCGACCGGCTGCTCGCCGAGGTACGGTCCCGTATCGCCGCCGCCCTCTCATGACCTTCGCGCTCAAGCCGCAAGGCAGCCTGGCCGTGCACGACGTGCCGGACCTCGTGCAGGCGCTCCACGAGGGCCGCTGCACCGGCGTGCTCACCCTCACCCACATGGGCATCGGGCGCAGCATCACCGTGCAGGAGGGCCGTCTGGTGTTCGCCTCCTCCACCAGCCCCGACGACCGCCTGGGCGAGCTCCTCATGCGCCGCGGCCGGCTCGGCCTCCGCGAGCTGGTGGACGCGGGGAAAGCCATCGGCCCCGGCAAGCGGCTGGGGACCGTGCTCGTGGAGCAGGGCGTGCTCGAGCCCAAGGACCTCGTGCGCGCGGTGGTGGAGCACACCCAGGAAATCATCTACGGCGCCTTCCAGTGGACGGAGGGCCAGTACCGCCTGCAGGAGGGCGCGCCCCCGGCGGAGGCCATCACCCTGAAGATCAGCACCCCCGACATCATCATGGAGGGCATCCGCCGCATCGAGGCCTGGACGCGCATCCAGAGGGCGGTGGGCGGCCTGGAGACGCGCTACGAGCGCGCGCCCGACTACGAGAGCGCGGCCGGCACCATGAACCTCTCCTTCGAGAAGCTGTCCCTGCTCACGGCCCTCAACGGGACGCCCACCCTGGAGCAGATCTGCGCGGAGTCCACCCTGCCCGACTTCGAGGTCTGCCGGGTGCTCTGGGCCTACCGCGTGCTCGGCCTCGTGCGCGCGCTGGACGCGGCGCCGCGCGCGGAGGCGGCCCTGGACGAAGGCCTGGGCCTCGTCCTTCCCCAGGACTGAGGATTGGCCAGGCACCGCGAGCAGCGGCGGGCCGCCCGCATCCAGCCCTTCGTGGCCGCGTGCCGCGTGCTGGCCGCGGGCGAGCGCCTGGTGGGCTACGTCACCGACCTGAGCACCGAGGGCTGCCAGGTGGCCACCCAGTCGCCTCCCCCCGCCCTGGCCGCCACCGTCGTGCTGGAGATCAGGCTCGGCCGCGGGGCCGCCCACACGCGGCTGCCCGCGCGCGTGATCTGGACCCGGGCCCGCAGCACGTCCTCCGGAGCCGACACCTTCGGCCTCGTCTTCGACGGCCTGGACGACGCGCAGCGGCGCGCCCTGGGAGAAGTGGTGGAGGCGTTCCGGCGCAAGGCGGCGGAGATCGACGGGTGAGCGCGGACGAGGGCCCGGACGCGAAGGACGCCCACGAGGCCCGCCGTCCCTGGGTGGAAGGGCCGGCGGGCGAAGGCTGGCTGTCCCTCTCCGACGACGACCTCCTCTACCGCATCGAGCGCCTGCCGCCCGACCACGCCAGCGACCAGGAGCTCCTGGCCGTCGTGCGCAGCGCCCGCCACTTCTTCATCCGGCAGGAGGCGGGCAAGCGCATGCGCGACGCCGAGCTGCTCAAGTCCCACGCGGAGGACCGCCACATCGGCCAGATCCTCGTGCGCGGGCTCACGCGCCAGGACGACGTGGCCTACCTCGAGCGCCTGGTGAGGGAGAGCCGCTACCTGGAAGTGCGCAAGGCGGCGGAGGCGCAGCTCGGCGAGATCGCGAAGCGGCACCGCTGGCCGCGCGGCTGAGCGCGGCTCAGGCGCGGCGCGGTCGGAAGATCCCGAGCGCGCGCACGATGGCGATCAGGACGGCCGCCCCCAGGAGGGCGAAGAGCCAGCGGGCGGCCCCCCCCACGGGAAGGCCCAGCGTCGCCGCCAGCCACGTCCCCAGCAGCGAGCCGAGGACGCCGATGAAGACGTTGGCCAGCAGGCCCATCTCCGCGTCGGTGCCCATGATCAGGCTGGCCACCCAGCCGATGATCCCGCCCGTGACGAGGGTGACGAGGAGATCCACCGGCCTTCAGTCTACCAGGGCGGCGCGGGGCGATCGCGCCCCCGTGCCTTCGCGCGCCTCCAGGGCGACGCGGAAGCCGAAGAGGGCGCGGTCCAGCCGCAGCGCCTGCGTCAGCAGCACGTCGTTCCGCCGCTCGTAGGCCGCGAAGAGGGCCAGGGAGCGAGAGCCGCTCCGCCAGCGGGGCCCGGCCTCCACGCGCACGTCCACGAAGTCGCCGCGGTCGAGGCCGGGGATGTCCGTCGAGGGCTCGGCGATCACGTAGCGGAGGGCGGCGCGCAGGTAGGGATGCCCGCCGCCGCCCAGGTCGGCGTCCAGGGCCACGGCCAGCTCCCCCTTGTAGCCGGTGGAGGACCGCGTGGCGAACCCCGCCTCGGTGACCACCAGGGTCCGCTCGCCGGCGCGCGCCACGCGCAGGCCGAGCATGTTCCAGTCCACCGAGACCGGGCGTGGGCGGTCCACCGCGTGGCGCGAGACGTGGTGGAAGTAGGGCCCGACCTCGAAGGCGCCCAGGCGCTGGCGGACGGCCAGGTGGAGGTGGTAGTTCGCCTGCGTGGCCTCGAAGGGCCGCACCACCTCGCCCAGCACCGTCTCCACCTCGGCCAGGAAGTCGAAGGCCGTGGCCTCGGTGCGCACCAGCGCCACGCCCGCCCCGATCCATCCCGACCACTCCAGCTCCGGATCGTCGGCGGGGACGTAGCGGGCGGCCTCCAGCCGCAGGCGGGGATCGGCGGCGAGCTCCGCCGCGGGCGCGGGCCCGGCCAGGAGCAGGGCCGCGGCCAGCGAGGCGGCGCCCCCGCGCCGCGCGCGGGCCCTCACGCGCGGGCGGTGGCGGCCCCGCAGAACGCCGCCACCTCGTGCGCGATGCGCGTGACGGCGTCCTGGTCCAGCTCCGGGTAGAGGGGCAGGCTGAGCACCTCGCGGCTCAACCGCTCCGAGACGGGCAGGTCGCCGGCGCGCCCGCCGGCGGCGGCCAGGGCGGGCTGGAGGTGGATGGGGCGGGGGTAGTGCACGGCGGTGGCGATCCCGCGCTCCTTCAGGTGCGCCTGGAGCGCGTCGCGCTCGGGCGTGCGCACGGTGTACAGGTGCCAGGCGGAGCGCGCGCCCGCGCGCTCGCGCGGCAGGACGAGCCCCGGCACGGCGGCGAGGGCGGCGTGGTACGCCGACACCACACGGCGCCTCTCCGCGTTCCAGGCGTCGAGGTGCCGCAGCTTCACGCGCAGCACGGCCGCCTGCAGCGCGTCCAGCCGGCTGTTGGTGCCCAGCACGACGTTGTCGTACCGGTGCGCGCCGGCCCCGTGGTTGCCGATCTGCCGCACGCGCTGGGCGAAGGCGCCGTCGTCGGTGACCACCATGCCCGCGTCCCCGTAGGCGCCCAGGTTCTTGGCGGGGTAGAAGCTGAAGCAGGCGGCGTCGCCCAGGGCCCCCGCCCGCCGGCCCTCCAGCTCCGCCCCGTGCGCCTGGGCGGCGTCCTCCAGCACGGGCAGGCCGTGGCGCGCGGCGAAGGCGCGGATGGGAGCCATGTCCGCGGGATGGCCGTACAGGTGGACGGGGAGCACCAGGCGCGCCCGCGGCGTGAGGGCCTTCTCCAGGGCGCGGGGGTCGAGGGTGGCCGTGTCCTCCTCGACGTCCACGAAGGCCGGGCGCGCTCCCACCAGGAGGATGGCCTCGCCCGTGGCGATGAAGGTGTTGGCCACGGTGATGACCTCGTCGCCGGGGCCCACGCCGAAGGCGCGCAGGGCCAGGATGAGCGCGTCGGTGCCGTTGGCCACCCCCACCGCGTGCCGGACGCCGCAGTAGGCCGCGAACTCCTCCTCGAAGCGGGCGCACTCCTCGCCGCCGATGAACTGCGTGGAGGAGACCACCCGCGCCAGCGCCTCCTCGACCTCGCCGCGGATCCGCGCGAGCTGCGCCCGCAGGTCCACCATCGGCACCGGCTTCGAGTCGCTCATCGCTCCCCTGGCCCGCGCAAAGCGACGATGTTAGGGCCGGCCCCGGCCCGCGCACAAGGCGACCAGGGCCCGGGCGGCGGCGTCCAGGTCGGGAGCGAGCAGGTCGGGAGCGGAGGCACGCAGGGCCTCCTGGTTGGGGAAGCCGCCGGGGATGCCCACGGAAAGGGCCCCCGCCGCGCGCGCCATCTCCACGTCCTCCGGGCTGTCCCCCACGTAGGCGGCGCGCTCCGGGGCCACGCCCAGGCGGTCCAGGGCCAGGAGGAGGGCCTCGGGGTGCGGCTTGCGCTGGCGCGCGTCGTCGCCGTACACCACGGTCTCGAAGCGGTCGGCCAGCGCGTGCTCGCCGATCTCCCACTCCACGCGCGGGCGCCCGCCGCTGGTGACGATGCCCAGGCGCAGCCCGGCCGCGCGGAGGAGGGCCAGGGACTCGCGCGCCCCGCGCACCAGCTCGGCCCGCTCCTCGCAGTAGATGGGGAACCAGCTCCGGTCGGCCTCCTCCCAGTGCTCCGCGGCCAGGCCGATCTCGGCGTAGGTGCGGTGCCAGTTGGGGGAGTAGGTGCGCCGGAACGTCTCGCGGTCGAACTCGAGCCCGAACCTGCCGAAGAGGCGGACGTAGCAGCGGAAGCTCGTCTCCGCGGAGTCCACCAGCGTCCCGTCCCAGTCCAGGAGCACCGCGGCCAGCGGTCTCACCGGGGCGCCCCCGCCGCCGGCCGCGCCGCCGCGCGCGGGCCCTCCACCCAGAGGGCCACCGCGGCGCTCCCCCCGAGGATGGTCAGCACCGCGGCGGAGACGAGGGCGAAGAGCCAGTCGCGCCGGTAGATGAGCCCGGCCGTCAGCACCACCACCCGCGTCACGGGGGTGGCGATCAGGAGCACGACGCCGGCGCGCAGGAGCCCGCCGTCGCCGCGCAGCAGGCCGGCCAGCAGCAGCGTGCCGCTGAGGACCACGCCCGCGGACAGCACCGCCTCGATGGCCCACTCCAGCGACCGCTGCTCGCGGACGGCGTCGACCTTCACAGGCCTTCCAGCGCCATGCGCACGCCCACCAGCAGGAGCACCATCGACATGATGACCTTGAGCGCGCGCGCCCGCACGCGGTCGGACAGGCGGGCGCCGAGCAGGCTGCCGGGCAGGGCGCCCAGGCAGACGGCGGCGGCCAGGGGCAGCTCCACGTCGCCGCGGCCGACGTGGGGGATGGCGGCGGCGGCCGCGGTCACGCCGATCATGAAGGTCGAGGTGGCGGCGGCCACGCGGATGGGGATGCCGCAGAACGTGTTCAGCGCGGGCACCTTGACGATGCCACCGCCCAGGCCCAGGACCCCCGAGACCGCCCCCGCCACCAGGGATGCGGCCAGGCCGACGGGGGCGCGCCGGAGCTGGTAGACGTAGGCCGTCTCTCCCTCGCGCAGGCGCCCCCCGAAGAGGCCGGGGTCCACGGAGAGGTCGGCGATCACGTTGCGCTTGCGCGAGCGCGCGAGGGTCAGCAGTCCCATCACGCCGAGGGTGGCCCCGAAGACGAGGAAGAGCTGGCGTTGGCTGAGCCGCGACGAGAGCAGGCTGCCGCCCAGGCCCCCCAGGCTGGTGGCCACCTCCAGCACCAGGCCCAGCCGGACGTTCACGAGGCCGCGGTTGAGGTTCACGGTGGCGGACGCGCTGGCGGTGGCGATGACCGAGAGCAGGCTGGCCACGATGGCCACGCGGATGGGCACGCCCACGGCGAGGGTGAGGAGGGGCACGAGGAAGACGCCGCCCCCGAGGCCGAGGAGCGCGCCCACCAGCCCCGTGGCCGCGCCGATGAGCACGAGCAGCGCGGCCGGGAACTCGCTCACTCGGCGAATCCTACCGCGAAGCACGCTGACAATCGTTGCCAAACCCTCACATCGTTTGACAGAACCTCGACCGGCCGCGGACGTACCCTCCCCTGAGTGAACCGCGGGGGCGCCGGCACTGCGGCGGGGTGACGGCGCCACGGGACCAATCCAATGCCCCCAGGAACGGTTCCGCAAGGTGGTCGTCGGCCGGACTGGCGCCCCCCGGTCGTTCCCCTTCCGTTCCCGTCCGCGCTGACCGCCGGCCCGTGCGCGGTTCTGCTACCCTCTCGCCACTCATGCGCCTGCGCTGGATCAAGTGGACCGGGCTGGTCCTGGCCGCCCTCCTGGCCATCCTCGTGTTCGGCGTCGCGCCCTTCTGGCTGGCGGGCATGGTCACGGCCCGTCGCTATGAGTTCCCGGACCGCGAGAACGCGGGGCTGACTCCCGCCTCCTTCGACCTCCCCTTCGAGGAGGTGGCGTTCAACGCGCCGGACGGCCCGAGGCTCTCGGGCTGGTGGGTGCCCAACACCGCGGGCCGGGGCACCGTGGTCCTGGTGCACGGCCTGAACCGGTCGCGCGTCGAGATGGTGCGCAAGGTCCCATTCCTGCACCAGGCGGGATGGAACGCGCTCCTCTTCGACCTCCGCCACCACGGCAAGAGCGAAGGCACGGTCTCCAGCTTCGGGCGCTTCGAGAAGGACGACGTGCGCGCGGCCACGGCCTATGCGCTGGCGCGCGCCCGCGGCCCCGTCGTGCTCTGGGGCGTCTCCCTGGGAGCCGCCTCGGCCGCCCTGGCCGCCGCCGACGACCCCGAGGTGGGGGGCCTGGTCTGCGACAGCTCCTATCGCAGCCTCCGCGACACGGTGAGGCACCACGTGCGCCTCTTCCGGGGCTTCGCCTGGTGGCTGCGGGCGGTACCGCCCTGGCCGGTCTCCGAGGAAGTCGTGTTCTGGATCGGCCGGCGCGCCGGCTTCGACCCGGATTCCGTGGACGTGAAGGCGGCGGCCGGGCGGCTGGCGGGCCGGCCCGCCCTCTTCGTGTGCAACTCCGGGGACCGCCGCATGCCCCAGGCCATCGCCTTCGAGCTCCAGGCGGCGGCGGGCGAGAAGGCGCGCGTGCTGGTGGTGCCGGGGAACAGCCACGGGGGGGCCTGGCGCGACGGCCGGGCGGCCTACGAGGCCGCGGTGGCCATGCTGCTGGAGGACGTCTCGCGGGAGCGCGGGGTGGCGTTGACCGCGCAGGGGCAAGGAGGAATCGAGCGGTGAGCGACGAGAAGAAGAGGCACATCCCCTTCCCCGAGGAGGACAACGGCACCGCCAAGCCGCCCGAGGAGACCGGCTCCTACAGCATGGTCGACCCGCGCTTCCGCGAGATCTACTTCCAGTTCTACAAGGAGACCTACAAGCCCTCCGTCCTGGACCGCAAGACCAAGGAGCTGGTGGCCATCGGCGCCAGCCTGGCCGCGAAGTGCCAGGGCTGCCTGGAGGGCCACCTGAAGAAGGCGCTCAAGTTCGGGGCCTCGCGCGAGGAGGTCTCGGAGGCCATCGCCATCGCCATCGGGGTCAACGCCGCCGCCATCGTCGACCTCACGGACATCGCCGCCGAGAACATGGACCTGAAGCTGTACTAGCCTTGGCCGCCCTCAGCCTCCAGCAGACGTTCGCGCCGCACAACAAGTGCTTCGGCTGCGGCCCCGCCAACGAGAAGGGGCTGCGCATCGGCAGCTTCCCGGAGGGCGAGGACGTGGTGGCGGAGTGGCAGCCCCAGCCCCATCACGAGGCATTCACGGGGATGCTCAACGGCGGCATCATCGGCACCCTCCTCGACTGCCATAGCAACTGGACGGCCTGCTGGCACCTCATGAAGCGGACGGGGGCGGACGCGCCGCCCTGCACGGTGACCGCGGACTACGCGATCCGGTTGCGCCGTCCCACCCCCACCGACCGGCCGGTCCGCCTGCGGGCGCGCGTGGTGGAGTCCAGCGACGACCGCGCGGTGGTGGAGGCCGAGCTGCTCTCGGGAGAGCAGGTCTGCGCCACCTGCCGGGGCACCTTCGTGGCCGTCAAGCCCGGCCACCCCGCCTACCACCGCTGGTAGGCGCGACAAGCAGACCCTGGCCGTGACCAGGTGGAGGGCTGCGCGGGCATCCGCGCCTTCCTCGACGCGCACTCGAAGGGCGCGCCCGCCGCCGCGGGGGGCGCGCGCCTGACCTCAGACGGCCGCGGGCGCCGGCTCCAGGACGGGCAGCTCCAGGGCCACCGCCGCCGCGTTCAGGGTGGCGGCGATGCGCACGGCGTCGTTGACGTGGTCCTCCGTCAGCCCGCCCTCCAGCACCACCTTCTCGTGCGACTGGATGCACTGCTCGCACCCGTTGATGGCGCTCACGGCCAGCGAGAACAGCTCGAAGTCCAGCTTGCTGGCGGCCGGCTTCACCATGCGGTTCATGCGCAGGCGGGCCGGCTTCTCCGCGTAGGAGGCCTTGCCCACCATGTGGCG
The DNA here is from genome assembly GCA_036556965.1 of Vicinamibacteria bacterium. Classification (GTDB taxonomy): domain Bacteria; phylum Acidobacteriota; class Vicinamibacteria; order Fen-336; family Fen-336; genus DATBIO01. Next base: position 26,308 of record DATBIO010000190.1, read on the forward strand.
GAAGCGGTAGTACACGTTGTTCATGGCCATGAGGGCGGCGGCCGCCGCCGCGTCCTCCAGCACGACCGCCTCCACCTCGCCGCGCGCCGCCTCCACCACCGCCTCGCGCAGGGAAGGGTTGCGGGCGGCGATCGCCGAGGCGACCGCCACCCCCCATCGCTGGGCCGGCGAGAGCACGCCGGGCTGGAGCACGGCCTGGAGGTTGAGCTTGACGTCGCGGGCGGCCTCGGGCAGCCCCTGACGCAGGGTCTCCAGGTCGCTCACGTCAGGCCACCGCCAGGGTGGGCTCGCCCTTCTTCCAGTTGCAGGGGCAGAGCTCGTCCGTCTGCAGCGCGTCCAGCACGCGCAGGACCTCGTCCACGTTGCGCCCCACGGACAGGTCGTTGACGCTCACGTGCCGGATGACGCCCTCGGGGTCCACCACGAAGGTGGCGCGCAGGGGCACGCCGTCCTGCTTGTGCAGCACCCCCAGGGCCTCCGACAGCTCGCGCTTGGTGTCGGCCAGCATGGGGAAGGGCAGGGCCTTCAGGTCCGGGTGGTCCTTGCGCCAGGCCAGATGCACGAAGTGCGTGTCCGTGCTCGCCCCCAGCACCTGCGCGTCGCGGTCCGCGAAGTCGGCGTTGCGCCGGCCGAACTCCGCGATCTCCGTCGGGCAGACGAAGGTGAAGTCCATCGGCCACAGGAAGACCACCGACCACTTGCCGGGGTAGCTCTTCTCGGTGATGGTCTGGAACTCACGGCCCTTCTCGAGCCCCACCACCGCCTGCAGCTCGAACTCGGGAAATGCATCGCCAACGGTCAGCATGAGAGTGGTTCCCCTCCTTGGATCGGTGAACACCACCAATATGGGCCGTGCGGTGTGATCTGTCCAAGACCGCTTTGTTACAAGTGTGATAATTTACAGTGATGAGCACCCTGCCCCCGCCGGTGCCCTTCACCCTCCGGCAGCTGGAGTACGCGGTGGCGGTGGCCGACCTGCTGAGCTTCCGCCGGGCGGCCGAGCGCTGTGCCGTGTCCCAGCCTGCCCTCAGCGCCCAGCTGGCCCGGCTGGAAGAGACCCTGGGCGTGCGCCTGTTCGAGCGGAACCGGCGGCGGGTCCTCCCCACGTCTTCCGGCCGGGCCCTGGTGGAACGGGCCCGCCGGCTGCTGCGGGACGGGGGTGACCTCGTCGAGGCGGCCCGGCAGGCCTCCGACCCCCTGGCGGGCACGCTGCGCATCGGCATCATCCCCACCGTGGCGCCCTACCTCCTGCCCCGGTCCGCGCCGCGGCTCCGCCGCCGCTTCCCCCGCCTCACCGTGGCCTGGGTCGAGGAGAAGACGGCCACCCTGGTGCGCATGCTGGAGGAGGGCGGCCTGGACGCCGCCCTGCTGGCCCTGGAGGCTCCGCTGGGCGACGTGGAGCACGAGGTGGTCGGGAAGGACCCCTTCGTGCTGGTGGCCGCACCCAGCGATCCGCTGGGGGCTTCCGACCGGCCGGCCGCGGTGGAGGACCTGGAGGGTGCCAGCGTGCTGCTGCTGGAGGACGGCCATTGCCTGCGCGACCAGGCCCTGGCCTTCTGCGAGCGGGCGGAGGCGCGGGAGGGCGAGTTCCGTGCCACCAGCCTGGCCACCCTGGCCCAGATGGTGGCCTCCGGCCTGGGCGTGACCCTGCTCCCGCAGCTGGCGGTACCCACCGAGGCGTCGCGGGCGCGGCTCCGCACGCGCCGGCTGGCGCGGCCCGAGCCCTTCCGCACCATCGCCCTGGCCTGGCGCCGGCGGTCGCCCCTGGCCGAGGCCCTGCGGCAGGTGGCGGGCGCCCTCCGCGAGGCCTACCCGCGTCCCGACTGAAGTGCCGCGTGCTAAGTTCCGCCGGTGCGCGCGGCCTCCCGTCCCGCCCTGGCCCTCGCCGCCGCCGTGTCGCTGAGCGGGCCGTCCGCGGCCCCCGCCCAGGACGTCGCCGCGGGCGACGCGCGCGACGGCTCGCGGCCTCCGCGCGTCGCCGTCTTCCGTGCTCCCGGCTTCCCGACCGTGGACGCGGCCCCCCTGGACCCTGCCGTCCTGGACGAGGCGCTGGCCGGCCTTCCCGTCGTCGTGCTGGACGCGCCGGAGGCCCTCGCCGCGCGCCTCCGCCTCCGCGACGCCGACGTCCTGCTCCTGCCCTACGGAAGCGCATTCCCCCTCGAGGCCTGGCCCGCCATCCGCGCCTTCCTGAAGGGTGGCGGCGGGCTCGTGGTCCTCGGCGGCGCTCCGTTCGAGCAGCCCGTCCGCCAGCTGCCCGCGGGAGCGGACGGGCGCCGCGCCTATGCCCTCCTCGCCCGCCAGCCCACGTTCGCCCACGACCTCCTCATCGGTCCGAGCGACCCCGTGGAGCATGCCGGGCTGGCCGCTCCCGCGCGCGTGGTGGCCGCGCCCGAGGCGGAATGGAGCAGCCTCCCCGGCGCGCCGTCGCGCAGCTTCGCGCTGACCGTCCGCCTGGCCACGCGCAAGGACCTTCCCCTCGAGCACGGATCCGAGGGCCCCCGGGACGCCGTGCTGCGGCCCCTCGCGCACGTGCTGGACGGGGCCTCGGTCCCGCGTGCATGCCTGCTCCTGGCCATCGACCGCCTGCGCGGCGGCGACGCGGGCGGACGCTGGGTGCTCGCGCCCTCGGATGCCCCGCTGGGCGCGGCCGTCGTCCGCGAGGCCGTGGTCCACGCCCTGGAGGGTGCGGGGGCGGTGGAGGCGCGGCCCGTGCGGGCCAGCGTCGAGCCGGGCGAGGTCCCCTCGCTGCGCGTGAGCGTGCTGCGCCCGTTCGTGCGGGCGGGGGAGCCGGTGCCCGCGTCCGCGCGCGTGGAGGTGCGCGCCGACGACGGCGCCGTGGTGGCCACCGCGGAGGCGGCGCTGGCGGGACCGCCGGAGCTGCGCACGGCCCTCGTGCCCGTGCCCACCGCGGCTCCGCTCGCGCCGGGCCTGTACCACGCCCTGGTCTCCGTCCCCGACGCGCCGTGGTCGCCCCGTCGCGCCACCACCGGCTTCTGGGTCCGGGACGCGAAGCTGCTGGCGGCGGGAACGCGCCTCACCGTCTCGCGCGACTGGCTGCGCTTGGGCGGCGCGGTGATGCCGGTGATCGGGACGACCTACATGGCCTCCGACGTGCACCGGAAGTTCCTCTTCGAGCCGAACCCGCGCGCCTGGGACCGCGACTTCCGGGAGATGGCCCGCCAGGGCATCAACTTCGTGCGCACCGGGCTCTGGACGGCATGGTCGCGGGCCATGCTCGATTCCGGCGCGGTGGACGAGGGCGTGATCTCTGCCCTGGAGGCCTACGTGCAGGGCGCCGCGCGCCACGGAATCCACGTCTGCTTCACCTTCTTCGCCTTCCAGCCGCCGTCCTTCGGGGGCACGCACCCCTTCCTCGATCCGCGCGCACGGGAGGGCCAGCGCGCGTTCCTGACCCAGGTCGCGGCGCGCTTCCGGGACGTGCCGTGGGTCCACTGGGACCTGATCAACGAGCCGTCGTACGCCCCGGCCAGCGCGCTGTGGACCAACCAGCCGGTGGGCGACGCGCACGAGCGGCGGGCCTGGGCGGAGTGGCTGGCGCGCCGCCACGGCGCGGACGCGGTGGGCCTGCGCGACGCCTGGCGCGCGGCGGGCGACGGCCTGCTCGACCTCCCGCGCCGCGAGGACCTGGGCTGGACCATGATCCGCGACGACCGCGTGCCGCGGAAGGCCCACGACTTCGCCGCCTTCTCGCAGGAGGTCGTGGCGGGCTGGGCGGCGGGCCTGCGCGACATCCTGCGCGCGGCCTCCGGGCCCGCCCTGGTGACCCTGGGCCAGGACGAGGGCGGGACCCACCTCCGGCCGGCGCAGCTGCTGCACGCCCGCTCCGTGGACTACACCGCGGTGCACACCTGGTGGAACAACGACGACCTGCTCTGGGACGGCGTGGTCACCAAGGCGGGGGAGAAGCCGAACCTCCACCAGGAGACGGGGCTCATGCGCCTGGAGGACGCGGACGGCAACCCCTGGCGCACGCCCGAGGCTGCGGCGCGGCTCCTGGAGCGGAAACTGGCCTACGCCTTCGCCGCGCGCGGCGCGGGGGTGGTGCAGTGGGCCTGGAACATCAACCCCTACCAGCCCATCGACAACGAGTCGGTGATCGGGATCTTCCGGCCGGACGGGACGGCCAAGCCCGAGCTGCGCGCGCTCGCCGACCTCGCGCGCTTCTTCCGCGCGGCGGCGCCGTGGCTGGACGACTACCGGCGGGGGCCGGTGATCCTGGTCGTCCCCCACGCGCGGCTGTTCTCCGGCCGCCCCGGCGACCTCGACGCCACGCGGCGCGTGGTGCGCCTGCTGGCGGAGCGCTTCGCGATCGTGCCCGAGGCCGTCTCCGACCAGGGCCTGACCGCCGAGCGCCTGGCCCACGCCCGCCTCGTGCTCGTCCCCGTGCCCGAGGTCGTGGGGGAGGACGCGGCGCGCGCCCTGCGGGCGGCGAGCCGGGCGGGGTCGCTGGTGCTGGTGACGGGGGCGGTGGAGGGCGATCCCTACGGCCGCGTCGGCGAGGAGCTGCGCGCGCTGGGCGTGGTCGATGCGGGGCGGCCCGTGGCCCAGCACGAGCGCACGCGCTGGGGCGCGGGCTGGGCCACCTTCGACGGCCAGCTGGGGGAGAGGCTGCGCCGGAGCCTGCGACCGGGGCGCACGGAGGGCGCAGGCGGCGTCTGGCACGAGCCCCTGCCCCTGGAGTTCGCGCGGGAGCCGGAGCCGCTGGCCGCGCTCCTGGCCGCGGCGCTGAAGGCCGCCGGCGTCGCCGTGCACGAGAGCGACACGCGCGTGGCGGCGGTGGTGCTGGAGACGCCGCGCGCGATCCTGGCCGTGTGCGTGAACGAGACGGCGGAGGACGCGGTGCGCCGGCTGCGGGTGGAGGGCGCCGCGGTGGACGTGCCCGTCTCCGCGGGCCGGTCGCGCCTCGCCCTCTTCGAGAGGGGCACCCGCCGCCTCATCGCCGCCACGCCCGGCGCGCCCATCGGCCCCGGCCGCTGAGGCGCCGCGCCGGTCAGCGGCGCGTCCGCCGCTTGGCCTCGGCGATGAGGGTCAGGTTGCGCTCGTAGGAGAGGGCGCCGGGCGCCGTCCCGTCCTCCAGGGGCGGGGGGTAGCGGCGATCGCGGTAGACGGGGTAGGCCTCCGTGCGCAGATGCGCGAGCATGTGGTGGCCCTGCCGGGTCTCGCGCTCGTGGCGCAGCGCGGTGACGTCGATGGGTGCCACCACGATGCGCTCGCCCGGCCCCGGGGACGCCTGGGCCAGGAGCCGGCCGTCATAGTCCACGACCTGGCTCCCGCCGGGCCAGGAGTAGGGGGGGTAGTGGCGGAGGCTCGCCCCCTGGTTGGCGGCCACGACGTAGGCCACGTTCTCCAGCGCGCGGCAGCGGTTCACCACGGTCCACCAGTCCATGGGGTCGGTGGCGCCCCAGGGGTCCATGTAGGCGGAGACGCGGATCAGGACCTCGGCGCCGTTGGCGGCGAGCTGGCGCAGGGCCTCGGGGAAGAGCCAGTCGTAGCAGATGGCGCACCCCAGGCGGCCGATGGGGGTGTCGGCCACGGGGAAAAGGGGCTCGTCGTAGCCGGGCAGGTCGTGGGGGCTCGCGTGGACCTCGTAGGGGATCCAGGGGTTCACCTTCCGGTACTTGTACAGGAGGCCCTCGGGACCGAGGAGGCAGGTGGTGTTGAACAGGACGCCCGGCCACCTGGGGTCCCGCTCGATCATGGTCCCCGTCTGCACGTACACGCCGTGCTGCCGCGCGCGGGACGCGATGCGGTCGGTGTGCTCGTTGGGCACGGGCACGGCCAGCTTCTCGGCGAGCTCGGCCGCGGTGGCGAACACCGGCGCCGCGTGCGCGAACTCGGGGAACACCACCAGGCGCACGGGCAGGAAGGGCGCCGATCCTGCCACCGCCGCGTCGATCATGGCCAGCATGCGGTCGGTGTTCGCGCGCATCTGCCCGCGGTCGAGGGGGTTGGGCAGGTCGGTCTGGCAGGCGGCGGCCGCGTAGCGGATCGGGGTCATCGTGGCCTCTCCTCCATCAGCTCCCGCTCCAGGAGCGCGAGCGGGCCGCGCACCACGCGCGTGTCGTAGCGCGCCCGGAGCTCCCGTCGCCGGGGCGTGTCCGGATAGGCCGCGGGCGGTGCGTAGGGGTACCCCGGCATGCCGTGGTAGGGCAGCGGCCCCAGCGCGCTCGGGGTGGCGGAGTTGATGTCCATCTCCTTGCTGTAGCCGTCGGCGTGCAGGAGGTACGTGCGGCGCGCGCGGGCAGGGGGCGGCGGCGCGAAGGCGAGGGCCACCTCGTCGCCCGGGCGCGAGAGCACGAACGCGTCGTCGGTGTCGTCCAGCAGCTCGCGCACGTCGCCCGGGCGCGTGTAGCGGCCGGGGAACACCTTCCACGGCGCGCGCGCGCCCACGCGCGTGTAGTCGTAGCCGAAGGGCTCCTTGCCGTCGGGGGAGACCTCGGCCGAGAAGCCGCGCTCCGCGAGGTCCGCGCGCAGCAGGGGCAGCCGGCGCGTGGCCAGGGAGACCCGCGCGACCCGCGCCACCCGGGCCTCGTCCCAGTAGATGCGCATGTTGGTCACCAGGCGCACGCGCCGCCGGTCGCCGCGCCAGCGGCCCGCCATCTCGACGAGCACCGTCTGCGGGCGGCCCACCGGGATGCCCACGAAGCCGGCATCGTGCCAGGCGCCGCCGGCGTCCTCGACCTGCAGGCGGGGCGGGGCCAGGGCCCGACCCGCCTGGTGGGCGGCGACGTTGTCGCTGGAGAACGCGTAGTCCGTCCACCCCGTGAGCAGCAGCACGGCATCGTCGCCGGCCGCGGACCCCAGGTCGAGGGTGAGCGAATGCTCCTCGGCGTAGCCCCGGATCCGGTGGAGGGCGAACCCGTCCACGAAGCGCCGGTCGAGAGCGAGGAGCCGGTCGCCCACGTCCCGCCCGGCCTCGTCCACGGCGCCGGCCAGGGGGCGTGCGCCCGTGACCGCCACCAGTCGGCCGTCCGCGGCCGGGTTCCGCAGGCCCTCGTCCGGGTACACCTCGACGTCCGCCGGATGGTCCACGGCCAGCAGCGACAGCCGGTCCAGGAACAGCGCTTCTTCCAGCTCGTTGGTGACGCGCAGCTCGAGCCGGCCGTCGCGCGGCCGGAGCTGGGATGCGGTGAGGCGGACCAATTCCTCGGGGTCGGGCTGGTTGAAGCGGCCCGGGCCCTGCCAGTACCCCATCTCCCCGCCGCCCAGGAAGTCGGTGACGAAGGCGAACCGCTCTCCGTCCCAGGCATAGAGGAACGGGCACGACGAGGGCTTGCGGTCCAGCTCCCGCACCGCGAGGGCCGTCCGCGCCGCGTCCTCCACCAGCTCCGTCTGCAGGATGCCCGCCGGCCACAGCACGCGCACCGCGTCGGCGGCCGCGCGTGGCCCCAGCCCGAAGACGAGGTCGGCCGGCGCCACCGGCGGCGTGGCGGCGTACGTCTCCGCGCGCTGGCGCAGGCTCCCCGCCCGCATCTCCACCTTGGCTCCCACCGCGCTGCGGTTGCTCACGCGCGCGGAGAGCCGCACGGCCAGGGACCGGTGCCGCGCGCCCCTGCTCTCCAGCACGCGCACGCCTCCCTCTTCCATCCCGAGGACGAGGTCCGGGTCCCCGTCGCCGTCGAGGTCGCCGGCGGCCATGGCCGCCGCTCCCGGCACGGCCGTGGCCACGGGCTCCGCCCAGCCGCGGGCGCCGAGGCCGCGCGCGACGCGCACGCCGCCCGCGGTCCGTGCCACCACGTCGAGCAGGCCGTCGTTGTCGTGGTCCAGGAGCAGGGCCTGGCGCGCGTCCGCCAGCCCCGGCAACGCGGCGAGGGAGTAGCGTCCGTGCCCATCGCTGCTGGCCAGGCGCGGCGGTCCGTCCGTCGCGAGGAGGACGTCCACGAAGCCGTCCTTGTTCACGTCCCCCGCGGCCAGGCCGCGCGTGCCCGTGACCGCGCCGAGGCCGACCTCTCCCGCCACCTCCGCGAAGGTGCCGTCGCGGCGGTTGCGGAAGAGCCGCAAGGGGCCGGCGGAGGGCGCCACCAGGAGGTCGATGTCGCGGCCGTTGTCGTAGTCGGTGGCCAGCACCGCGGCCGCCGCCCCGCCGCCCGCTGCCCCCGCGCCTGGCGCCAGCCCGGCCGCCGCCGCCACGTCGGTGAAGCGCGCGGTGCCGTCGTTCTGCAGCAGCCGCAGGGGCGCGCCGGCGACGAGCAGGTCGAGGTCGCCGTCGTGGTCCGCGTCGAGGAGGGCGGCGGCCTCCGCCGCGCCCGCCCCCAGCGCGCCGGCGTCGCGCAGGCGGCCGCCCTCGTTGCGCAGGAGGCGCGGGCCGGCCGCGGCCAGCACCACCACGTCGGCGTCCGCGTCGCCGTCGACGTCGCCGGCCAGGGCCCCCGCTCCTCCCGGCACGTCGCCCGCCGCCTCCGTGAAGCGGCCGGCCTCGTTTCGGTAGGCGCGGCCCGACTCCGCGGACACCACCACGAGGTCGAGGTCGCCGTCGCCGTCGAGGTCCGCCAGCAGCGGCCGCGCGCCGCGCGCGGCGCCGGCGGCGTCTCCCCGCCAGCGGGTCGTGGCGTCCTCGAAGCGCGCGGGGCCGGGCCCTTCCTCGACCAGCTGCGCCTCGGCCCCGGTGGAGACGATGGCCTCCGCGTAGCGCCCCTGCTCGGGGTAGGCCTGGCCGAGGCGGGTGGCGTGCGGCGCGTCGCGCAGGGCCCGGAAGCGCTCCATCTCGCGCTGCCCTTCCTCCGCGAGGCCGCCGCGCATGAGGGCGAGGCCGAGGTTGTAGGCGGCGGTGGCGTTGTAGGGCTCCGCGGCCGCCGCCGCGCGCAGCTCCGCGGCCGCCGCTCCGTATTCACGCCGCTGGATGAGGAGCTGGCCGAGGTTGATCCGCGCGCCCACGTCGCCGGGGTCCAGCGCGAGCACGCGGCGGAGGGCGCTCTCCGCCTCCTCCGGCCGGCCCAGGCCGCGCGCGGCCAGGGCCACGACGTAGTGCGCCTGCGCGCTCTCCGGGTCGGCCTGCGCCGCGGCCAGGGCCTCCCGGTGCGCCTCTTCCAGGCGGGGCAGGTTGAGGAGCGCGATGGCCAGGTTGACGCGCGCCATGGGGGGCGCCGGCTGCGCCTGGAGGGCGCGCCGGAAGGCGGCGGCCGCCTCGTCGTGCCGGAACTGCTCGAGAAGGGCCACGCCGAGGTTGTTCGCCCGGTAGGCGTCCTCGCGCGCGTCCGGCGCCGGCACGGCGGGTCCCGCCAGCAGGGGCGCGGCGAGGAGGAGGGGGAGGGCGGCGCGGCGCATCACGCGCCCGTCACGCTATCAGAACCGACCCTCGGGCACGACGGCGGGCCGGCGCCTCAGGGCTGCCCCCCCGGGACGCGCCCCGCGCCCTCCTTCACGACCACCGTCTGGTTGGCCTTCACGTCCGACCGCACGTCCTGCTTCCCGCTGGGCCAGCTCACCTCCAGGCGCGCGGCGCGGTCGTGCGTACCCAGCCCGAAGGTCAGGGGCAGCTCGCTCTGGGACAGGTAGCTCGAGCCCGTCTTCACGGTGGCCCACTGGCGCTGCCCGTCGGGGGTGGTCACCGTGACGCGCGCCCCCAGGCCGTCGCTTCCGGAGGCCGTGCCCAGCGCGCGCACGCGCAGGAAGCGCTTGTCGCCGCCTCCCTCGTTGCGCAGGAGGCGGGCGGGGCCGTTGTTGGCGGTGATCACGAGGTCCAGGTCGCCGTCGCCGTCGTAGTCGGCGTAGGCGGCGCCGCGGCCCACCAGGGGCCGGGAGAAGCCCGCCCCCATCTCCCGCTCCACGGCCTGGAATCGCTTTCCGCCCAGGTTGCGGAAGAGGTGGGGGGGCTGGGCGTAGGGCACGCGCGCCTGCACGGCCTGGATGTCGTCCGCCACGTGGCCGTTGGCCCCGAAGATGTCGAGGCGGCCGTCGAGGTCGTAGTCGAAGAAGAAGCAGGCGAAGGTGAGGCTCAGGAGGGTGGCCTGGCCGATGGCGGTGGCGGGGGCCTCGTCGATGTAGAGGCCGGTCCCCTCGCTGTGGTACAGCGCCATCATCTCGTTCGAGAAGTTGCCGATCACGATGCTGGGCCGCCCGGAGCCGTCGTAGTCGCCGGCGTCCACCCCCATGCCCGCGCGCGCCACCCCGGCCTCGCTGAAGGCCACCCCCGAGGCCACCGCCACGTCGGTGAAACCACCCTGGCGGTTGTTGCGGTACAGCCGGTTGGGCTGCGTGTCGTTGGCCACGAAGAGGTCGGGCCAGCCGTCGGCGTCGTGGTCGAGGACGGCCACCCCCAGGGCCTTGGCGGACGGGTCCCGGAGCCCGGCCCTGGCGGTGACGTCCTCGAAGGTCCCGTCGCCGCGGTTGCGGTAGAGGGCGGGGCTCTGGCCCTTGTACGACTCCGGAGTGCAGTACGACTTCTTCGTGCCGTCGAGGGTGCAGAAGAGGTCCTTCTCCGGCGTCCACTCCACGTAGTTGGCCACGAAGAGGTCGGGCTTGCCGTCCTTGTCGTAGTCGAAGAAGGCGGCGCTGGTGCCGAAGCCGCCTCCGCCCACGCCCGCGCGGGCGGTGACGTCCTCGAAGCGCCCGCCCCCCAGGCCGCGGAACAGCCGGTTCCCGCCCAGGCCGGTGAGATAGACGTCCGTCCGGCCGTCGTCGTCGTAGTCGGCGGCGGTCACGCCCATCCCGTACATCTCCACGTCGAGCCCGGACCCGCGCGTGGCCTCGGCGAACCCGCCCTTGCCCGTGTTCCGGTAGAACGCGGGGACGGTGCGCTTTCCCGGCCGGCCCGGCCAGTTCCGGCCGTTGGCGAAGAGCAGGTCGGGCCGCCCGTCGCCGTCCAGGTCCGTGAAGGCCACGCCCGCGCCCATGGTCTCCGGGAGGTACTTCTTGCCGTAGGCGCCCGAGTTGTGGACGAAGCGGACGCCGGAGGACGCCGTCACGTCGGCGAAGGTCGGGCCGGGGGCGGCCGTCCCCGGCGGCGCGGCCCAGGCGAGGAGCCCGCCGAGGGGGGCGAGGAGGGCGAGCGCGCGCCCCCGCCTCACGGCCGCGTCCCCCTCTCCGCCGCGGCCGCGTAGGTCACGGCGGCGGGCGGCTTCGCCGTCACGTGCTCGTGGATCTGCTGGCGCTCGTTGTTGTCCTCCGGGTGGAGCTGGCGGTAGGGCCCGGTGATGGCCTGCGCGCTCTCGTCCGCCTTGAAGCGCTGGTACAGCGCCTGCTCCTTCTGCGCCCGCGCGGGGTCGCCCAGGCCCTGCCAGCACAGCATCAGGTTGTAGTGCGCCTGCAGGTCCTCGGGGTCGATGGCGAGCACGGCCTCGAACTCCGCCACCGCGTCGCGGTACTGCCGCTTCAGGAAGAGGATGCGTCCGAGCTGGTTGCGCACGACGCGGTCGCGCGGGTAGCGGGCGGCGGCGTGGCGCAGGTGGTCGATGGCCTCGTCGTAGGCGCCCCGCGCCTTGAGGGCGAGGGCCAGGAAGAAGTGCGTCTTGGCCAGGTCGGGGTCGAGGGAGAGGGCGCGTCGCAGCGCCTCTTCCGCGCCCTCCATGTTGCCCTCCTGGACGCGCGCGCGCCCCACGTTGACCCAGCCGTCGGCGTACTCCGGCTCCATCTGCGTGACCTTGAGGAAGACCGCCTCCGCGCCCTTGAGGTCCCCCTGGAGGAGCAGGCCGATGCCGTAGTCGTTCCAGCGCTCGCGCACGGAGCGGTCCAGGAGCGGGCGCGCCGCGGGCAGGGGCGCGCCGCGGGGCACCACCTTGAGCGTGGCCTCCGCTGTGGCCATGACCGTGATGGGGATGTCGGGGATGGCCTTCACGCCGCCGGAGACGCGCGACGTGTCGCCGGTGAAGACCCAGCGCCCGTCGTCGTGACCCTTGTCGAGCGAGTAGCCGGTGTGCGCGGGGTCGCGCACCCCCGCGAAGGCCCACTGCGTGTTCCACCAGGCAAACTTGCGGTAGTTGACCCTGGCCCGCACGCGGATGGAGTCGCCCGCGTCCTCGGGGACGCGCAGGCGGTAGTGGATGGTGTCCGCGGCGCCCGGGGGCACCAGGCGCACGTAGGCCACGGAGCGCGTCATCCAGGCGTTGCGCTTGTTGACGGGGTTGCCGTGCCCGTCGAGCATCAGCGCGCGGTAGAAGTGGGCTCCCGGCTCCACCGGGCCCTTGCCCCCGTCCTCCACGCGGCCGCTGTGGAAGACGGTGCGCCCGCGATCGTCCACCGCCTCGAGCTCCACCCACACGTCGAAGGCGTCCACCGTTCCCCCGGGGAAGAAGTGGCCCACCTTGCGCGTGCGCAGCACCACCTCCAGGCGCACCGACTCGCCGCGCCGCACCGCGGGCTGCACCTTGTCCAGGGGCGCGATGACCTCCACCGGGGGGGACACGAAGGCGGCGGCGTTGCCGAAGGCGCCCGCCTCCTCGCCCTGGGCGAAGGTGCTGGCCAGCCTCGGCTCCGCCGCGGGACCGCGGGCCTCCACCCCGCCCGCCGGCCCCTCCTCCACCCGCGCGAGGCCGAAGACGTCCACGGAGACCTGGCCGTCGCGCAGGAAGTCCTGCTGCACCTTGAGCTGCTCGGGGTGGCCGTTCACGAAGGGAAGGGCGGTGTTGGCGGCGGGGAAGCGGTGGGAGTGCACCTTGCCGTCGCGCGCCGCGGGGTCGCTCGCCGCCACCAGCGGCATGTGGCAATCGGCGCACTTCTGCGGCTTGGCCGGGTAGTAGAACGAGCGCGCCCCCTGGCCGGACACGCCCGAGGCCTGCCAGTTGTCGTACTCGTTGAAGCCGCGGAACCAGCGGTAGTCGTTCACGGGCACGTCCAGGTGCACCTTGTGGCACGAGGAGCAGAACTCCGCCGTCTGCTCGCGGTGGAAGGGCTTGAGGAAGGTGCGCTTGTGCGGCCCGGGGTCGAGCCTCAGCAGGTAGTCGTGGACGCGCGAGAGCAGCGCGTTCTCGCTGGCCGCCAGGTCGTGGAGGGGCGGGTACTCGATGACGAAGTCGCCCTGGCCCATGGTGCTGCGCACGTGGGTGATGGAGTGGCACGAGGTGCAGGCCAGCCCCGCCTGGGCCTCCGGGGTGTCGATCTGCTCCTTGATGGGCCGGTCGAAGCGGCCGTTGAAGAACACGGCGTGGTCGTGGCAGCCCGCGCACCACTTGGAGGGGCGCGTGCCCACCACGTCCTGCATGTACTCGATCGACTTCCGGTACCACTGGTTGTTGAAGGAGGAGAAGTGGTGGGCCGACTCGTTCCACTGGCGGTAGATCTCCTGGTGGCAGCGCCCGCAGGTCTGGCTGGTCATGAAGAAGTTGGCGGGGATGGTGCGGCCGACGCTGGTGTCGGCGGAGGAGGGGAAGAAGGGGCTGTGGGGGCCGGCGCCCTCGCCGTCCATGCTCGCGGGGGGGCCGGCCGGGTTCACGATGCGGCTTCGGGGCGCGGGCTCGCGGCGGGCCATGGGGAAGGCGGCCGCGCCCAGCACCACCACCGCGGCCAGGGCCACCAGCGCGGTGCGCGCGCCGCCTTGGGCGAGGGCGGCCCGCGCCATCCAGGCGAGGACGACCAGGGACCCCGCGGTGGCGGTGGCGATGTGCGTGTACAGCAGCACCCGGTAGGGCCGGGTGGTGCCCGTCACCGTCAGCACCACGCCCAGCACGAGGGCGACACCCAGCAGGGGGGCGGCCGCCCGCAGCAGCCCGGGCCAGTGCCGCCATCCGCCCACGCGCGCCAGGGCGCCCGCCGCCACGGCCATGCCCAGCACGACGTGCAGGACGACGTTGGCGAAGTAGAAGGCGCTGGGGTCCGCGCGGCCCGCGAGGTAGGCGCTGTTGGCCAGGAGCACCAGGAAGCCCGGGGCCAGCGCGCGCGGGGACGAGACGGCCGCGCGGAGAGTGCTCCCACGGCCACTGCCGACGACGGGTAACGACGCCATGGGCTCCCCCTAGTTCACCTGGGCGGGCTCCGACAGGAGCCGTCGGGCCAGCACCACCGCCCCCGTTTCCGGCTCCACCACGAACGTGCTCGGCCCCAGCGGGCTCGTGATGGCGGCGGCCACCGTGTCGCGGAAGGTCCCCTGCAGCAGGCCGCCGGCCAGGGCGAGGGGAGGGTGGCACAGGCCGAGGGCCTCGACCACCACGTCCACGTAGCGCGCGAGCTCACGGGCCGCCTGGCCGACCACCGCCGCCGCCGCCGCGTCCCCCCGGGCCGCCATCTCCAGGACCACGGGGGCGAAACCCGCGATGTCGGCCGTGGTCAGGCTCGGCGCGTGCACGAAGCGGATGAGCTCGGCGGGCGCGGCCACCGACCAGTGGCGCAGCACGGCTTCGAGCAGCGCCGGGGCCTGGGCGCGGCCGTCCGCCGTCTGCGCCGCCGTGCGCATGGCACGGATGGCGATGTCGTAGCCGCTGCCCTCGTCGCCCAGGAGCGGACCCCAGCCCCCCACGCGGGCGGTGCGCCCGTCCTGGGCCCGCCCCAGGCAGACGGAGCCCGTCCCGCTGATGAGGGCGACGCCCCAGCCTTCGGGAGAGCCACCGGCCAGCACCAGCTCCGCGTCGTTGACCACCGCGAAGCGCGGGGCGATCCCCCGCGCGCGCACCCAGGCCGACACCTGGGCCTCGTCCTGGGGCGCGTCCACGCCGGACAGGCCGAAGCAGGCCGCGGCGAAGGGCGTCCCCGGTCCGGCGCCCACCGGGAGGCCGCGGCCGGGGACCTGGGCCAGCGCCCCCGCGATGGCCGTCTCCAGCGCGCGACACGACTCCTCGAACCCGACGTTGTGCATGTTGCTGCTGGGGCCGCGGCCGCGCGCCAGCACGGCGCCCTGGAGGTCGGTCACCACGGCCCGGGTCTTGGTGCCCCCCCCGTCCACGGCCAGCAGCAGGTCGGCCGTCATCGGGTGAGCGTCACCTTGGTGAGGCCGGCGGGCGCGTCCGCGCTCAGCCCCCGGCTCACGGCCAGGGCCTGCGCGAAGAGCTGGCCGGGCGCCACCGCGACCATGGGCGACAGCCATTCCGGCACGCCCGCGGGCAGGGGCAGGCGGGCCTCCGCCGCTTCCAGCAGCGCCGGCACGCTGGAGATGGCGACCAGGGGGGCCTTGCGCGCGACGGCCAGGGCGGCCACTTCCTCGAGATCGGCGAAGCGCTCGACGGCCGGCGCCACCAGGACCACCGGCACGTCCCGCTCCAGCAGCGCCACCGGGCCGTGCAGGAAGTCGGCCGAGGAATAGGGGTCGGCCATCACCCCGCAAGTCTCCTTGATCTTGAGCGCGATCTCGAAGGCGGTGGACAGGTTGTAGCCGCGGCCCAGCACGAGGAGGCGCCGGTGATGGCGGTAGCGCGCGGCCAACGCCGCCGTCTCCGAGCCCGTCTCGATCGCCTCCGCGACCTGCTCGGGCAGCGCGGCCAGGGCCGCCGCGGCGTCCGCCGAGGGGTCGAGGGCCTCGCTCACCAGGGCCAGGGCCATCAGCTCCGCGGTGTAGGTCTGGGTGGCGGCCACGGAGCG
>DATBIO010000191.1:0-38552 GCA_036556965.1 Vicinamibacteria bacterium
GGCAGTGGCGAGCCGAACAGCTCCTCGGCCTCGGCGGTCCCGCCCGCCGCGAAGCGCGCCGAGGCCGGGTCCTTGAGGAAGAGCGCGACGGGCATCGGGGCGCGGCTACCCGCGGTTGAGCAGCTCGCGGAGCTCCTTGCCCGGCTTGAAGTAGGGGACCTTCTTGGCGGGCACCACGACGCCCTGGCCGGTCTTGGGGTTGCGCCCGGTGCGGCTGCCGCGCCGCCGCACGCGGAAGCTGCCGAAGCCCCGCAGCTCGATCTTGTCGCCGCGCTGCAGGGCCTCGACGATCGTCGAGAAGACGGCGTCGACGATGACCTCCGAGTGCTTGCGGGTGAGGGAGGCCTCGCGCCCGACCTCGTCCACGAGCTCGGCCTTGGTCATCGCCGCCTACTCCTCCTCCTCGTTCTCCTTCTGGGCGGCCTGCTGCGCGGCCCGGAACACGTCGCCGAGCGTCGAGCGGTCGCTCCCGGCGGACTGGCGGTAGCTCTGCACGTCCTGGGCGTACTCGTCCTGCTTCACCGCCCGGATCGAGAGGCCGATCTTCTTCTCGGCCTCCTGCACCTTGATGATCTTCATCGGGAACACGTCGCCCGGCTTGAAGGCGTCTTCCGGCTTGTCCACGCGCTTCTCGTCGAGCTCGGAGACGTGCACCAGCCCCTCGATGCCCTCCGCCAGCTCCACGAAGGCGCCGAAGTTGGTGAGGCGGACGATCTTGCCCTCCACCTGGTCGCCCACCTTGTGGTGCGCGAAGAACTCGTCCCAGATGTCGGTGGCCAGCTGCTTGAGGCCCAGGCTGAGCCGCTGGTTCTCCGCGTCGATGTTGAGGACCACCGCCTCCACCACGTCGCCCTTCTTCAGGATCTCGGAGGGGTGCTTGACGCGCTTGGTCCACGAGAGGTCGGAGATGTGGATCAGGCCGTCGATGCCCTCCTCCACCTCCACGAAGGCGCCGAACTCGGTGAGGTTGCGGACCTTGCCCTTGAGGCGGGCGCCGATGGGGTACTTCTCCACCAGCTCCTGCCAGGGGTTGCTCTCGACCTGCTTGAGGCCGAGGCTGATGCGGTGCGCCTCCTGGTCGATGCCGAGGACCTGGCACTCCACCTCCTGGCCCACGGCCAGGATCTTGGACGGGTGCTTGACCTTCTTGGACCACGACATCTCGGAGACGTGGATCAGCCCCTCCACGCCCTCCTCCAGCTCCACGAAGGCGCCGTAGTCGGTGAGGCTGACCACCTTGCCCTTCACGCGGGCCGCCACCGGGTACTTGATGGTGGCGGTGGTCCAGGGGTCGATCTTGAGCTGCTTGTAGCCCAGCGAGACGCGCTCGCTCTCGCGGTCGAACTTCAGCACCACCACCTTGATCTCGTCCCCCACGTTGAGGACCTCGCTCGGGTGGTTGATGCGGCCCCACGACATGTCCGTGATGTGGAGGAGGCCGTCGATGCCGCCCAGGTCCACAAAGGCGCCGTACTCGGTGATGTTCTTCACGGCGCCCACCAGGATCTTGCCCTCCTCCAGGGTGCCCAGGGTCTCCTGCTTGCGGGAGGCGTTCTCCTCCTCCAGCACCGCCTTGCGGCTCAGCACGATGTTGCCGCGCTTCTTGTTGACCTTGATGACCCGCATGCGCAGCTCCTGGCCCTTCAGGCTGTCCAGGTTGCGCACGGGGCGGAGGTCCACCTGGCTGCCCGGCAGGAAGGCGCGCACGCCGATGTCCACGGCCAGTCCGCCCTTCACCCTCTCGATCACGCGGCCGGTGACGACGCGGCGCTCCTGGTAGGCGCGCTCCACCTCGTCCCAGACCTTCATCTTCTCGGCCTTCTCCTTGGAGAGGACGACGTAGCCTTCCTTGTCCTCCGTCTTCTCCAGGAGCACGTCCACGGTGTCGCCCGGCTTGATGGTGACCTTGCCGTTCTCGTCGCGGAACTCCTCGATGGGGATGATCCCCTCCGACTTGTACCCGACGTCGACGATCACCTCGCTCTCCGAGACCTGGAGCACGACGCCGCGCACCACCTCGCCCTCGGCGAAGTTGCGGAAGCTGACGTCGTACATGTCGAGCAGGCGCTCGTACTCCTCGTCGTCCGTGCTGCGGGTGGTGGCCGCCGCGGGGTCTTCCGCGGGCAGGGCCGCCTGCGCGCCGTGGCGCGCGGAAATGGGAGCGATGCCTCGCTCCGTCTTGTCGATCTCCGGCATCGTGGTTTTTCGAGTCCTCGACTTTCTTTCTGCGAGATTTCCCCCGGCAGCTGCGCAGCCAGGGGATTAAACGTCAGAGTTTACGCGGGTTACGGGCGAGGTGTCAACAAACGCGCCACGGCCGCGGCCAGGCCCGCGGCGGTGGACGGCTCGGCCACCGCGGCCACGCGCAGCCCCGCGCGGGCGGCGGCCTCTCCCGTTTCCGGGCCGATGACCACGGCGGGCACCTCCGCTCCCGCTTCTCCCGCCGCCGCCGCGAACGCGGAGGCCGCGGAGGGCGAGGCCAGGGTGACGGCGTCCAGGCCCTGCCGGATGCCCTCGGCCAGGGCCTCGGCGGCTCCCGCGGGGGTGGCGATGCCGTAGGCGGACACGGCGTCCACCAGGGCCCCCCGGGCGCGCAGGCCGTCGGCCAGGGTGGAACGGGCGCGCTCGGAGAGCGGCAACAGCACGCGGGCGCCCTCCAGGGCCAGGGAAGCGAAGGCCACGAGGAGGCCCTCGGCGCGGAAGTCCGCCTCCGGCTCCACCGCCGGCACGGCCCCCGCGAATCGCTCGGCGAGGGCGGCCCGCGTGGACGGGCCGACGCAGGCCAGGCGCACGCCGGGCGGCAGGGAGACCCCGTGCCCGGCCAGCGCCTCCACGGCGTTGGCGCTCGTGAACACCAGCCAGTCGTAGGTCGAGAGCGCGGCCCGCGCGCGGGCGAAGGGGCCCGGGTCGCGCGGCCCCCTGATCTCCAGGAGGGGAACGGCCAACACCTCGGCGCCCAGCGCCTCCAGGGCCGCCGTGAGGGGTGCGGCCTGCTCGCGCCGCCTGGTGACCAGCACGCGGCGCCCGGCCAGGACGGGACCGTCCGCGCGTCCCACCGCGCCCCGGGCCCGCAGCTGGCCGGCCAGCCCCCGGCCCAGCTCCTCCGGATCCCGGCCCCAGGCCTCGCCGCGCACGAGCCGCCCTCCGTCCGCGGATGCGGCGAAGGCCACCAGGTGCAGCTCCGCGCGCGCCAGGACGACGTGGGCGCCCAAGGGGACGTTGCAGCCGCCGCCGAGCGCCTCCAGGAAGGCCCGCTCCGCGCGCACGGCGCGATGGGTCGGCTCGTGGTCGAGGGGGGCGACGGCGCGCACGGTGTCGTGGTCGTCCTCCCGGCACTCCAGGGCGATGGCGCCCTGGCCGGGCGCGGGCACGAACCGGCGGGGATCGAGCGCCTCCGTGGCCTCCTGGGCCCGCCCCAGGCGCTCGAGGCCCGCGCGGGCGAGGACGATGGCGTCGTAGTCGCCCGCGTGCAGCCTGCGCAGGCGCGTGTCCACGTTCCCGCGCAGGTCGCTCACGCGCAGGTCCGGCCGCGCGTCGCGCAGGAGGGCCGCCCGCCGCAGGCTGGTGGTGCCGACGGTCGCCCCTTCCTCCAGGTCGGCCAGGGACCCGCCCGCGCGCGTGACGAGGACGTCGCGCGGGTCGGCGCGCGCGAGCACCGCGCAGAGGCGCAGCCCCTCGGGCAGGACCACGGGAACGTCCTTGAGGCTGTGGACGGCCAGGTCCACCTCCCCCCGCAGCATCGCCTCCTCGATCTCCTTCAGGAAGGCGCCCTTCCCCCCCACGCTCTCGAGCCGCCGGTCCTGCACGCGGTCGCCGGTGGTGACGATGACGCGGATCTCCACCTCGTGACCCAGCGCGCGCAGGCGGCCCTGCACGTGCTCCGCCTGCCACCGCGCGAGCGCGCTGCCCCGGGAGCCGATGCGGAGGTTCACGGCTTCAGCGGGGCGCCTTCACAGCCCCAGGAGCTTGCGGACGAGGGCCACCGCCTCGGGGCCGTGGCCGTTGCGGGCCAGCTCCTTCAGGTAGACGGTGGGGGCGTGCAGCAGCTTGTTGACCATGGCCTGGGTGGCCGCCTGCAGGGCCTCCTCCTGCTCGGGGGTGAGCGCGCCCAGGCGCGACCGCGCGCGCTGCAGCTCGGCGGCGCGGACCTCTTCGCCCCGCCGGCGCAGCTCGACCAGGAGGGGCACGGTGCTGAGGGAGGCCTGCCACTCGAGGAAGTCCCGCACCTCGCGGTCCACCAGGGACTCCGCGGCCAGGGCCTCCTTGCGGCGCTCGCGCAGGTTGGCCTCCGCCACCCCGCGCAGGTCGTCGAGGTCGTAGAGGAAGACGCCGGGGAGGCGCGCCGCCTCGGGGTCGATGTCGCGGGGCACCGCGATGTCGATGAGGAAGAGGGGGCGCGCGTGCCGCCCCCGCCTTCCCTGGCGCGCCTGCGCCACGTCCTCCGCCCTGAGGACCAGGCCCGGGGCACCCGTGCCGCTGATGACCACGTCCGCGGTGGCCAGCTCCTGGCGCACGGACTCGAAGGGCGCCGCCCGCCCGCCCAGGGCGGCGGCCAGCTCCTGCGCCCGGTCCATCGTGCGCATGCCCACCACCACCGCGCGCGCCCCGCCCCGCACGAGGTGGCGCGCCGCCAGCTCGCTCATCTTCCCCGTCCCCACCAGCAGGACGTTGCGGTCGCGCAGCTCCCCGAAGATCTTGCGCGCCAGCTCCACCGCCACGTAGGAGATGGACACCGCGTTGCGGCCGATGCCGGTTTCCGTGCGCACGCGCTTGGCCGCCCCCAGCGAGCGGTTCCGGAGCGCGCCCAGCAGCGGGCCCAGGGTGCCCGCCTCCTCCGCCGCGCGATAGGCCTCCTTGACCTGGCCGAGGATCTGCGGCTCTCCGATGACCATCGACTCCAGCGAGGCGGCCACGCGGAAGACGTGGCGCACCGCTTCCGGGCCGCGGAGCCGGTAGAGGTGGGGGGCGACCTCCGCCGGGGGGCGGGCGTGGTACGCGCAGAGGAAGCCGGCCATGGCCTCGAGGGCGGCGTCCTCGTCGTCGCTGCGGCCGTAGAGCTCCACGCGGTTGCAGGTCGAGAGGATCATGGCCTCGCCCAGGCCCCCCTCCGCGCGCAGGCGGCCGAGGGCGTCGCCCATCCTCTCCGCGGGGAAGGCCAGGGCCTCGCGAACCTCGAGGGGCGAGCTCCGGTGGCTGAGCCCGACGACGAGGATCATCGGGTCAGCGCGCGAAGGCCGTGGGGAGCACGGTCATGGTCAGGAACGTGAAGAGGACGGCGGAGAAGCCGACGATGCCGAGGAGGGCCGCGCGCCGCCCTCCCCAGCCCGTGCGGTAGCGGGCCACGAGGAGGACGATGTAGATCAGCCACGCGACGAGCGCCGCCCACTCCTTGGCGTCGCCCGACCACAGGCGGCCGTAGGCGCTGCGGCTCCAGAGCATCCCGGTGAGGATGGCCAGGGTGAGGAAGCCGAATCCCACCGACACGCTGCTCCCGCTGATGGTGTCGCAGCGCTCCAGGCTCGGGATGAGGTAGTAGAAGACCCGCGGCGCGCGCGACCGCAGCTCGCGCTCCTGGACGAGGTAGAGCACGCCCATGGCGAAGGCCAGGAAGAGCGCGGCGTAGCCGAGCACGGCCAGGGCCGCGTGCACGGGCAGGAAGAGGCTGCGCAGCACGGGGTCCCCGCCCGGGGTCGAGCGGGACAGGATGGCCACCAGCACCAGGAGGAAGGCGGTCGGGTACACCACCAGCCCCAGGGCCTCCACCCGCGTGCGCACGAAGGTGACGAGGAAGACGAGGACGGTGGCCCAGGCCAGGAAGGACGACATGTCGCGCAGGCCCACCGCCGGGAAGTGGCCGGCCTCCGCCCAGGCCAGGGCCAGGCTGGCCGTGTGCAGGGCGAACCCCACCAGCGTGGACACCGCGGTCCAGGACGTGCCCCCGCGGCGGTGGGTGAGGGCCTGGACCAGGAGGTGCACCGCGCCCACCGCGTAGAAGACGAGGGTGAGCACGAGATACAGGTGCGAGCCCACGGCCCGGCCACTGTAGCACGGCGAACGGGGCGCGCGGCCGCGCCCAGCGCGGGCGGGAGGCCGCGGCCGATCGTTGGTGGTAGTCTCCCGTCGATCACCCGAACGGACAGGAGGCAACCCATGAGGAACGTCCTGGCGTGCGCCGCCGCGTGCGTCCTGATCGCCGCGGGCGCGGCGGCCGGCGACAAGGGAACCCCCGACGAGGCCAAGGCCCTGCTCGACAAGGCCGTGGCCGCCATGCAGGCCGACGAGGCCAAGGCCATCGCCGCCTTCAACGACGCCAAGGGCGGCTACGTGGACCGGGACCTCTACGTCTTCTGCTTCAAGGACGGCGGCGACATCACGGCCCACCGCGACCCGGGAATGGTCGGCAAGAACGCGGCCGCCCTCAAGGACCCCGAGGGCAAGGCCATCGGCGCGGAGATGGTGGCGCTGGCGGGCAAGGGCGGCGGCTCGGTGGAGTACAAGTGGGAGAACCCGGTGACCAGGCAGGTGGGGGCCAAGATCAGCTTCCTGAAGAAGGCGGGCAGCCAGACCTGCGGGGTCGGCGCGTACAAGTAGAGGCGAGGAAACGGCCGCCCGCGCGGCGGGGATTCTCACGGCGGCGCGCCGGGACGGGCGCGTGGGGTGGGATCTCGGGAAGGCAGGGGGCGGGACCGGGTCGGCAGGCGCCGCGCGGGCTCGAGGGATCGCTAGTCGCCGGTGCCCTCCAGGGTGAGGAGGGACTCGAAGGTCAGGTCGCAGGGGACGAAGCGGCTGCGGTGCGGCGGCAGCTCGCGGCCCAGGCGATCGCGCAGCCCGCATGCGAACACGAGGTGCTCGACCCCCGCGGCCAGCTCACGGTCGGCCGTCCAGATCAGGAGCGCGCCGTCGGGGCTGAGCACGATGCGCCCCGGCAGGGGGCCGCGGCCGCGCTCCTCCACCTGGACGGTGGCGAGGGTCACGCTGCGCGGGTCCGCGGGATGGGACAGCCGCACCAGGATGGGCACGTCGCGGAAGACGCCGGTGGCCCCGTCCGCGGGCTCCACGCCGAGCACGGCCGGCGCGAAGTCGGCGTGCCCGGACGGCCGCGGCGCGGCGCTCACCGCTCCTCCCAGTGCCGGCCGCGGCACACCAGCAGGCGCACGCGGGACGTCCCCGCCGTCACCCGCACGGCGGCCTGCAGCGTCTCCCCCGCCAGGAAGAAGGTGCCCGGCGTGGCCGTGCCCAGGGGCGAGAACGAGAGCATGTTCGAGGCGCCGAAGCGGATGGGGTCGGACGCGTCGAGGAGGCCCTTCTCCGGCGGAATGGCGGGCACGCCGGGGTTGATGCCGACGCGGACGCGCGCCGCGCCCGTGGCCAGGGGCCGCGCGGGTCCCAGCGGCGCGTCGATGCCGCTGCGGATCTCGGCGGAGAGCACGCCGTTGTAGTTGCCGTCCGCGTACAGCCGCACGTAGTCCGCGCCGTCGGCTCCGCGCTCGAAGCGCAGCGCGGTCTGCGCCCCCGTGCGCACGGCGACGGAGCGCGCGCGGCGGAACTCGCCCTTGAACACCTGGCCCGCCCCCACCAGGGCGGCCTCCACCCCGTAGGCGCGGATGAAGGGCACGCCCACCGCGGCGGTGAGGAACAGGATGGCGACGACCAACAGCAGCTCGAGCAGCGTGTGGCCACGCTGGTCCATGGCGGCCTCCCTGGGGTGAGGGGAAGAAGGGACGGCCGGGGAGCAACCACCGCTCCCCGGCCGCGAGGGCTTCAGCGGGAGGCGCCCTTGGGCGCGGCCTCCGCCGTCAGGTGGGGCTGGAGCTTGGCCAGGTTCTTCTCCCCGACCCCACGCACGTTCATGAGCTCCTGCACGCTCTTGAAGCCGCCGCTCTTCTGGCGGTACTCGACGATGCGGGCGGCGAGCTTGGCCCCCACGCCGGGCAGCTCCTCGAGCTGCTCCGCGGAGGCGGTGTTGATGTTGACCTTGCCCGCGGGAGCCTTGGCCTCCGCGGCCAGCACGGGCGCGCCGGACAGGGCGAGGCCGAGCACGAGGGCGAGGCTGGCGGCGACGATGCGCTTGACGGACATTCGATATCTCCTCTTCTCTGCGCCACGCGGGCGCGTGTCTTTCGGGTGCGGCGGAGGGGCGCGAACCGGAGCGGCCTCGCGGACCGCCCGCGTGCGCGCCACCTCCACACCGCTCGCGGCGCCGTCTCTCCCACGGCGCCGCGCCGGCTTTGCCGCACGGCGGCCCCAGGGAGGCAAGGCGGGGGCCGGCGGGCGCCTCGCGCGGCAACTCCCATCGCCCTCGCCAGATGCGGGAAGGAGGCGCGCGACCGCGGCGCGCGCGGCGCGGCCCCGGGTGTCGCCCTCGCTTGATGGCGGCGGTCCCGGGCGGGCGCCCGGGCCCTCGCGGCTCAGCGGGTTGGAGGGGTGTCGCGCGCGGTTGTCAGCGCGGCTCGCCGCCGAACTTGCGCAGCCATCCGTCCACGTCGTCCTCGCGGTCCGGCTTCTCCGCGCCCGGCTTCTTCTCCCGCCGGGCCTCGAGCTGGCGCTCGAGGGCGTTCCATTCGTGGGCGCGCAGGACGGTGCAGCCGAGCGTGCGCACGTAGTCGCCCAGCGACTTGTCGGAGGTGACCACGATGATGTCGCGCGGGTTCGGCGCCTGCTCGCAGAGCTCGCGGATCACGCTGTCCGCGTCCTGCCCCGCGGGCGGCACGCGCAGGCGGAGGGGACCCAGGTCCTGCGCCTCCATGTCCGGGCGCAAGGGGTGGCCGTCGAAGAGGAGGGTGGCCCGCACCCCGCGCGCGCGGCAGAAGGACGCCACCCGGCGGACCACCTCCCCCCGGCGGTCGTCCCGCCCGCGGGGTCCGCCCCACGAGCCCAGCAGGTTGTTGCCGTCGATCAGGTAGGGCATGGCCGCCTGCGCGGCGGCGCCCGTCAGGCCCCCACCAGGCGCCGGAAGAACCCCCGGCGCTCGGATTCCCTCTTGAGCATCACCTGGTCGAGCTCCCCTGCGTCCAGGAAGACGCCCTCGCAGAACGAGCAGCGGTCCACGCGCACCCCCTCCAGCTCCTCCTCCGCCATGTCGTGCCCGCACTTGGGGCACTTCATGTAGTGCAGGTCGCGCAGGCGGGCGCGCTCCTCGTGCTTCTCCTTGGAGGCCCGCTCGCGCTCGCGCTTCTCGCGCGCGATGCGCGCGGCTTCGATGAGCTGCTGCTCGTTGGCCTTGAACCAGTCGTCCTCGCGGTTGCGGTCGTCTTCCAAGTCGCGCTCCTAGGTCTTTCCGGCAGTCTATGCGTCGCCTTCGAAAGCTGTCAACGACGCGCGGGGCGCGTGCTAATATCGTGTCCCGAGTGAGCGCGCTTTCCGTCATCAGGCGGGGCCCGGGAGGGGCATGACGGAAGCGTCCCCCCTCAGCGGGCACATCGATCCCCTCAGCTTCCCCTTCCTGCTCATGGACCTCCGCCACCAGGGGGCGACGGGCTCCCTGCGCGTGGACGGTCCCACGTACCAGAAGGCGCTCTACTTCCGAGGAGGGCGCGTGCTGTTCGGGTCCTCCAACGACCCCCGCGATCAGCTCGGCGCCATCCTCATCGAGAACGGGGCGCTGAGCCCGGAGCAGTTCGAGGAGGCCAACGGCAAGGTGGGGCCGGGCAACCCCCTGGCCAAGGTCCTCTCGGACACGGGCTTCGTCAGCCAGCGCGAGCTGTCCGAGGCGGCGGCGGCGAAGGTCGAGCGCATCCTGTCCGAGGTCCTGGCCTACACCAGCGGCAGCTTCGAGTTCGAGGACGGCGTGCTGCCCAAGGGCGCGGTGGACCTGAAGCTCTCGACGGAGCGCCTGGTCATCGCGGCCATCCGCCGGCTCAGCGACCGCGCCTTCGTCCTGCGCCACCTCGGGAGCCTGGAGGTCGTCCTCTCGCCGGTGCCCGGCCGGCAGCAGGACCTGCCGCAGGCGGAGGCCTTCGCCTGGGAGCTGCTGGCCCAGATCGACGGGCGGCGCACGCTCAAGGACGCGGCGTCGGACACGCACCTGGACGAGTTCGAGGCGGCCAAGATCGCCTGCGCCCTGCTCTTCCTCGGAATCGTCAGCCGGGGCACGGACGAGACCGGCGCGGGGACGGGCTTCGCCATCGTGGACGATCAGGCGGAGATCGACCTCGGCGACACGGTGCGCTCCGTGTTCACCGTGCCCGCGGCGGCGGCTCCCGTGGCGGCGGCGCCCGACCTCGAGCCCGTTGCGCCCGCTCCCGTGCCGCCGGCGCCCGCCCAGGTGACGCCGGCGCCCGCTCGCGTGCCCGCCGCGCCCCCCGTCCCCGTGGCCGCCCCCGCGCCGGCCCTCGTCCGCGCGGAACCGCCCGTGTCCACGCCCGCGATGCCGTCGCCGGTGGACGGGGTGCGCGAGACCTTCACGGCACCGCCCTCCGATCCAGCGCCCGCCATCGGCCGCTCCGTGACGCCGTCGCGCCTCCCCCTGGTGCCTCCTCCGCCGGCCCGCTCCGCGGCACCGCCCGCCATCGTCGGCTACGACCTCCGGCTGCCCGCGGGCGGGCAATCGTCTCCGCCGTCGGCGCCGGTGCGGCCAGCGCCCAAGGCCACCACCAAGGAGGACCTGGCCGCGCTGGACATCCTGCTGAACCCCCGCACCGCGGAGGGCCCGCTCGCGCCCCTCGACAAGCCGGCGGCGCCGGGACCCTCGTTCGGCTCCGGGCGCCGCAAGGGACGCAGCGGATCCTCGGGGCGCGCCCTCGTCATCGGCGCCGCCGTCACCCTCGTCCTCGGGGCGGTGGCGGGGGCGTACTACGTGGCCGGGCGCTCCGGGCCGCCGCCCGCCTCCGTCCCCCCGAAGGCCGCGACGCCGCCGCAGACCCTGGCCGAGGCCCCGCCGCCGACAACGGTCGCCGCGGTGGCTCCGCCGGTCACGGGCGCGGCCGCGCCGGGCGCGCCGGTCGCCTCCCTCCCTCCCGCCACCACGCCGGCCGCGGCGCCCCTGCCCTCGGAAGATGCGCTCACCACCGCGCGCCGCCTCATGGGCAGCGGCGACCTCGCCGCGTCCGCGCGCAGCTTCGCGTCCCACGTCCGCCGGACGCCGGCGGGCACGCGCACCGTGCAGCTCATGGTGGCCTGCTCCGGCGAGACCGTGCAGAAGGCGATGGCGGGCACCGGCTCCCCCGAGCTCCTCATCCTGCCCGTGGAGTACCAGGGCCGCTCGTGCTTCCGCATGTGCTGGGGCCTCTACCCCACGGACGCGCGCGCGCAGGCCGCGGCGCGGGCCCTCCCCCCCTACTTCCGCCAGGGCGGCGTTACGCCCAGGGTCGTGCCGGCGGCCTCCCTGCTGCCCTGAGGGTGCGCGCCCTGCGCCGGGCCCTGGCCGCGGCCGCCGCCTCGCTGGCCGTCTCCGCGGGCGCGGACACCATCACCCTCACCAACGGCCGTGTCATCGAGACGGACCGCGCCTGGTTCGAGGGGAACGAGGTCCGCTACGAGAAGGCGGGCGGCGTCTACGGGCTGCCGCGCACGCTGGTGGCGCGGCTGGACCGGCGCGCCGCCGGTGACGGCGCCCCCGACGCGGACGTGGTCGCCGCGCGCGAGCGGCTGGCGGCGGGCGACGCGGTGGAGGCGGTGCGCCTCCTCCGCCGCGCCCTGGCCCGCGACCCGCGCTCGCTGGCCGCGCTGCAGGGGCTCAGCGAGGCGTCGCTCGCCCTGGGCGACGCCCGCGCCGCCCGCCAGGCCGCGGAGGGCGCGCTGGCCGTGGCCCCCGACGACGCGCGCGCCCTGGCCGCCCTCGGGAGCGCGCTCAGCGCGCTCGGCGACGGCCCGGGGGCCGCGCGCGCCTTCCAGCGCAGCCTGGAGCTGCGTCCCGACCCCGAGGTGGCGCGCCGGATGGCCGAGGTGGCGCCCGCTCCCTCGCAACCGGGGGGAGGCGCGCGCTTCCGCCTCCGCTACGAGGGCAGCGTGAACGAGCCGCTGGGCGACGAGGTGCTGCGCGCGCTCGACGGCGCCTTCGCGGAGTTCGCGCGCCGCCTGGGCTTCCAGCCCGACGAGTCGGTGTCGGTGGTGCTCAAGACGGAGGCCGCCTTCCAGGACGAGGCCCCGGAGTGGGCGGGGGCCCTCAACGACGGGGCCATCCACGTTCCCGTGGCCGGCGTGCGGGCGCTGACCCCGCGCCTGGCCGCCCTCCTGCGCCACGAGCTGGCCCACTCCTTCATCCTGGCCCGCACGCGCGGGAACTGCCCGACCTGGCTCCAGGAGGGCGTCTCGCAGCTGCTGGAGGGAGGCGACCCCGCGCGCGGCGACGAGCCCAGCCGCGCCGCCCTGCGCGCGGGCCGTCTCAAGCCGCTGATCACGCTGGAGGCGCCGTTCCAGGGCCTCGAGGCGGGCGACCTGCCGCTGGCCTACGCGGAGAGCCTCTCCGCCGTGGCCTACATCGTGAAGCGGCGGGGGGAGCCCGCGGTGGTCCGGCTCCTCAACTCGCTCGGCGACGGCTTCCCGCCCGAGGAGGCGCTGCCCGTCGCCCTCGCCCTCAGCTACCCCGAGTTCCAGCGGAGCTGGGAGGCCCACCTCGCCGCGGCGCGCTGACCCTCAGGCCTCGACGCGGTACCACTCCAGCGTGCGCCGGATCCCCTCGTCGAAGGGCGTGCGCGGCCGGTAGCCCAGCAGCTTCTTCGCCGCGCGCAGGTCGGCCAGGCTGTGGCGCACGTCGCCGGGCCGCGGGGTGCGGTGCTCGGCCTTCGGCGGGCGGCCGGCCAGGCGCGCCATGACGCGCAGGAGCGCGTTGAGCGTCACCCGGTGCCCGGTGGCCACGTTCACGGACTGCCCCTGCAGCCCGCGCGCACGCAGGGCGAGCAGGTTCGCGCGCACCACGTCCGCCACGTAGGTGAAGTCCCGGCTCTGCCTGCCGTCTCCGTAGATGACGGGCCGCCGTCCCGCCAGGAGGGCGGTGGCGAACAGGCTGATCACGCCGCTGTAGGGCGAGCCGGGGTCCTGGCGGGGGCCGAAGACGTTGAAGTAGCGGAGGGTGAGCGTCTCCATGCCGAAGAGGCGGGCGAAGGCGCGCAGGTAGTGCTCGCCCGTCATCTTCTCGATGCCGTAGGGCGACAGGGGCCGCGTCTCCATGTCCTCGCGCTTGGGGAGCTTCGGCGTGTCGCCGTAGACGGACGACGAGCCCGCGTACACGACGCGGCGCACGCCCGCGTCGCGCGCGGCGGTGAGGAGGGTCACGGTGGCCGTGCCGTTGTTGCGGTGGCTCAGCGGCGGGTCCTCGACCGAGCGCGTCACGCTGGCCACCGCCGCCTCGTGGAAGACCACTTCGACCTTCCGCACCGCGCGCCGGGCGGCGGCCATGTCCGCGCAGTCGCCGCGCAGGACCTCCACCTCGCCGCGCACCGCGGCGAGGTTCCGGGCACGGCCCGAGCAGAAGTTGTCGAGCACGCGCACGCGGTGGCCGGCCTTGACCAGCGCTTCCGCGAGATGGCTGCCGATGAAGCCCGCCCCGCCCGTCACCAGGACGTTCATGAGCCGGCGATTGTATGCGGCGGGGCGCGCGGGCCGAGAACCGGCCCGCGGGCGAGAGTCCGTAGAGCGGGCGTGTAAGCCGGATCCTGTCCCCGCCCGAGGGCGGGTGGCGATCATTCCTCTAGCGCCGCGGTTGCCCGCGGCGTCCAGCAGCCTACCCGGGGGCTTCAGCCGGGCCAGCCTCGAACGCCCCCCTATTTGGCCTTGCTCCGCGTGGGGTTTTCCCTGCCCGCCGTGTCACCACGACGGCGGTGCGCTCTTACCGCACCTTTTCACCCTTGCCACCCGGGTTGCCCCGGGTTCGGCGGTGTGTTTTCTGTGGCACTTTCCCTGGGGTCGCCCCCGCTGGCCGTTAGCCAGCACGCCGCCCTTTGGAGTCCGGACTTTCCTCCCCGGCCCGACGATGGCCGCGGCGATCGCCCCGCCCGCTCTACGGACAGACCAGGATACGGCCTTGGGTCGTCCTCGATCAAGGCACGGGGTTGCGCAGCATCAGGACGTCGACCAGCTCGCCCCCGTCCTGCACGGCGGAGCCCGAGACGAAGCGCGCCTGCCGGCGGCCGCCTGCGGTCAGGTCCTCGGTGAGGGCCTGGACGCGCACCCGCGTGCCCTCGTTGTCGAAGCCCAGGATCGACATGCGCACGACGTCGACGCTGTCCGCGTCGGTCTGCTTCTCCCCCTCCACGAACTGCGTCTCGTTGCGCACGATGCGGTAGCCGTCGCGCTCCAGCTGGGCGACGGACATCGCGCGCACCTCGTTCCCCGTGCGCGCCGTGGTGAAGAACCAGCTCTGCTGGCGGCCCTCCTCCAGGAAGTCGCGCACGCCGCAGGCCGGCCCCGCGGCCACGGCCAGGGTCACGACTCCCGCCGCGATATTCCAGTGCCTCATCGGATCCCCCTGGCCCACGCTCGCCGGCGCACCGGCCCCGAGGGATGTGCTGCAAGTCCCCTGCCCGCCCTGCTCCAGGAGGATGGAGGTGGCCTGGCCGGGGACGCGGCGCGACCAGTAGGGCGCCCGGCGTGCTCCGGCCAGCTCCCGGAAGTCACGGATCAGATGGCCCTGGTCGTGGTAGCCGGTCTGGTGGGCCGCCTCCGCCCAGTCCACGTGGAACGCGAGTCGATGGATCGGCCACGGCCGCGAGCACGCCGTGCCCGGCCCCCTGCCTCCCGGCGGCCGGGCCCCGAGATCGGAATCTCGTCTAGAAGCTGGCGCTCACCCCCACGCGAAAGGCGCGTGGAGACCCGGGCGTGATGTTGTTGTTGCTGTGCGCGTGGGCGTAGTAGTCCGTGTCGAGCACGTTCTCGACGTTGAGCTGCGCCCGCAGCCGGGAGGTGATGGCGACGAACACCGCCGCGTCCAGGCGCGTGAAGGCGGGCAGGGTCACCGTGTTGTCCGTCGAGGTGAAGACCTCACCGCGGTGGACGAGGCCCAGGCCCGCCCCCGCCCGCGGCGAGAAGTCGTAGCGGTTCCACAGCGAGAGCGTGTTCGCGGGGAGCTGCGCGAGCGTGGCTCCGGCCTGCGCGGTGGGGGACAGCGACCGCGTGATCTCGCCCTCCTGATAGGCGTAGGCGCCCAGGACGGTCCATGCCGGCGTGAGGTTGCCGGCCACGCTCAGCTCGATGCCCTTCGTGCGCTGGCCGTCGACGAGCAGGGAGCGGGTGGGATCGGCGGGATCGGGCACGGTCACGTTGCTCCGGTCGAGCCGGTAGGCGGCCGCCGTGAGGGCCAGCCCCGAAGTGACGTCCCACTTGGCCCCGATCTCGTAGTTCCGGAACTTCTCCGGATCGAGGGCCTGGTTGGTCAGGGAGAGGGAGCCGAGCTGCTCCCCCGCGCGCGGCAGGTAGGAAACCGTGTAGCTGGCGTAGACGGACGACGACGACGACGGCTTGTAGACGAGGCCCAGCCGCGGCGAGAGCAGGTCGTCCCGGCTGGAGAGCTCGGACAGGGTGCGGTTGTTGGTGACGTCCACGTCGAACCGGTCGTAGCGCAGGCCGACGACGGCCTGGAGGCGGCGGGAGAGGGCGACCTGGTCCTGGAGATAGAGGGCGAGGACGCCGGCCACGCCGTGGTTGTCGGCGTCGGTGGGCAGGGGCCGGAAGGTCAGGGGGAGCGAGGTCCGGGGGTCGGCCACGGGGACGTTCACGGAGGTCACGGTCGGGCCGATGGAGGTGAAGAAGGCCGTGGTGCGGAGGTTGTCGGTCTCCTGTCGTCCGACCTCCGCGCCCAGGAGCAGGGTGTGGTCCATCCCCAGGGCGCGACGCACCACGACGAGGTCGGTCTGGTTGAAGAGGTTCTCCCGCTGTGTCCCGTTGTTGTAGCCCGAGATGCTGACGAGCGCGCCGTCCGCGCTCACCGCCCCCGGGAAGACGTTCTGGTAGAACTTGTCGTAGTCGCCGTAGCTCGCCCGGTTCCGCAGGACCAGGCCGTTGCCGAAGTCGTGCTCGAGGGTGGCCGTCACCACGTCGACGCCGACGGTGCTCTCGCTGGCGTCCGGGTCGCCGAAGAACGTCGAGGCGTCGGTGACGACGGGGCGACCCTGGAAGGAGGGGATGCCGCGGTCGGCGGTGCGGTCGTCGTGGAAGTGCTCGTACCCGGCGCGCAGGGTCGTCCGCGCGCCGATGGCGACGGCCATCGTCGGGTTCACGCCGTAGCGCTCCAGCCCGAAGGCCTCCCGGTACGAGTCGGACTTCTCGTACACCCCCGTCACGCGGAAGGCCACGCGCGGGCTCGGGGAGAGGCCGAGATCGCCGCTCACCCGGCGGTCGTCCCAGGAGCCCAGCTGGAGGACGACTTCGCGCGGGGCGGTGCCCAGCTCGGCCTGGCGTGTCACGCGGTTGATGACGCCCCCCACTCCCCCGCGCCCGAAGATCATGCCGTTGGGCCCCTTCAGCGCCTCCACGCGCTCGACGTTGTAGAGGTCCCGGAAGTACTGGACGTCGTCCCGGACGCCGTCCACGTAGAAGTCCGAGGTCGAGCTGTTGCCGCGGAAGATCGGCGTGTCGCGGTTGCCCTCGCCCTGGGCGATGCCGATCCCCGGGACGTAGCGCACCACGTCGCCCATGCCCTGCATCCTCTGGTCGGCGATGACGCTCCGGCTCACCACCGTCACGGCCTGGGGCACGTCCCTCAGGAGCGTGTCCGTCCTGGTGGCGGTGACGATCCGGGACGTGCCGCCCTCGCGCACCGTCACCACCTCCGACACGGGCAGGGGCTGGAGCACGAGGCGCACGCCGGACCGCGGGCCCTTGACGTCCAGCCATGCCGGCGCGAAGTGATCCAGCGTCACCGTGAGCCGGGCCGGGGCCGCCTCCACGTCCTGGAAGGCGAAGCGGCCGGAGGCGTCGGTGACCGTCTCTCGCGGGCCCTCGGCCGCCTCGAGGCTGACGGTTGCTCCCACGACGACGCCGCCCGTCGAGTCCACGACGGTGCCGCTCAGCGTTCGTGAGGTCGCGATCGCGGCCAGATCGGTCTGGGCCAGGGCCGCGCCGGGTGTCCACCCCCCGGTCAACAGCCCTCCCGCGAGGGCGAGCATGGAGCGCATAGCCAAGCGAGTCATATAGTTAGCTCCAGTGGTGACATGAAAATGAACTTGACTTTCATTTTCAGTTCGGGATCTTAGACCCCACCGGGGCGGCTGTCAATCCTCTATTTCAGGCGGGGGCCTTTCGCGGCGGCGAGAACTGGACGCAGGCATTCGAAGCCGCCCGATGCTCACGGATCTGGGCGCTCCGCACGCGGTGTTGCGGCCTCGCGCGCCTACTCGAGCGCGCCGCTGGCGGCGAGGCGCCCGTACCACTTGCCGGAGTCCTTGAGCGTGCGCTTCAGGGTGCGGAAGTCCACCCAGGTGAGGCCGAAGCGCTGGGCGTAGCCCTCGGCCCACTCGAAGTTGTCGAGCAGGCTCCAGGCGTGGTACGCGCGGATGCGGGCCCCGTCGCGCACCGCGCGGCCCACGGCTCCCAGGTAGCCGCGGTAGAAGTCGATGCGACGCCGGTCGGGGATGGTGCCGTCCGGGAGCGGCGGGTCGCCGAAGGAGCAGCCGTTCTCGGTGATCTCCATGACCGGGCGGCCGTACTCGCGGCTGATGCGCATGAGCAGGGCGTGGAACGACTCCGGCCAGACTTCCCAGCCGAAGTCGGTGAGGGGGCCGCCGCCGCCGGTCACGCCCAGCGAGGCCACGCGGGGG
The DNA here is from genome assembly GCA_036556965.1 of Vicinamibacteria bacterium. Taxonomy (GTDB): domain Bacteria; phylum Acidobacteriota; class Vicinamibacteria; order Fen-336; family Fen-336; genus DATBIO01. The sequence continues at coordinate 17,691 of DATBIO010000191.1, forward strand.
CCCAGCGTGTCCGAGGGATCGTTCCGCACGAGCTGGCGGAAGTAGTAGTTGATGCCCAGGAAGTCGAGGGGCACGCGGCAGGTCTCGAGGTCCCCGGGCTGCACACCCATCAGCTCCATGGGACGGCCGTGGGCGAAGGCCTCCGCCGGGTACTCGCCCTTGAGCGCCGGGTGCAGGAACAGCACGTTGTTGAAGGCGTGGAAGCGCTCGGCGGCGGCGGCGTCCTCGGGGGACGGGCTCGCCGGCTCGCTGTTCGACATGCTGAAGGCCGTACCCACCTCGAGCTTCGCGTCGAAGGCCTTGAGCGCGCGGAAGGCCAGGCCCTGCGCGAGGTTCACCACGTGGACCGAGCGCACGAACGCGGGCGGGTCCTTGCGGCCCGGGGCGTGCATGCCGAGGAAGTAGCCCAGGAAGGTGAAGACCCAGGGCTCGTTGAATATCGACCAGACCCGCACGCGGTCGGCCAGCCTCCTGGCCACGGCCGTGGCGTAGTCGGCGAAGCGCCCGGCCAGGTCGCGGTTGGGCCAGCCCCCCTGCTCTTCCAGGGCCTGGGGCAGGTCCCAGTGGAAGAGCGTCGGGAAGGGCCGTATCCCGGCCCTCAGCAGCGCGTCCGTGAGCCGCTCGTAGTAGTCGAGGCCTCGGGCGTTGGCCGCGCCCGAGCCCGTCGGCTGCACGCGCGGCCAGGCGATGGAGAAGCGGTAGCTCTTCAGGTTCATGGCCCGGAGCAGGGCCACGTCCTCGGGGATGCGGTGGTACGAGTCGCACGCCACGTCCCCGGTATAGCCGCCGCGGACCCTGCCCGCCGTGTGCGAGAAGCGGTCCCAGATCGACTCGCCCTTGCCGTCCTCGTTCCAGCCGCCTTCGATCTGGTACGAGGCGGTGGCCGCGCCCCACAGGAAGTCCTTCGGAAACTGGTACCCGCCGAGGAAGGGCAACGAGCCGCCGTACGGCGTCACCAGGGGCGGCGCCGATCCCCCGGGCGCTCCCCCGGCCTGGCGCCCGGCAAGAGCGAAGACGGACCCCAGACCGGTCACGAAGCGGCGTCGATCCATCGTTGCCCCCTCGGTTGCCCGCCAGCCTACCGGTTCTCCGCCGGCCGGCAAGGGCGAAGCCGCCCGGGCGAGAGCACGGCCTACTTGGCCGCCATCGCCTCGACTTCCAGCTTCCACCGCGGATCCAGGAGCTGGCAGCAGACGACGGTGAGAGCGGGCCGATGCGAGCCGAGGTACTTCACGCGAAGCCGGACGTTGGCCTCGTCGTAGGCGGGGTGGGCGAGGTAGGTGCGCAGGGAGACGAGGTCGCCATAGTCCATGCCGGCGGCGTTCAGGATCGTCCGCAGGTGCGTCCAGATGACGTCTCCCTGCTCCTCGAACGACTCCGGCATCGTGGTCCCGTCGGCCAGGAACCCGTTGAGGCCGCTGACCACCAGGAGGCGGGTGCCCCCGGGAATCTCCACGGCATGGCTGTAGCAGCGGTAGGGAGGGAAGAGCCCGTCGGGATTGTGCGCGATCACGCGGCCTCGGAGCCAGGCGCGCCGGCGGCTAGCCGTCCTTCTCCTGGCTGATCCCGTACTGCTCGAGCTTCTTGTAGAGGTTGGAGCGCGGGGTGCCGATGGAGGTGGCGGTGGCGGAGATGTTCCAGCGGTTCTCCTTGAGCTTCTGCACCAGGAACTGCCGCTCCGCCGCCTCCTTGAAGTCCCGCAGGGAGCCGGCGGCGTCGGCGGCGGCGCCTTCCCCCTCCGGCCGGCGCAGGACCTCGCCCAGGTGCTCCTCGCGGACCACGTCGTCGGGCACCATGATGAGCAGCCGCTCGATGGTGTTGCGCAGCTCGCGCACGTTGCCGCGCCAGGGGTGGCGGCGCAGGGCCTCCATGGCCTCGGGGCCGATGGTCTTGGGGCGGAAGGCGCTCTCCGCGGAGAACTGGTCCACGAAGTGCTGGACGAGCACGGGGATGTCCTCGCGGCGCTCGCGCAGCGCGGGCACCGCGATGGGGATCACGGCCAGGCGGAAGTAGAGGTCCTCGCGGAAGTCGCCCTTCTCGATGGCCTCCTCGAGGTTCTTGTTGGTGGCGGCGATGACGCGCACGTCCACGGTGATCGTCTTCTGGGAGCCGATGCGCTCGACCTCGCCCTCCTGGAGCACGCGCAGGACCTTGGCCTGCGTGCGCAGGCTCATGTCCCCCACCTCGTCCAGGAAGATGGTCCCCTTGTCGGCCAGCTCGAACTTGCCGATCTGCTTCTCGGTGGCGCCGGTGAACGATCCCTTCTCGTGGCCGAACAGCTCGCTCTCGATCAGCTCCTCGGGGATGGCCGCGCAGTTGACCTGCACGAAGGCCTCGTCCTTGCGCAGGCTGTTGCGGTGGATGGCGCGCGCCACCAGCTCCTTGCCCGCCCCGCTCTCCCCGCGCAGGAGGACGGTGGCCCCGGTGGGGGCGGCCCGCTTGATGGACTCCATCACCTTGTCCAGGGCCGCGCTCTTCCCCACCATGCGGTAGCGCTCGTCGAAGCTGAGGCGCAGCCGCCGGTTCTCCTCGCGCAGCTTGCGCTCGGAGAGCGCGTTGCGCGCCACCAGGAGCAGTCGCTCCGTCTCCGGGGGCTTCTCGATGAAGTCGTAGGCCCCCAGCTTGGTGGCCTCCACCGCCGTCTTGATGTTGCCGTGGCCGGACAGGATGACCACGGGAGGCGAGCCGTCGCGGGCCTTGATCTGCTTGAGCACCTCCAGGCCGTCCACGTTGGGCATCTTGATGTCGAGGAGGACGAGGTCGGGGTCCTCCTTCTCCGCGATCTTGAGGCCGGCCTCCCCCCCCGCCGCGGTGAGGACGTCCCAGCCCTCGTACTCGAAGATCATCTTCAGGGAGGAGCGGACGCCCTCCTCGTCGTCCACGATGAGGACGCGGGCCTTGGCCACTAGCCCCGCGCGCTCACGGCTGCTCCACCTCGAGCTTGGCCAGGAACGCGCTCTCGGCCCGCGGGCGGTAGACGAAGAGCCACGCCGTCTGTCCCGGGGCCAGCATCTTGAGGGCGGCGTGGTAGGCGGCGGCGTCGGGGGTGCGCCGCCGGTTGACCTCGAGCACGAGGTCGCCCGGCAGCAGGGCCTCGCTGCCCGCGGCCAGGCCCAGCACCTGGCGCACCATGACGCCGGTGCGGTCGGGGCCCACGCGCAGGTGGGCGCGGTCCTCCCGGCCGAGGTCGGCCACGTCGAGGCCGAGGACGTCGCCCCCGCGCTCCTCCGCCGCCCACGACGGCTCGCCGTCGTCCTTGGCCGCGGCCTGGCGCTCGCCCAGGCGCGCGCTCAGGACCATCTCGCGCCCGTCGCGGAGGACGCGCAGGGCCACGCTGGACCCGGGGGGGCGGGCGGAGATGACACGGACGAGGTGGTCGCCGTCGCGCACGGGCACGCCGGAGACGGCGATGATGACGTCGTAACGGCGCAGGCCGGCGTCCGCGCCGGAGCCCTCCAGGACGTCCACCACCAGCGCGCCCGCGGTGTCCCGGGCCCCCACCAGCTTGAGCAGCTCGGGCTCCAGGTCCTGGAGCTGCACGCCCAGGTAGCCGCGCGTGACGCGGCCGCGGAGGCGGAGCTGCTCGAGCACCTCGCGCGCGGTGTTGATGGGGATGGCGAAGCCGATGCCCTGGCCCTGGACGCTGACCGCGGAGTTGATGCCGACGGCCTCGCCGCGGGCGTTGATGAGCGGCCCTCCCGAGTTGCCGGGGTTGATGGCGGCGTCGGTCTGGATGTAGGCGTCGAAGGAGGCGTCGTAGATCTTGCGCCCCTTGGACGACACCACGCCCACCGTCACCGAGTGGTCGAAGCGGTAGGGGTTGCCGATGGCGCACACCCACTCCCCCACCTTCAGGCGGTCGGAGTCGCCCAGGGGCACGATGGGGAGTCCCGCCGCGTTGACCTTCAGCAGGGCGAGGTCGGTGGAAGGGTCGGTGCCCACCACCGTGGCCGGGAACTCGCGCTTGTCGGCCAGGCGCACCCGGATGCGGCGCGGGGCGGCCACCACGTGGTGGTTGGTCAGGATGTACCCGAGGGGGTCCACCACGAACCCCGTGCCCTCGCCCCGGCGGCGGCCCAGGTCGGGGGCCTCCTCGTCCTCCTCCCCCTCCTCGATCTCCTCCTCCTCGTCCGCGCCCGGGGCGGACTCGTCGTCCACCACCGTGATGTGGACGACGGCGGGGTTCACCTGCTCGATGACCGAGGCGAACGACGGGCCCTGCAGGTCGGGCACGGGGGCCGCGCTCACCGGCACGCGCCCGGCACCCCCGGCCAGGGCTCCCACCAGGGCGGAAAGGCCGGACAGCAGCAGGGCTCCGAGGAAGACGGCGGCGCGTGACATGGGTACTGACGCCAGTATACCCGGGGCCCGGAAGCGGGCCGTGGACGCGGCCACGCGCGGGGGCGGGTCCGCCGGCTAGCCCTCCTCCGGCCCGGGCTCCTCGGCGGGCGGCACCCCGCCCTCGAGGAGGGCCCGGAAGCCCGCCTCGTCCAGGATCTTCACCCCCAGGGTCCGCGCCTTCTCCGCCTTCGCGCCCGCGTCCGCACCGGCTACGACGTAGCTCGTCTTCTTCGAGACGGCCGCGGTGACGCGGCCCCCGCGCGCCTCGATGGCCGCCTTGGCCTCGTCGCGGGTCATGGCCGTGAGCGCGCCCGTGAGCACGAACTGCTTGCCCTGGAGCACCGTCTCCACCGTCCCCTCCGCGGAGGCGGGCTCCTCCATCTGCACGCCGGCCGCCGCCAGGCGGTCGAGCAGCGACCGGTTGGCTTCCTGGGCCAGCCAATCGTGGACCGACTGCGCCACCGCGGGGCCGATCTCGTAGATCTCGTCGATCTCCTCCAGGGTGGCCGCGCGCAGGCCCTCCATGGTGCGGAAGCGGCGGGCCAGGAGCAGGGCCGCCCGCTCGCCCACCATGCGGATGCCCAGCCCGAAGAGCAGGCGGTGCAGCTCGCGGCGCTTGCTGGCCTCGATTCCCGCCAGCAGGTTGTCCACCGACTTGCGCGCCATGCGCTCCAGCCCGAGCAGCTCCTCGTCCCGCTCGCGCAGGCGGTAGAGGTCGGCGAAGTCGCGCACGAGGCCCCGGCGGGTGAGCTGCCGCACGAGCACGTGGCCCAGCCCCTCGATGTCCATGGCCGAGCGCCCCGCGAAGTGCTGCAGGCCCTGCTCGATCTGCGCGGGGCAGGACGAGCTGGTGCAGCGACGGTCCACCTCGCCCTCCGGCTTGATGGCGTCGGACCCGCACACGGGGCAGCGCGCCGGGGGCGTCCAGGGCACGGCGCCGGGCGGGCGATCCTCCTCCACCACGCGCACCACCTTGGGGATCACGTCGCCCCCCCGCTCGATGACCACGGTGTCGCCCGCGCGCACGTCCTTGCGCGCGACCTCCTCCTCGTTGTGCAGGGTCACGCGGCCGACGGTGACGCCACCCAGGGCCACCGGGTCCAGGTGCGCCACGGGCGTGATCTTCCCCGTGCGGCCCACGTAGGGCACGATCTCGCGCACCACGGCGCGGGCCTGGCGCGCCGGGTACTTGTAGGCGATGGCCCAGCGCGGGAACTTGGAGGTGAAGCCGAGCTCCTGCTGGAGGGCGAAGGAGTCCACCTTCACCACCACCCCGTCCGTCTCGTACTCCAGCCCGTCGCGCTTCTCCTGCCACGCGCGCACGAAGTCCAGGACCTCGTCCAGGCCGTGGCAGAGGCGCGAGGCGTCGTTGGTCTTGAGGCCCCAGCCGCGCAGGCGCTCCAGGGCCTCCCACTGGCCGCGCAGGGGCGTCCCCTTCAGGTGGGCCACGGAGTAGAGGTAGATGTCCAGGCCGCGCGCGGCCACCACGCGCGTGTCCAGCGTCTTGATGGTGCCCGCCGCGGAGTTGCGCGGGTTGGAGAAGGGCTCCTCCCCCCGCTCCTCCCGCTCGCGGTTGATGGCCTCGAAGCGGGAGCGGGGAAGGAACACCTCTCCCCGCGCCTCCAGCTCCGCGGGCACGCCGGGCCCGGACAGGGCCAGGGGCACCGCCTTGATGGCGCGCACGTTGGGCGTCACGTCGTCCCCCCTCACGCCGTTCCCCCTGGTGACGCCCCGCGCCAGGCGGCCCCCCTCGTAGTGCAGGGCTATGGAGAGCCCGTCGATCTTCAGCTCCGCCACGTAGTCGATCGGACGCTCCCCCACCTGCCGGAAGATGCGGCGCTCGAACTCGCGCAGCTCGTCCTCGGTGTACGTGTTGTCGAGGCTGAGCATGGGCGTGCGGTGCACGAAGGTGGCGAAGGCGTCGTTCGGCTGCTCCCCCACGCGCTGGGTGGGGCTGTCCGGGGTCACCAGCTCCGGGAACTCCTCCTCCAGGGAGCGCAGCTCCTGGTAGAGCCGGTCGTACTCCTGGTCGGAGACCTCCGGCCGCGCCTGCACGTAGTAGAGGTGGTCGTGGCGCCGGATGAGGTCGCGGAGCGCGCCGATCCGCTTCCCGGCCTGCTCGCGCGTCACGCGCGCCTAGTGGTCGCGGGCGAGGATGAAGTCGGGCAGGGCCTCGAGCGCCTCCAGGAACGGCGAGCGCTCGAACACGGCGAGGTCGCGGCGGGCCAGGCCCGCGTAGCGCTCCGCCTGCGCGCGCGCCTCGTCCACCGCCCCGGCCTGGCGGGCCAGCGCGAGCAGCTCCCCCCGCGAGACGCGGCCGAAGCCGCGCTCCTCGAGAACGGCGGAGACGAGGTCGCGCGCCTTCTGCCCCCCGCGCCGCAGCAGGAAGATCACGGGCAGGGTCAGCTTGCCCTCGCGCAGGTCGTGGGCGGCGGGCTTGCCCAGCGCCTCCGCGTCGGCGGTGAAGTCCAGCAGGTCGTCCACCATCTGGAAGCAGATCCCGAGGTTCAGGCCGTAACGGGCGAGGGCCGCCTCCCGCTCCTCCCCCACCCGCCCCAGCATGCCCCCGATGCGCAGGCAGGCGGAGAAGAGGTCCGCCGTCTTGCGCCGGATGATGTCGAGGTGGCGCGCCTCGGAGACGCCGAGGTCGCCATTGGTCTCGATCTCCAGGAGCTGCCCCTCCGTCATGCGCAGGGTGGTGTCGGAGAGCAGGCGCAGGATGGGAAGGTTGTCCTGGCTCAGGGCCATGGACATGGCCTTGGTGTAGAGGAAGTCGCCCAGGAGGACCGTGATGTCGTTGCCCCACCGGCTGTTGACGCTGCGGCGTCCGCGGCGCACGGTGGCCTGGTCGATGATGTCGTCGTGGAGCAGGGTGGCGGTGTGGATGAACTCCACCACCGAGGCCAGCACGATGGCGCGCTCGCCGCGGAAGCCGCACAGCCGGCTGCCCAGGAGCAGGAGGGCGGGCCGGATGCGCTTGCCCCCTCCGTCCTGGATGTAGCGCCCGATCTCCGCCACCAGGGGCACGTCCGAGCGGCACTGCTCGGCGAACAGCTCCTCCACGCGGAGGAGGTCGTCCTCCACCAGGGAGGCGATCTCCTTGAGGTCCGCCACCTTGGGAGTCCCGACGGGATCGGCAGAGGCCAAGCGCGCCTACCTGTAGTTGGTGAACTGCATGTTGATGCCGAGGTCGGTCTCGCGCAGCGTGCGCATCACCGCCTGCAGGTCGTCCTTGTTCTTGCCCGAGACGCGCAGCTGCTCCCCCTGGATGGCGGCCTGGACCTTCAGCTTGCTGCCCTTGATGAGCTTGACGATCTCGCGCGCCTTGTCCGAGGGGATCCCCTTCTGGAGGCTCACCGCCTGGCGCACGGTGCCCCCCAGCGCCTTGTCCATGGTGCCGAAGGACAGGGCCTTGAGGGGGACGTTGCGCTTCACCAGCCGGCCCTCCAGCACGTCGCGCACGGCCTTCAGCTTGAACTCGTCGGAGGAGGTGAGGAGCAGCTCCTCGCCGCGCAGCTCCACGCCGGAGCCCGTCCCCTTCAGGTCGTAGCGGTTGACGATCTCCTTCATGGCCTGGGCCACGGCGTTCTTGACCTCCTGGAGGTCCACTTCGCTCACGATGTCGAAGGAGCTCTCAGCCATCCACCTTCTCGCCGCCTAGGAACACGGAGAGGAGGGCTAGAAACTGACGGATTCACGCTACGTTGTCAACGAACAGCCGGCGGAAGTTCGCGGCGGCGGCGGCGGCCACTTCGGGGAGGGGCTCGCCGCGGAGCCCGGCCACCGCGCGCGCCACCTCCACCACGAAGGCCGGCTCGTTGCGCCTCCCGCGGTGCGGGGGCGGGGCCAGGAAGGGGGCGTCCGTCTCCACCAGGAGCCGGTCGCGCGGAACGCTCCGGGCCACCGCCTGGATGGCCTCCGCCCGGGGGAAGGCCACGATGCCCGAGAACGACAGGTAGAAGCCCAGGGCGAGGGCGCGCCGCGCCAGGTCCTCCCCGCCGGTGAAGCAGTGGATCACCCCGCCCACCTCGCCGGCCTTCTCCTCCTCGAGGAGCGCGGCCGTCTCCCCGTCCGCCTCCCGCGTGTGGACGATCAGGGGCAGCCCGACCTCCCGCGCCAGGCGGACCTGCCGCCGAAAGGCCTCGCGCTGCGCCTCCCGCGGGGAATGGTCGTAGTGGAAGTCCAGGCCCAGCTCGCCCAGGGCCACGATGCGGCGCTCCCGGGCCAGGCCGCGCAGCTCGTCGTAGCGCGCCTCGCCGGCCAGGCGCGCCTCGTGCGGGTGGATGCCGGCGCTGGCGGGCAGGCCCAGGCCCTCCGCTACGCGGAGCGCGCGCCGGTGTCCGTCCTCCTCGTCCATGCCCCCCACCACGAGCATGGTCTCCACCCCCGCCGCCCGCGCGCGGGCCACCACCTCCGCGCGGTCGGCGTCGAACTGCGGCATGTCGAGGTGGAGATGGCTATCGACCAGCCGGAGGCGACGCTCGTCGTGCGTTGAGTCGGTCATGGCCGCTTCCCGTGCCCCTCGCGGCAGCCCCCGGCGGCTCCCTCAGACGCCTCGGACATCGAACCCGAACGAGCGCGCGGCGAGCGCGAGATCGCGATCGTGCGTGGCCATCAGGAGCCTCTGGCCAATCCGATCCTGCCAGACCAGGGCCGTCGACAGGTGAAGCGCGTCGAGAGTGCCCAGGGGGTTCGGGAACGGCTCGGAGGCACGGGCCAGGATGGGACGCTGGAGCAGGACGAGGTCGACGGCCTCGAGCCACTCCCTCGCCGTCTCGCGCCTCGAGGCCGCATCCTCCGTGGAGAGCACGCCCTGAAGGCGTAGCCCGTCGATCGCGCGCAGCGACTCCACCGCGATCATCTCGTTCGAGACGAGAGCTTCGCAGGATCGAAGCTCCTCGAGAGCGCCCGGCTCGCGCAACACGAGCCGCAGCAGGGCCGAGGTGTCGAGGTAAGCGATCATCTCGAGGCGCGATCCCGCAGAAGGAGGGCAAGGCTGTCCGTCGCCTTTGCCAGCGGCGGAGGGAGGCGAAGCTCGCTCGGCTTCCGAACAGCGCGCCGGATCTCGAGCGCGGCGGCGACGTCGTATGGGACGATCTGCGCGACCGGGGTGTCCCGATCGACGACCGTGATGGTACGGCCACCTCGCACCCGACGCAGGTGCTGGCTCAAGTGCGCCTTCAGATCCGCGATCCCGACCCTGCTCATGACCCCATTATGGTCATGACTAGTCACATAGTCCAGGCCCGCGCCGAAGACGCCGCTTCCACGTCCCGGGAGCATGCAAATCGTTGGATATCGCGGGCAGCGCGAAGCAACCTCTTCCCGCGAGCGGCCGGGCAGGTGACAATCGGTCCCGTCGCGCGCGTTTCACGGAGAGGCGATGGGGACGAGACCTCGACGGTGCGGCCTCGCGTTCGGGCTGGCCTTGCTGGGCGCCTGCGGCGGCGAAGGTGTGGGCTCCCCGAACCAAGCGCCGGCGACGGCGAGCGCGCTTCCTCCCGATGCCGTCACCTACTTCCCGGACACGACGTGGCGCACCGCGAGTCCCGAGCAGGTCGGCATTCCGAGCAGCGTCCTGGCGCGCGTCGACCAGCGGGTCGGTTCGAGTACCTGGCGCGGGCTGGACTCCTTCCTGGTGGTCCGGCACGGATACCTCGTGAGCGAGCGCTATTTCGGCGGCTCCTCTCGAGACGACGTCCACACCATGCAGTCGGTGAGCAAGAGCGTCACCTCCCTGGTCACCGGCATCGCATCGGACCAGGGCTCTCTCGACATCGAGGCTCCCGTGCTGTCGCTGCTGCCCCGGTACTCGGACGCCTCTCTCGATCCCCGCCTGGCGCGCGTCACCCTTCGCCATCTCCTCGAAATGCGGTCGGGGTTGAACTTCTACGAATACCCCTATCCGGGATCGCCTCTCGAGCTCCTCAACAACTCCCGCGGCGACTGGGTGCGGATCGCCCTCGAACAGCCCTTCAACGCCGAGCCCGGCGCCCTGTGGCAGTACAACAGCGGCGGGGTGATCGCCCTGGGCGCCGCCGTCGCGAGCGCGACCGGCGCTCCGTTCTATGCCTACGCGCGCGATCGCCTGTTCTCGCCGCTCGGAGCCAGCGGACAGTACTGGATCGTCTCGAGCTACGACACCACGGTCCACACGGGCGGCGGGCTCTACCTCCGGGCGATCGATCTCGCGAGGGTCGGCTACCTCGTGCTGAGACAGGGTCTCTGGAATGGCCAGCAGCTCGTCTCCCCCGCCTGGCTCGCGCGGTCTACCGCGCCCGTCACCACGCGGGCGTCGCAGTTCGGCGGGGTGCCGGTGGACTACGGCTACCTCTGGTGGATGGCTCCGATCAACTCGGCGCTCTCGACGGCGGACGTGAACAACCGCGTCATCATCGCGTCCGGCAACATGAACCAGTTCCTCTTCGTGGTGCCTTCGCTCGATCTCGTGGTGGTGAACACGGGCACCACCAACGACTCGTTCGGCGTCACCGTCGACTTCGTGGTTCGCGAACTGATCCCGGCCATTTCGCGCTAGTCGATCCACGACCCGAAGCCGGTTCTCCGGCGCTGACGCCAGGACCGCTCAGCGCGCGCCCAGCCGATACCCCGCGCGGTGCCGGATGACCGCCTTGGGCCGGGAAGGCACCTTCACCTGGATCTTCCGCAGGCGGGCGGTGGCGCCCCGCGCGTCCGGCGCGAAGCCGAGCACGTACTGGGCGCGGAGGTCGGCGAGAATCTCGTCGAGCACGCCCGCCAGGGCCCCTTCGTTCGCGATGCGGAACATGCGGCCCCCCGAGAGACGGGCCAGGGTCTCGAGCGTCCTCACCGCTTCCTTGTGGTCGGGACCGTCCGCGCCCGGGGGAGGCGGGTAGGCGACGGAGTAGATGACGACCGCCTTCGACTGCACCGCCCTCTCCATGGCCTCGGGCGAGACCGTGCTCACGGTGTCGATACCGTCCGTGAGGAGCACGATCGCGGAGCGGCCTCCCGAGGTGCCCAGGCTGCGCAGGGCGAAGGTCACCGCGTCGCGCAGGGCGGTGTTGCCGCCGTCCGGGATCAGGGCCAGGCGCGCGAAGAGGGACTCCGGGTGCTCGGGGTCGAAGGGCTCCAGGCGCTGCGTCTGGTCGAAGAGGATGACCAGCCGCTCCTGGGTGTTGGGCAGGGCGGTCAGGAAGCGGGTGGCCGCCTCCTGCGAGCGCCGCAAGGTCTCCAGCATGCTGTCGCTCGTGTCCACGAGCAGCGCCACGTCGAGGGCGGGGGCGGGCGCGCCCCCGGGTTGTCCGACGCTGGAGCACAGCTCGATCGTCCGCCGCTTGCCGTCCTCGGTGAGGACGAAGTCGCGGGCGGTGAGGCCGGGAATGGGGTGACCCTTGCCGTCCTCGACGGCCACGGAGACGTTCACCAACGAGAGGTCGGTCGAGAAGACGGGGACCTGCGGCTCGGCCTGCGGCGCCCCCGGGGCGGGGAACGTTGCCCCGAGGGCGAGCAGGCCCGCCGCGATCAGGCGTGCGGCCGGCAAGCGCAGGGGGCTACGGCGCGGCGGTCTCGGCCGCCTTGGGCATGCTCAGGTAGCCGGCGATCCGGTCCTTGGCCACCGTGAAGACGACGATCTCCTGGAGCTGGCGCGAGCCCTTCCGGTAGAACTGCACCGGCTCGAGCAGGGTCTTGTCCTTCTTCTCGATCTGCAGGTCGTCCACCACCAGGATCATGTTGAACTTGTGCCGCTTGACGTCCGCGCCCGTCAGGCGGATGGCCACCGGACCTACGGGAGTCGCGGCCTTGGACTTCTTGAGGTCGAAGTCGAGATAGTCGCGCATGCCCGTGCGCCGGAGCGCCTCCAGCTCCTCCGCGTTGCGCGCGATGAGGCCGCTCTGCTCGCCGAGGTCGCCGATGGCCCGGCTCAGCTTGGCGTTGGCCTCGTCGATGGCGGCCTTCTGCGCGGCCACCTCCTCCTTGACCTTGCCCACCTCGCCGCCCAGGTTCTCGAGGCTCTTCTGGCCCTTGCTCTGGGCCACGCGCAGCTCCTTGGCCGCGTTCGCCGTCTTCTCGAGCTCGGCCGCGGTGACGCCCGCGCGCTCCGCGATGGCCTTGGTCTGGCCCTTGACCGCGGCGAGGGCGAGGTCGATCTCCTTGTCCTGCGCCTCGCTCGCCGCCGACACCTCGGCCACGCGCGCCTGCAGGGCGTCGATCTTCTTGTTGGCGAGGTACAGCAGGACGGCCAGGACCAGCGCGAGGGCGATGCCGACGCCGCTGGCCACCAGGCCGAGCACGTTCCCCGCGGGGGCGCCCGACGACGGTTTCGATTCTTCGTTTGCGAGCAACGTCTGCATGTCACTCCTCTTGTAGCCGCGCCAGCGCGGCCGCGCGGGGGCCCTCCGGCGACGCCTACGGCCTGGTGACGGGGCCGGCCGGAAGCTCCGGCCCCGACCACGCCCAGCCGTCGATGGGCAGGGCGCCCGAGTTGTTGTTCAGCATGACCGTCATCTGCGCCTCTCGCGCATGGCCACGCCCTTCTCCTTCAAGCGGGGGGGAGCGGGATTCTAGACCTCCTGACCACCGACGTGTCAACACCCGCACCCCGGCGCGCGCGCGCCGGCCGACGAGCGAGAACCGACACGGCGCCTATTGGGCGCTCGGCTCGTCCACGAAGGCCTCGCCGGTCGTGTCGGCCTCCGGGGGGAGCCGGAGCATCTCGCGGCGCACGAGGTCCTGGTGGTGGACCTCCTCGTCCCGCAGCTCGGCGAAGAGCGCGTTCACCTGTGCGTCCTTCAAGTGGGCCAGCGCCTCCACGAAGAACGCGTGGGCCTTCTCCTCCGCGCGGAGGGCGATGCCCAGGGCGTGGCGCGCGGACATGAATGCGCGCACCTCGTCGTAGTCGGGGGCCTCGACGTCGAAGATCATGGTGCGGCGCACGTCGCGGGGGGCGTCGCCGAACAGGGCGTGGCGGCGCTCGGCCAGGGCCGCCCCGTGCTTCGCCTCGTTCTCGGCCATGAACCGGAAGAAGCGCGCCGCCTCGGGCGTGCGATGCTTCTCCATCTGGTCGGCCAGCTCCAGGTAGCGCTCGTGGGCCTCCTCCTCGACGAGGGCCGCGAGGTCGAGGGCGTCCTTGAGGGACAGCCGCGAGAGGTCGACGTCCCGGATCGGCATCACTGGCCTCCGGACTTGCGGAAGAGGTCGAGGATCCTCTCACGGGGCAGCGCCTGCGGCCCCAGCTCCAACTGCCGCTGCGCGACCAGGGCCTCGTAGGTCGGCCCCGGCTGCGGGTTCCGGTAGAAGACGCCCGTGTGCAGCTCGCGGCCGTACTCGGCGGCGAAGGCCATCGCCTTCAGGCGGTCGACGGGGTCGTGGCCGAGAGCGACCAGCGGCTTCATCTGCGCCTTGTGCTCCCTGAGCTGCTGCTCCGCCTCCCCGAAGGTCACGCAGGGCGACTGCACGTTGACGAACGCGAAGCCGGGGAAGCGGATGGCCTCCTCGATCAGCGCGGTCAGTCCCGGCATGTCGGCCGGAGTGCCCTGGGCCACGAAGCCGGCGCCGTAGGCCAGCACGTAGAGAAGAGGGTTGACCGGGTCCTCCAGGGACCCGTGGGCCGAGGTGACGGTCTGCCGGCCGCGCGGGGACGTCGGGGAGAGCTGGCCCTTGGTGAGGCCGTAGACCTGGTTGTCCATCACCACGTAGGTGAGGTCCAGGTTGCGCCGGACGGCGTGGGGCAGGTGTCCCCCGCCGATGGAGAAACCGTCGCCGTCGCCCCCCGCCACCAGCACCAGCAGGTCGGGGTTCGCGATCTTGATCCCCTGCGCGATGGGCAGCGCGCGTCCGTGTACGCTGTTGAAGCCGTAGGCGGTGGTGTAGCCGGGAATGCGGCTGGAGCAGCCGATGCCCGACACGAACGCGATCTCGTGGGGCGGCCTGCCCACGCTCGCCAGCGCGCGATACAGGGCCTGCAGCACGCCGAAGTCGCCGCAGCCGGGGCACCAGATCGGCTTCAGGTCGCTCTTGAACTCCCTGGGCTCCATGGCTCGTCCTGCCGGATGGATGGTCGTGGTCATCGCGTCACTCCTGGGGCTGGCGGGCGGACCCACCGTCGCGCTGGAGGGCCTCGGCCGCAGCGTGCAGCCGCTCGGCGACCTCGATGGGCAGGAACGGGTTGGCGCCGCTGCGGGCGAGCGAGCGCACGCCCCGCGGCAGGTCCAGGAACATGCGCAGCATCCGGTACAACTGCCCCTGGTGCGACTGCTCGACGACGAGCCCCGCGCGCACGGAGGCGAAGAAGTCCCCGTAGACCTCTTCCGCCACCGGGTAGAGGAGATGGGGCACCAGCAGCTTGGCCTTCAGGCCCCGGGCGCGGGCGTGGGCGAGGGCCTCGCGACACACCCCGGCGCAGGAGCCCCAGCTGACGAGTCCCACCGGCGCCGCCTCGTCCCCGAAGACGCGGAACAGGTCGGCCCTCCGCTTCAGGGGCTCGAGCTTGTGGAAGCGCTTCTCGTTCATCCGGGAATGGAGGGCGCCGCTGGCGGTGGGCGCGCCGCGCTCGTTGTGCTCGATGCCGGAGGCGAGGTAGGCGCCCCCGCGCACGCCCGGCTGGCTGATGGGGCTGACGCCGGAGGCGGTGAGGGTGAAGCGGGCGTAGTCCTGCAGCTCCCCTTCTCCCGGGCGGCGGCGCTCCTCGATCTCGATGGCGCCGACGTCGATGTCGTCGAGCGTCTCCTTGCGCTGCGCGATCTCCTGGTCGGAGAGCACGATCACCGGCGTCTGGAAGCGCTCGGCGACGTTGAAGGCCTGCACCGTCGTCCAGAAGGTGTCCGTGACGCTGGTGGGCGCGAGCACCGGGCGCGCGGCGTCCCCGTGCGCCGAGAACGCGGCCTGGTACAGGTCGGCCTGCTCGGCCTTCGTGGGCATGCCGGTGGACGGCCCGCCCCGCTGCACGTTGACGATCACGAGGGGCAGCTCGGCGATGGTGGCCAGGCCCATGATCTCGCTCTTCAGGGACATGCCGGGGCCCGAGGTCGCGGTCATGGCCTTGACCCCGGCGAACGACGCGCCCACGGCCGCGCCGATGCCCGCGATCTCGTCCTCTGCCTGCAGCACGGCGCCCCCGTACTTCCAGATCTCGCGGCTCAGGAACTGCATGATCTCGGTGGAGGGCGTGATCGGGTAGCCACCGAAGAAGCGACAGCCGGCGGCGATGGCGGCGGCGCCGCAGACCTCGTTGCCGTCCGTCAGCATCCGGGCGGGGGCGCTCGCGGCGGGCCTGGCGAGGGGCATCGGCTCCCGGAGCGGATGCGCGGCCGCCCAGGCCTCCCCGGCGGCGAACGCGCGCTCGGCGGACCGCAGCACCTCCTCGCCCTTCTTGGCGAGCCTGCGGCGGAGGCCGTTCAGCAACCCCTCCCGGGACACCTCGAAGAAGCCCGCCACCAGGCCGAGGACCACGCTGTTCTTCGCCCGCTCGCTCCCGGCGTGCTCGCGCGCGAGGTCGGCGATCGGTATGGGCAGTACCTCCTTCGGCGTGACCCCCACCAGCGGCACCTCGTGGGGCTGGATTCCCGTGCGCGCGTCGTACAGCACCACCGTCGAGCCGCTGACCGGCAGCTCCGCCCCGAACCTCGTGAAGTCGTCCCAGTTGAGCGCGACCGCCACGTCCAGGGCGCCCCCCGGGTTCAGGACTTCGGCGGTGGCGATGCGCACGCGGCAGGAGGACTCCCCTCCGCGGATCTGGGAGCCGAAGCTCTTGGTCATGATCGCGTGATAGCCGTCCGCCGCCGCCGCCGCGATCAGGGACTCGCCTGCGGAGACGATGCCGTCCCCGCCCGAGCCGGCCATTCCGAACACGAGGTCGTCTCTCATGTGGGCACACTCCCCGTGCCCATCCCGCCCACCGAGCGGGGAGGGCGCTGCTAACAAGAACGCCCGTGGCTGGCGCAAGTCAAGCGCCGCGCCGCCCCTCAGCATGGTCCAGGCGCGGCCGGGACCGCGCGCTCTCGCCTATACTGGCCCGCAACCCGGAGAGCCGAACAACCTGAGCGGACGCGGCGGGCCTGAGGGACCAGGACATCGCGTGGAGCGCCGGCAGGCCCGTACCGTCGTCTTCTACGTCGCGCTGCTGGGCGCCGCCGTGGCCGCGTACCTCGCGGTGCGCGCGCGGGGCGCCGGCCTGGAGGAGGGCCTGCGCCTCCCCGTGGAGGCGGCCCCTCCCGCTCCCGCCCCCGACCTCGCCCGGGTCATGCTCGCGCTGGCGGTGGTCATGCTGGCCGCGCAGGTGCTGGGCCGGCTCGGCCGGCGCTGGCTGGGCCAGCCCCCGGTGATCGGCGAGGTCGTGGCCGGCATCGTGCTCGGACCGTCGCTGCTGGGCGTCCTCGCGCCAGGTGCCCACGGTGCCCTCTTCCCCCCGTCGGTGGTGCCCTCCCTCGGCCTGATCTCGAAGATCGGCGTGGTGCTCTTCATGTTCGTGGTTGGTCTCGAGCTCGACGTCCGGCTCCTGCGCCGCAACACGCAGACCGTCGTCGCCATCTCCCACGCCAGCATCGTGGTGCCCTTCCTCCTCGGCTCGGTGCTGGCCCTGTGGTTCCACCCTCTCTACGCGCCGCGCGGGGTGGGCTTCACCCCCTTCTCCCTCTTCCTGGGCATCTCGCTCTCGGTGACGGCTTTCCCGGTGCTGGCGCGGATCCTGCGGGACAGGGAGATGCACCGGACGCCGCTGGGCATGCTGGCTCTGGCCTGCGCGGCGGTCGGCGACGCCACGGCCTGGGCCCTGCTCGCCCTGGTGGTGGGCATGGCCACCGCCGACGTTGGTGGAGCGCTCTGGACCCTGCCCCTGGCCGCGCTGTACCTGGCCGTCATGTTCTTCGCCGTCCGCCCCGTCATGCGGCGGCTGGCCGCGCGCGTAGAGCGGGGCCGCGAGCCCCTTGATCCCGGCACGCTGGCCCTCGTGCTCGTCGGGCTGCTGCTCTCCGCCTCGGCCACGGACCGGATCGGGATCCACCCGCTGTTCGGAGCTTTCCTCTTCGGCGCCCTGACGCCGCACGACGGGCGGCTGGCCGACGGGCTGCGCGTGCGGATCGAGGACATGGTCGTGGTGCTGCTCCTCCCCGCCTTCTTCGCCTTCACCGGACTGCGCACCGAGATCGGACTCCTCCAGGACGCGCGGGACTGGTTGCTCTGCGGCGTGGTGATCGCGGCGGCCACGGCCGGGAAGTGGGGAGGCTCCTTCCTGGCCGCGCGCCTCCGGGGCATGGGCGCGCGGGACGCCGCGGCCCTGGGCGTGCTCATGAACACGCGCGGCCTCATGGAGCTGATCGTGCTGAACATCGGCCTGGACCTGGGCGTGCTCTCCCCCACGCTCTTCACCATGCTGGTGCTGATGGCGCTGGCCACTACCTTCCTGACCAGCCCCGTCTTCGGGGCCCTGACGAGGTCCGCGCCGTGGTCGCGCCCCGCGGAGGGCTAGTCGCAGTCGGCCACGACGTAGCCCAGCCCGCGCATGTTCTCGCACTGCTCGCGCGTCAGGCGGCCGGCCCCCGTCCGCTCGGCGGGCCGGGCCAGCAGCCCGGCCACCCAGTGCTGCAGCTCCTGGCGGTAGTAGGCGGCGCGCAGGGGCTGCGCGCCGCTGAGGTCGCGCGTCTCGCCCGGGTCCGCCTGGAGGTCGTAGAGCTGCCCGCGCCCGGTGCGCGTGTCGAAGATCAGCTTGTGCCGCTCGTCGCGCAGGGCGTACACGGGCCGGTCCCACACCGTCCGCGAGAGCACGGCCGGCTTCCCCGGCGCACCCAGGGCCGTCTCCAGGAGGCTGCGTCCCTGGAAGGCCTTCCCCGCGGGGCCGTCCATGCCCCCCAGCACGTCGAGCACGGTGGGGGCGAGGTCGAGATGGTCCACCAGGGCGGGGATGCGCACGCCGCGGGGGCCCGTCCCCGCGGGCAGGCGCACGATGAGGGGCACGCGCGTGCTCTGCTCGAGGACCTGCGCGCTGTGGCTGATGTAGCCCCGCTCGTAGAGCTGCTCGCCGTGGTCGGCGGTGACGATGAAGACCGTCTTGTCCCAGAGACCGTGCGCCTCCAGGGCCCGCCGGAGGGCGCCCACCTGCCGGTCGGCGTAGGCCAGGTTCCCGTCGTAGAGGCGCACGAGGTGCGCGGTCTCCTCGGCGGTCGGGCGGGCGGTTCCCGCGTTCACGGCCTGGTACCACTCGCGGCCGCGCCGCTGCTCCAGGGTCAGGGGCGCGTCGGGCCCGAACAGGGTGGCGAAGGGCGCGGGCGGGTCGTAGGGAAAATGCGGCTCGCGGAAATGCAGGTACGCGAAGAAGGGCGCGCGCGTGTGCTTGGCCAGCCAGCTGGGGAGGATGCGCGCGAAGGCTTCGCCGCGGCTCCCCAGCTCGGGGTACCAGGTGAAGACCTCCTTGAACTCGACGAAGCCCCGGTCGAAGCCGAAGGCCGTGCCCGCCATCGGGTTGGCCACGAAGCCGGCGGCGTGCACCCCGCGGGCGGAGAGGGCCTCGGACAGCGTCAAGCGGTCGGCGGGGAGGCGGTCGTGGTAGGAGACGTCGGCGTGGTGGCGGTCGGGGTACTGGGAGGTCCACACCGAGGCCATGGCCCCCAGCGTGTAGACGGCCGGCGTGTAGGCGCGCTCGAAGAGGATGCCTTCGCGCGCGATGCGGTCGATCTCGGGCGTCGTCTCGCGGGGGTAGCCGTAGCACCCGAGCTGCTGCGCGCGGGCGGCGTCCAGGACCACCAGCATCACGCTGGTCGTGTCGCCCAGCGCCTGCCGCACGGACGCCGCGCGCCCGGGGTCGCGCGAGGCAGGCGCGCTCAGCGGCGGAGAGCCCTCCGCGCCCATCACGCGCGGGGCCACCCAGCTGGCCCAGGCCAGGCGCGCATCCCCGGCGCCGCCCGCGTGAAGCCCCAGGCGCACCAGGCCCCCCGCGGGACCGGGCAGGGGCACGCGCACCTCCTCGGGCGCGCCGCGCGCCGCGCGCGGGTCCAGGGTGCGGCTCCAGAGCTCGGCCTCGCGACCGTCCTCGCCTTCCGCGGTCACGCGCAACGACACCGCGGAGCCCGAGGCCGCGGGGTGGAGCCGGGGCGTGAAGCGCAGCTCGGCGGCGCGCGGGAGGCGCAGCGCGTAGCGCACCACGCTGGGCGCCACCTGGTCGAGGCGGGGCACCCCGCCTTCCTCCGCCACCGCGAAGTGGGCGGGCGCCTGGCGGCGGAGCAGGTCGAGCAGCGTCGCGTCCTCGGCCGCCCCCACGGTGAGCGCGTGGAAGGCGGCGGCCAGCTGGCGGTGGTCGCCGTTGCCGGGCGAGGCCGTGGCCGCGAAGCGGAAGCGCAGGCGGTTGTCCCCGGCGCGCTGGGCCGCGGCCGGCAGCTCCAGGCGATGGCGTTGGCGTCCGCCGGCCAGGGCCATCGCGCCCACCGGCGTGCCGTTGAGCGTCACCACCACCGACTGCGCGGCCAGGGTCGGGTAGGGGGCCACCTCGAGCACGGCCGCGCGCGGCCGGGGAGCGGCCCACTGCAGCGACAGCTCGGACTCGCCGCGGGACCACGCGTATCCCGCGGCGGGCTCGGGATCGAGGCCGGCGGCCAGATGCGGCTCCGCAGCGGGGGTGCCGAACAGGACCACGTCGCGCGGCGACCACCGCTCGGCCACGGGCAGCCGGCGCGCGAGGTCGTAGGCGACCTCGGTCGCGCGGCCCGGGCAGCCGAGGGTGACGGCGCCGAGGAGGGCGAGGAACGGCCGGCGCAACGGGGCCGTTACTTGACCTTCGCGCCCGCCGGGACGTCCTGGTCGAAGCCGCAGAGCACGGCGCGGCCGTCGACGGACGCGGCCAGCACCATGCCGTTGCTCTCCACGCCCATCAGCTTGGCCGGCTTGAGGTTCGCCACCACGACCACCTGGCGGCCCACCAGGTCCTCCGGCGCGTAGGTCTCCGCGATGCCGGCCACGAGCTGGCGGCTCTCCGAGCCGAGGTCCACCTGGAGCTTGAGCAGCTTCTTGGAGCCGGCGATCCTCTCCGCCGCCGTCACGCGCGCCACCCTCAGCTCGACGCGGGCGAAGTCGGAGATGTCGATGCGGTCGGGCACGGGGGGGACGGCCGCCTGCGTCGTCTCCGCGGGCGGCGGACCGGCCTTGTCGGCGGCGTCGTCGGCCACTGCTCTCTCCTTTGCCTGGGCGCGGGGGAACAGGTGCTTGAGCTCGCCGAGCGGCACGCCCGGCTCCAGCCGGCCCCAGGCCAGGTCATTCTGCCCCGGCTCCTCCGTCAGGCCGAGCATGCCGTAGATGCGGGCGGAGGCGCGGGGCATGGCCGGCCAGAGCAGCGTGGCCACCAGGCGGAGGCCCTCCAGCAGCCGGTAGAGGAAGTCCTGGATGGCGGGGTGCTGGGCCGGGTCCTTCCACTTCTCCCAGGGGGAGAACTCGACGATGCGCTGGTTGAGGGCCGACACCCAGGACCAGACCGCGCCCAGGGCGCCCCCGAAGTCGAGGGCCTCGTAGCGCTCGAAGACCGCCCGCCAGAGGGCGGGCGCGTCGCGCTGGAGCGCGGTC
>DATBIO010000192.1:0-32232 GCA_036556965.1 Vicinamibacteria bacterium
CTGTTCGACGACGACGACGGCGCCATCTCGGGCACGGCGCAGGAGCTGTCCGAGCTGACGGGCACCCTGGAGTACAAGCCGCGCGACAACTTCCTCATGCGCCTGGAGGCGCGCCAGGACTGGTCCACCGCCTTCGTGTTCGGGGGCGAGCTGCTGGCGGACGGCACGCAGGAGCTGAAGAAGCGGCAGTTCCTGCTGCTGGTGAATGCAGTGGCGTCGTTCTAGCGGCCGGTCGAGCCGAAGCCGCCCTCGCCGCGGGTGGTGGCGCCGAGCACGTCCGTGGGCTCGAAGACCGCGCGCTCCACCCGCTGCACGAGGAGCTGGGCGATGCGGTCCCCGGCCTGGATGGCCACCGGCTCGGGACCGTGGTTCACCAGCACCACCTTCACCTCGCCGCGGTAGTCCGAGTCGATGACGCCGGCCAGGGTGTCGAGGCCGTGGCGCACGGCGAGGCCGCTGCGCGGCCAGACGAGGCCCACGTGCCCGGCGGGGATCTCCAGGAACAGGCCGGTGGGCACGGCGGCCCGCGCCCCCGGCGCCAGCGTCACCGCGGCGGAAGCGCAGAGGTCGGCCCCCGCCGCCCCCGCCGAGCCGTAGCGCGGCAGGACACCGGCGCCGCCGACCTTCACCTCGACGCTCAGGCGCCCTCCGCCAGCACGTCGGCCTCGGCCAGCCACGTGCCCGCGCGCGCCGGATCCGGCAGGGGCGGGAGCCGCCCCTGCCACCGCGTGGCCGCGGCCAGCGCGCGCGTTCCGCGTCCGGACGAGGCGGCCCAGGCCGCCTGCTCGCACAGGGGCACGGCGGCGGCGATCCAGGCCAGCCGCCGGGCCAGCGCGCGCGCCGCCGCCTCCGTGAACGGCTCGCCGCGCCGCGCCGCCTGTGCGAAGCGCAGCGTCTCGTCGAGGTGGCGGGCGGCCGCGCCCGCCGCCTCTTCCGCCGGCCCCCCCCGCAGCGCCTCGAGGCGTGCGCGGGCGTCCTCGGCCCAGGGCGGGAGCCCGCCCGCGTCCAGCACCCGCAGCACGTCCAGGCTGAGCACGTCGGTGGTGCCTTCCCAGATGGGCAGCACCTGGGCGTCGCGCAGGTGGACGGGCAGGCCGGTGTCCTCGACGTAGCCCGCGCCGCCGAACCCCTCCAGCGCCTCCGAGGCGACGGCGACCGCCTGCTTCGCCGTGGCCAGCTTGGCCAGCGGGGTGACGAGGCGCAGGACCGCCGCCTCCGCGGGCGACGCCTCGCCCGCCTCCTGCCGGCCGAGGAGGCGCGCGCACTCGAAGGTGAGGGCCAGCGCCGCCTCGTAGTCCACGGCCAGCTCGGCGGTGGTGGCGCGGTGCAGCGGCTTGTCGGCCAGGGCGGCCCCGAAGACCCGGCGGCGCCGCGCGTAGTCGCGGAGCAGGTGGAGCAGGCGCGCCATGGTGGCCGCCGCGTTCACCGCGTTGTGGAGGCGCGTGACGTTGAGGAGGGGCGCGATCTTGCGGACGCCGTGACCGAGGTCGCCCACGGGCAGCGCCGCCGCCCCCGCCAGCTCCAGCTCCGCGGTGGGCAGCGCCCGCGTGCCCAGCTTCTCCTTGAGGCGCAGCACGCGCAGGCCGTTGGGCCGGCCGTCCGCGTCGCGGGGCTCGAGGTAGAACAGCGACAGGCCGGCGGAGCCCTCCGCCGCTCCCTCGGGACGCGCCAGGGTAAGCGTCATCTCGCTGGTGATGGCGGAGGTGAACCACTTCGCGCCCCACAGCCGCCAGGTCCCGTCCGTCCCCTGCGCGGCGCGGGTGAGGCTGCCGCCCACGTCGCTGCCCCCCGTCCGCTCCGTCATCCACTGGCCGCTCGTCCACGCCGCGTCGGGGTCGCGCGAGGTCAGGCGGGGCACCGCGCGCTCCCGCAGCGCGGGGCCCGCGTGCTCGAGCAGGGTGCGCGCGGCGCCGTCGGTCATGGCCAGGTAGCAGGTGTAGACGGCCGAGCTGGGCGCGAACAGGTGGAGGAGCGCGAACTGGTGCAGCCGCGCGAAGGGGCCCAGGCCGCGCTCGTAGGGGAGGGCGGCCAGCCCCCAGGCCGCGGCCCGCCGTTTCAGCGCGGTCCAGGCGGGCGACACGTGCACCTCGTCCACGCGCCGCCCCCAGGCGTCGAAGGGCACGTGGCGCGGGGCGTCGCGCTCGGCCTCCCGCGCCAGCGCCGGCAGCTCGCGCGCGGCGGCCTCGCCCAGCGCGCGCCACTCGCCCGCCAGCCGCGCGTGGAGGTCGGCGGGCAGCAGCCGCTCCAGGGTGTGGCGCAGGGGCGCGTCCGCCTCGAACGTGTTGGAGAGGCGCGGCGGGTCCTGCAGGAAGTCGTCGCCGTCCACGGCGCGAAGCTATCATGGCCGGGGGACCATCGACGCCGCGCACCAACCTCTTCGGACTCGACCTGGCCGCGCTGGAGGCGGAGCTGCGCCCGCTGGGGGAGCCGGCCTTCCGCGCGCGCCAGGTGTACTCCTGGCTCTACCGCCGGCGGGCGCGCGCCTTCGGCGAGATGACCGACCTCGCGCGCTCCCTGCGCGACGCGCTCTCCGGGCGTTTCGATCTGCGCTGGCCCGCGGTGGTGGAGGGGCAGACCTCGCACGACGGGACGGTCAAGTTCCTCTTCCGCCTCGACGACGGGGCCACCATCGAGAGCGTGTACATCCCGGAGGCGCGGCGGCGCACCATCTGCATCTCCACCCAGGCCGGCTGCCCGCTCAAGTGCGCCTTCTGCCTGACCGGCATCGCCGGCTACAAACGCAACCTCAAGCCGTGGGAGATCCTCGGCCAGGTGGCCACGGTCATGGCGGAGGCTCCCGCGCGCCAGCAGCCCTGGAACGTCGTGGTCATGGGCATGGGGGAGCCGCTCCTCAACTACGACGCCACCGTGCAGGCCCTGCGCATCCTGATGGACCCCGAGGGCTTCGCGGTGGCCCCCAAGAAGCTCACCCTGTCCACCGTCGGCATCCTGCCCGCGCTGGAGAACCTGATGCGGGAGCCCTTGCGGCCCAACCTGGCCATCAGCCTGCACGCGCCGAACCCGGCGCTGCGGCGCGCCCTCATGCCCATCGAGGAGAGGTACCGGCTGGAGGACGTGATCGCCACCGCCCAGCGCTATCCCATCCCGCGCGGGGGCATGGTGACCTACGAGTACGTGCTGCTGGGCGGCGTGAACGACGGGGTGGAGCAGGCGCGCGAGCTGGCGCGGCTGCTGCGCGGCCAGCGGGCCAAGGTGAACCTGATCCCGCTGAACCCGGCGCCGGACATCCCCTTCACGCCCCCCACGCCCCAGGCGGTGGACGCGTTCTGCGGCGTGCTGGCGCGGGCCCACCTCACCGTCTCCGTGCGCCGGCAGCGCGGCCAGGACATCCTGGCCGCCTGCGGCCAGCTGCACCTGCGCAAGGCGGAGCCGGCGACGGCCTGAGCCGGCTCCCGGACCGCGGTCGCGGCCGCCCGGCCCGTCGCTAGCGGCCGGCGGCCGGCGGCACCGGCAGGGCCCGTCCCAGCACGGGGGCGATCACCCGGAGCTCGCCCATGAGGCGGTCGAACTGCTCGGGGTAGAGGCTCTGCGCGCCGTCGGAGAGAGCCTTCTCGGGATCGGGGTGTACCTCGATGAGCAGGCCGTCGGCTCCCGCCGCCACCGCCGCCCGCGCCATGGGGATCACCTTGTCGCGCCGGCCCGTGCCGTGGCTGGGGTCCACCAGGATGGGCAGGTGGCTCAGCTTCTTCACCACGGGGATGGCGGAGATGTCCAGCGTGTTGCGCGTGGCGTTCTCGAAGGTGCGGATGCCGCGCTCGCAGAGGATCACGTCCTGGTTTCCGCCGGCCAGGATGTACTCGGCCGAGAGCAGCCACTCCTCGATGGTGGCGGCCATGCCGCGCTTGAGCAGGACCGGCCGGCGCACGCGGCCCAGCTCCTTGAGGAGGTCGAAGTTCTGCATGTTGCGGGCCCCGACCTGCAGGCAGTCGACGTAACGCAGCATCATCTCCAGGGTGCGCGGGTCCATCACCTCGCTGATCACGGCCAGGCCGCAGGCATCCGCCGCCTCGCGCATCCACCGGAGCGCCTCCTCGCCCCAGCCCTGGAAGGTGTAGGGCGAGGTGCGCGGCTTGAAGGCGCCCCCCCGCAGCACGCGCGCGCCGGATGCGCGGACCGCGCGCGACACCGCGCCCACCTGCTCCAGGCTCTCCACGGAGCAGGGTCCGGCCATCACGATGACCTCCGGCCCGCCCACCGCGACGCCGCCCCCCAGCCGGACCACGGTGTCGGCGGGCTTGAAGGTGCGACCGGCGAGCTTGTAGGGCTCCGAGATCTTGACCACCTCGCGTACGCCGGGAAGGAGCTCGATGGCGGCGGGGTCCACCGGCTCGCGCGGCATGCCCACCGCACCGAGCACGGTGTGGGTCACCCCCGTGGACCGGTGGACGTCGTAGCCCACGCCCACCAGCGTCTCGACGACCTTGTCGACCTCGGCCTCGGTCGCCGTCCGTTCCATCACGATGACCATGGTCCCGTCACTCCTTCCCGGGGTCGTGTCCCTCTTCGGCGGCCACCCGCTCCAGGCGGCGGCTCTCGTCGATGATGCGCTCGAAGACCCGCCGGACGGCCAGCGCGTCGAGCGGGCCGGGGTTCTCGCGCATGACCTGCTCGAGGACGGCGGCCTCCCTCTCCGGGGAGTAGATCGGCAGGCCCAGGACGCGCTTCAGGCGTCCGATCTCCACCGCGCACGCGGAGCGGCTGTTGAGCAGGCGCACGATCTGCTGGTCGATCACGCCGATGCGGCGCCGCCACTCCCCGAGCCCGCGCTCGGCCTCGGTCTCCTCAGCCAATGGCCTGCTCCCTGTCGGTGACGTCCGGACCCGCGGACTAGTCGAACCCCACCGCCGACTAGGGCCGGCGAAGGCTGTCCGCCGCCGCCTCCACCGTGCGGTCGACGTCGGCTTCGGTGTGGGCCGCGGACACGAACCAGGCCTCGAACTGCGCGGGCGGGAGCATGAAGCCGCGGTCCAGCATGGCGTGGAAGAAGCGTCCGAAGCGCGCGGTGTCGGAGCGCTTGGCGGAGGCGTAGTCGGCGACCGGCCCCTCGCAGAAGAAGAGCGTCAGGAGGGAGCCCACGCGGTTGAGGGTCACCGGCACGGAGGCGGCGCGGGCCCCCTCGCGCAGTCCCTTTTCCAGCCGCGCCCCCAGCGCCTCGAGCCGCGCGTAGGGGCCCCCCTCCTTCTCGACCGCCTCGAGCATGGCCGCGCCGGCGGCCATGGCCAGCGGGTTCCCCGACAGCGTGCCCGCCTGGTAGACGGGGCCGAGGGGGGCCACCTGGTCCATCACCTCGGCCCGGCCCCCGTAGGCCGCCGCGGGCAGGCCGCCGCCGATGACCTTGCCCAGGCAGGTGAGGTCGGGGGTGACGCCGTAGAGCTGCTGCGCGCCCCCCGCCGCCACCCTGAAGCCGGTGATGACCTCGTCGAAGACGAGCAGGGCGCCGGCGCGGGCGGTCAGGGCGCGGAGCGCCTCCAGGTAGCCGGGGGCGGGGGCCACGCAGCCCATGTTCCCCGCCACCGGCTCCACGATGACGGCGGCGAGGTCGGCGCCGTGCTCGGCCAGCACGCGCTCCACCGCGGGCACGTCGTTGTAGGGCGCGACGATGGTGTCGGCCACCGTGCCCGCCGTCACGCCCGCGGAGCCGGGCAGGCCCAGGGTGGCCACACCCGAGCCCGCGGCCACCAGCAGGCCGTCGGAATGGCCGTGGTAGCAGCCGTCGAACTTGAGGACCTTGCTCCGGCCCGTGAACCCGCGGGCCAGGCGCAGCGCGCTCATCGTCGCCTCCGTGCCGGAGGAGACGAAGCGCATCTTCTCCATGGAGGGAACCAGCCGGCGCACGCGGCCCGCCATCTCCACCTCGACCTCGGTGGGCGCGCCGTAGGAGGTGCCCGCGGAGGCCGCGCGGACGACGGCCTGCACCACCGGCGGATAGGCGTGGCCGAAGAGCAGGGGCCCCCAGGAGCAGACGTAGTCCAGGTAGCTCCGCCCGTCGGCGTCCCAGACGAACGCGCCCAGTCCGCGGGCCACGAACACCGGGGTGCCGCCCACCGCCCGGAAGGCGCGCACCGGCGAGTTGACGCCGCCCGGCAGCAGCTCCTGCGCGCGCGCGAACAGCTCGGCGGAGCGGGTCATGCCCTCAGGAGGCCCAGCGCGCGAAGTCCTTGGCGTGGTAGGTGAGGATCACGTCCGCTCCCGCGCGGGCGATGGAGACCAGCGTCTCCTTCACCACGCGCTCCTCGTCCAGCCAGCCGCGCGCGGCGGCGGCCTTGATCATGGCGTACTCGCCGGACACGTTGTAGGCGGCCACGGGCACGTCCACCGCCTCCCGCACGGCGCGGATCACGTCGAGGTAGGGAAGGGCGGGCTTGACCATCACCATGTCCGCGCCTTCCTCGACGTCGAGGCGCACCTCGCGCAGCGCCTCCCGGGCGTTGGCGGGGTCCATCTGGTAGCTGCGCCGGTCGCCGAACTGGGGGGTGGAGTCGGCCGCCTCGCGGAAGGGCCCGTAGAAGCCGGAAGCGTACTTGGCGGCGTAGGAGAGGATGGCCACCTCCGCGAAGCCGCCCGCGTCGAGGGCGCGGCGGAGGGCCCCCACGCGCCCGTCCATCATGTCGGAGGGAGCCACCAGGTGCGCCCCCGCCCGCGCGTGGGACACGGCCATGCGCGCGAGCAGCTCGAGGGTCGGGTCGTTGGCCACCGTCTCCCCCTCCAGGACGCCGCAGTGGCCGTGCGACGTGTACTCGCACAGGCACACGTCCGTGACCACCAGCAGGTCGCGCGTGGCCTCCCGGACGGCGCGCACCGCCTGCTGCACGACCCCGTCCTCCGCGTAGCCCTGGCTGCCCACGGGGTCCTTGCCTTCGGGCAGCCCGAAGAGGATGACCCCGCCCACGCCCAGCGTCTCCACCGCGCGCGCCTCGCGCGCCGCCTCGTCCGCGGAGAGGTGGAAGCAGCCGGGCAGGGAGCCGATCTCCCGGCGCACGCCGGCGCCGGGAACCACGAAGAGCGGGTAGATCAGCCGGTCGGGCGTGAGGCGGGTCTCGCGCGCCAGCGCGCGCAGGCGCTCGCTTCGGCGCAGCCGCCGGGGCCGCTCGGAGGGAAACGGCATGGGCTCAGGCGCCCCGGTGCGCCCGCGCGTGGAGCCCCTCGCCGGATGGGCGACGGACGGCGCGCGAAGCGGGATCCCCTCCCGCGGCGCGCGCGGCGGGTTCGGGGGAGCGCGGCGCAGCGCCCCCCTGCTCACGGGACGAGGAGGACGCGCGGTCTCTCGTCAATAGTCCTCCTCGTCCCCAAAGAAGAACTCGTCCGCGCAGCGCTTGTTGCAGAAGGCGCGACCCATGGCGCGGTGCGCGCACTCGTCGCAGACGAGCTTGAAGCACATCGGGCACTTGTTGAGCCGGAGCTCCTTGTCGTCGCCCTGGCAACGCACGCACTCCATGCGGGCCTCCAAGACCCGGGAACGGGGCAGTATACATCGCGCCCGCGGGGGCTCCCGGAGCGCTTTCGGTCCCTCCGCGGCGCCGTAGTACACTCAGGGGTCATCGGGCGCGCCCGCCCGGCGGCTTTTTCATCGCATGGCGGTGTAGCTCAGTTGGTTAGAGCACGCGGCTCATATCCGCGGCGTCCGGGGTTCAAGTCCCTGCACCGCCACCATCCTTGATCCATTCCCGGCCGTTCCCGAGGTCCACGCGCAGGAGCCCGTGAAGCCTTCCGCCGTCGACATCGCCGTGCGCCATGCCCTCCAGGGCGGGAGCGCGCCCGGGCGCGGGGAGGCCGTGGTCGTCGCCTTGTCCGGGGGCGCGGACTCCGTGGCCCTGCTCGACGCCCTGGCCTCGGCGGCGCCCGTCCATGGCCTGCGCCTGGTGGCCGCCCACCTCGACCACCGGCTGCGGCCGGGTTCCCGGGACGACGCGCGTTTCTGCGCCTCGCTGTGCGCGCGCCTGGGCGTCCCCCTGCGCGCGGGAGGGGCGCCGGTGGCCGCCCGCGCCGCGCGCGAAGGGGCGGGCCTGGAAGCCGCCGCTCGCCGCGCGCGCTACGCCTTCCTCCGCGCGGTGAGCCGGGACCAGGGGGCTACCGCCATCGCCGTGGCCCACACGCTGGACGACCAGGCGGAGACGGTGCTCCTGCGCCTCCTCCGGGGCGCGGGGGCCCGCGGCCTGGGCGCCATGGCCCCGCGCCGCGGCGACCTCTGGCGCCCGTTGCTGGGCGTCACGCGCGCGGAGATCCTGCGCCACCTGCGGGCGCGCGGACTCGACTGGCGCGAGGACCCCAGCAACGCAGACCTCACGCACCGGCGCAACCGCGTGCGCCACGAGCTGCTGCCCTACCTCGAGTCGCGCTTCAACCCCGACGTGCGGCGCGCCATCGCGCGCACGGCCGCACTCCTGCGCGACGAGGACGCCCTCCTCGCGGCGCGCGCCCGCCGCGTCCCCCTCCGGCGGGAGGACGGCGCGGCCGTGCTGTCGCGCGCGGTCCTGCGGAAGCTGCCGCGCGCGCTGGCCCGGCGGGTGGTCCGGCGCGGCCTGCGCGCGGCCGGCGGCCTGCAGGGCGTGGGGCATGCCCACGTGGAGCGCGTCCTCGACCTCGCCCTCGCGCCGGCCTCCGGCCGCCGCCTGGCCCTGCCCGGCGCGCGCGAGGCCGGCGCCGAGTTCGACGTGCTGCGCCTGGGACCGCCCGCCCGCGTCCCGCCGCCGTTCACGCGGGAGCTGACGGTGCCCGGCCGCGTCGCGCTACCCGAGGGCGGCGTGCTGGTGGCGGAGGCCGCCGCCGGGCCCGCGGGAGGCGACGGGCGCTCGGCGGTGGTCAGGGCCCCGCGCGGGCGGCTCACCGTGCGCACGCGGCGGCCCGGCGACCGCGTGCGGAGCGGGCGCGTGAAGAAGAGCCTGAAGCGCTTCCTGATCGAGCGCCGCGTGCCCGCGTCGCGCCGCGCGGGCCTGGCCCTGGTGGCCGTCGGCCACGACGTGCTGTGGGTGCCGGGGCAGCGGCCGCCCCGCGCGGCCGGTGAGGGGGGCGGCGGCTTCGTGCGCCTGCGCGTGGAGCGGGAACGAAAGGTGGGGGAGAGGTGACAGACCAAGGCACGGACAAGCCGGCGATCCTGTTCACGGAGGCCGAGATCGCGCGCCGGGTGGCGGAGATCGGCGCCGAGGTCACCCGCGCCTTCGCCGGGCGCGAGCTGTGCGTGGTGGGGGTCATGAAGAGCTGCCTGTGCTTCATGGCCGACCTCATCCGCGCGGTGCCCCTGCGCAGCACCTGCCACTTCCTCCGCAGCTCGGCCCTGCGCGAGACGGGCTCCGGCACCGCGCGCACGGACATCGTCTACTCCACCGAGATCCCCTACGAGGGGCGGGACATCCTGCTCCTGGCCTCCGTCATCGACACCGGGATCACCCTCAACTTCCTGCTCGACCACATCCGCGAGCACCGGCCGGCCAGCCTGCGCGTGTGCACCATCATCGACAAGCCGGGCGAGCGCAAGGTGGACATGAAGCCGGACTGGGCGGCCTTCACCCTCCAGGAGGCCCTCCCGGAGGGGCGCTTCGTGGTGGGCTACGGCCTCGACCACGGGGAGTACTACCGGGGCCTCCCCTACATCGGCACCATCCCCCGGCCCGCCCCCCCCGCGCGGGGACTGGCGTCGGCCTGAAAAACGCGTAGCATCAGTAGTGAGACACCGCCCGGGCGAAGCGCGGCCCGCGGCGCATGGGTTAGCCCTTCGGGAGAGGCCTTGAAGTGAACGCTACGTTCAAGACGATCATGCTGTGGATGTCCCTGCTGGTGGTCATCTTCCTGGCCTGGCACTTCGCCCAGATCCAGAAGAAGGAGACCTCGCTGAAGTTCAGCGAGTTCGTGGGCCAGGTGGAGGCCGGGCAGATCCAGGAAGTCACCATCACCGGCAACGAGATCAAGGGCAAGACCACGAGCCGCGAGGCGTTCCGCACGGTCGCCCCCATGGGCTACGAGAAGCTCTACGACCTCCTGATGGCCAAGAAGGTCGTGGTCAACGTCGAGCGCGACCAGACCCCGGCCTGGGCCAACATGCTCATCTCCTGGGCCCCCTTCCTGCTCCTCATCGGCTTCTGGGTCTTCTTCATGCGCCAGATGCAGAGCGGGGGCAACAAGGCCCTCTCCTTCGGCAAGTCCAAGGCCAAGCTGCTGGCCTCCCAGCAGAAGAAGGTGACCTTCAAGGACGTGGCGGGGGTGGACGAGGCCAAGGAGGAGCTGCAGGAGATCATCGAGTTCCTGCGCGAGCCCCAGAAGTTCCAGAAGCTGGGCGGCCGCATCCCCAAGGGCGTGCTCCTCATGGGCCCCCCGGGCACGGGCAAGACCCTCCTCGCCCGCGCCATCGCCGGCGAGGCCAACGTGCCCTTCTTCTCGATCTCCGGCTCCGACTTCGTGGAGATGTTCGTGGGGGTGGGGGCCAGCCGCGTGCGCGACCTCTTCGAGCAGGGCAAGAAGAACGCCCCCTGCATCATCTTCATCGACGAGATCGACGCGGTGGGGCGCCACCGCGGAGCGGGCCTGGGGGGCGGCCACGACGAGCGCGAGCAGACCCTCAACCAGCTCCTGGTGGAGATGGACGGCTTCGAGAGCAACGACGGCGTCATCCTCATCGCCGCCACCAACCGTCCCGACGTGCTGGACCCGGCCCTCCTGCGCCCCGGCCGCTTCGACCGGCGCGTGGTCGTCTCGCGGCCCGACGTGCGCGGGCGGGAGGGGATCCTGCAGGTCCACACCCGCAAGATACCCCTGGCCGAGGACGTGGACGTGACGACGCTGGCCAAGGCCACCCCGGGCTTCTCGGGGGCGGACCTGGCCAACCTGGTGAACGAGGCCGCGCTGCTGGCCGCCCGCCACAACCAGAAGTTCGTGCACATGTCCGACTTCGAGTCGTCCAAGGACAAGGTGCTGATGGGCGCGGAGCGCAAGAGCATGATCATCACCGACGAGGAGAAGAAGGTGACCGCCTACCACGAGGGCGGCCACGCCCTCCTGGCCGCGCTCCTCCCCCACACCGACCCTCTCCACAAGGTCACCATCATCCCGCGCGGGATGGCCCTGGGCGTCACCCAGCAGCTTCCCACCGAGGAGAAGCACAACTACACACGGGACCAGCTGCAGAGCCGCATCGCCGTGTGCATGGGCGGGCGCATCGCGGAGGACATCGTGTTCGGCGAGATCTCCACGGGCGCCGCCAACGACATCGAGCAGGCCACGGAGATGGCGCGCAAGATGGTCTGCGAGTGGGGCATGAGCGAGTCCCTGGGCCCGCTGACCTACGGCAAGAAGGAGGAGCAGGTCTTCCTGGGCAAGGAGTTCAACCGCCACCAGGACTACAGCGAGGCCACCGCCCTCCAGATCGACGCGGAGATCAAGCGCATCGTCAGCGAGCAGTACGACCGCGCGCAGAAGGTGCTCTCCGAGAAGCGGCCGCTGCTGGACCGCGTGGCGGAGGCCCTCCTCGAGCACGAGGTCCTCGACGCCGAGCAGCTCCGCGCGCTCATCGAGGGGCGGCCGCTGGAGGTGCGGGTGCCGCAGCCGCCGGCGGCCCCGGCGCCGCCGCTCCCGGCGCGCGACGCGAAGGCGGACGAGGGAGAGCGGACGGGCGGCATCCTGCCCCCGCTGCCGGCGCCGAAGCCTACCGCCTCGTAGTGTCGCGGGGCCGCGCCCGCGGCCCGCGCGCCGTTATGATCGGGCTTGGCCGGCCGGGCGGGACGCGGGGTCGCGCGGCGGGGAGGAGAGTCCGATCACGGCGGGAACCCATCTCGAGACGGCGGCGCGCGCCGCGGACGACCGCCTGGGCGCGCCGCGGCGGCGCTTCACCCTGAGCGTGCGCGGGGCATCGGTGCGCCTCGGGGAGCGCACCCTGGTCATGGGCGTGCTCAACGCCACCCCCGACTCGTTCTCCGACGGCGGCCGCTTCGCGGGGACGGAGGCCGCCCTCGCCCAAGGCCTGCGCATGTTCGAGGAGGGCGCCGACCTGGTCGACGTGGGCGGCGAGTCCACGCGGCCCGGCGCGGCGCGCGTGGACCCGGCGGAGGAAAGGCGCCGGGTGGTGCCGGTGCTGGAGGGCCTGCGCCGCCGCGGCGCCGGCTTCCTCTCCGTGGACACCACGCGGGCGGAGGTGGCGGAGGCCGCGCTGGACGCGGGCGCGGACGTGGTGAACGACGTGAGCGGCTTCACCTTCGACCCGCGCATGGCGGGCCTGGTGGCGGCAAGGGGCTGCCCGGCCGTGCTCATGCACCTGCGCGGCGCCTTCGAGACCATGCACGCGGCGCCGCGCTACGGCGACCCCGTGGCCGAGGTGGCGCGCGAGCTGGGCGAGCGCGTGGAGCACGCGGTGGCCGAGGGCGTGGCGCGCGCGCAGCTCGTGGTGGACCCCGGCCTCGGCTTCGCCAAGGACGCCGCGCACACCCTGGAGATCGTGGCCCGCCTCCCCGCCCTGGCCGCGCTGGAGCGGCCGCTGCTGGCCGGCCCCTCGCGCAAGAGCTTCATCGGCAAGGTGCTCGACCTCCCCGCCGACCGCCGCCTGCTGGGCACCGCGGCGGCGGTGGCCGCCTGCATCCTGGGCGGCGCCCACCTCGTGCGCGTGCACGACGTGGCGGAGATGGTGCAGGTGGCGCGCGTGTGCGACGCCATCCTCGGCGGGAGCCGGTGATGGGCACCCTCCGCGACTTCCTGACCGCGCACGAGTTCTCCTGGCTCGACGCCCTCGACATCCTCATCGTGGCCTTCCTGATCTACCAGCTCCTCCAGTTCATCCGTGGCACGCACGCGGTGCAGATGGCGCTGGGGGCGCTGGTGCTGGTGGTCTTCTACTGGATGGCGCAGTGGGCGGACCTGGAGGCGGTGAACTGGCTCCTGCGGACGTTCCTGCCCTACGTGGTCTTCGGAGTGATCGTCGTCTTCCAGGCCGAGATCCGCAAGGTGCTGGCCCACCTCGGCAAGACCCCGCTGCCGGGGGCGTGGAGCACCCAGCGCGAGGAGGAGGCGGTGGACGAGGTCGTCCTCGCCGCCACCACCCTCTCCGCCCAGCGCGTGGGCGCCATCATGGTCGTGGAGCGCGAGATGGGCCTGCGCACCTACATCGAGACCGGCATCGGGCTGGACGCCCTCCTCACCTACGACCTCCTCATCAGCATCTTCAACCCCGGCACGCCGCTGCACGACGGCGCGGTGATCATCCAGGGCAACCGCGTGGCCGCCGCCGCCTGCTTCTTGCCCCTCACCGTCAACCCCGAGCTCTCGCGGCAGCTCGGCAGCCGGCACCGCGCGGCCATCGGCCTGACCGAGGACACCGACGCGCTGGCGGTGGTGGTGTCGGAGGAGACGGGCACCATCTCCCTCGTGATCGGCGGCCGCATCCGCCGCGACCTCGACCAGCCGTCCCTGAAGCAGGCCCTGCTCGAGCTGCTCGAGGTCGAGGAGGAGGCGGAGGAGGGCGAGCCCCAGGCGGCCGCTCCCGCCCCCGGTCCCGCCGTCCCCGCGCGCGACAAGTCCGCCTGAGCGGGGCCACCGTGGGCTTCCTCCTCGACCACCTGCCGCTGAAGCTGGCCAGCCTGGGGCTGGCCACCCTGCTGTGGTTCGTCATCGCCGGCGAGAAGACGTCCGAGCGCGGGCTGACCGTGGGCGTGGAGCTGCAGAACTTCCCCAAGGACCTGGAGCTGACGGGGGAGCCCGCCAATACCGTGGAGGTGCGCCTGCGCGCCTCCCCCGGCGTGATCCACCGACTGGGTCCGGCCGACGTCTCCGCGCGCGTGGACCTGGGGGGGGCCATGGAGGGGGAGCGCATCGTCCACCTCACCACCGAGGACATCCGCGTCCCCTTCGGCGTGCGCGTGGTGAAGATCACGCCCGCCATCCTGACCCTCAACTTCGAGCGCACGCTGCAGAAGGTCGTCCCCATCCGCGGCCGCATCATCGGTGCCCCCGCTCCCCGCTACGAGGTGGCGGAGGTGGTGGCGCAGCCCGCCCAGGTGCTGGTGGCGGGGCCGCGCAGCCGCGTGCAGCAGCTCGAGAACGCGTTCACGGAGCCGGTATCGGTGGAGGCCGCGCGCGACGCCGTCCAGCAGGACGTCAGCATCGGGCTCGACGACCCCGTGCTCCGCATCCTCGGCTCCACGCGCGTGCGGGTGACGGCACGCGTGCGCGAGGTGCAGGAGGTGCGCGAGTACGCCGGCCTGCGCGTGGAGCTGAGGGGCCTGGAGGGCGCCGTGCGCCCGGCCTCCGTGACGGTGGTGCTGTCGGGCACGGCCTCCGCCCTGCGCGGCACGCCGGCCGCCCACGTGCGGCCCTACGTGCAGGCGAGCGCGCTGCGGGGGAGAGTGGCGGCGGTGGCGGTGGAGATCGCGCCCGGCCACGCGGGGGTGGCGGTGAAGGAGACGCGGCCGGCCACGGTGTCCGTGCGGCCGGGAGGCCGGAAGTAGATGGCGCCCGCGGAACGGAAGCTCTTCGGGACGGACGGCATCCGGGGGGTGGCCAACCGCCATCCCATGACGCCCGAGCTGGCCCTCTGCCTCGGTCGTGCCGTCACCCACGTGGCCGGCCGCGGCCGCCGCCACGTGCCGCGGATCCTCATCGGGAAGGACACGCGCATCTCCGGCTACATGCTGGAGACGGCGCTGGTGGCGGGGATCTGCTCCATGGGGGGCGAGGTCTGGCTCTGCGGCCCCATCCCCACTCCGGCGGTGGCCCACCTGACCAGCAGCATGCGCGTGGACGCGGGCGTCGTCATCAGCGCCAGCCACAACCCGTTCCCCGACAACGGCATCAAGATCTTCGCGGGCGACGGGTTCAAGCTGCCCGACGAGGCGGAGGCCGAGATCGAGGCCCTGATGGCGGACGAGGAGTCGCTTGGCCCGCGCAAGACGGGGTCCGCCATCGGCCGCGCGCAGCGGCTGGACGACGCCCGGGGCCGCTACGTGGCCTTCGTGAAGAACACCTTCCCGCGCGACCTGTCCCTGGACGGAGTGCGCGTGGTGGTGGACGCCGGGCACGGCGCCGCCTACCAGGTGGCGCCCCTGGTGTTCGACGAGCTGGGGGCCGAGGTGTCCGCCGTGGGCGTGGCCCCCGACGGCACCAACATCAACGAGGGCGCGGGCGCGCTGCACCCCGAGCACGCCCAGCGCGAGGTGCTGCGGCAGGGCGCGCACATCGGCATCGCCCTCGACGGCGACGCGGACCGCGTGGTGGTGGTCGACGAGAAGGGGCAGATCGTGGACGGCGACGCCCTGATGGCCCTGTGCGCGACGCGCATGCTGCGCGACGGCCGCCTCCGCAACCGCACCCTGGTAGCCACCGTCATGAGCAACCTGGGCCTGGAGCGGGCGCTGCGCGCAGAGGGGGGTGCCCTGGTGCGCACGCCCGTGGGCGACCGCTACGTGGTGGAGGCCATGCGGCAGGGTGGCCACAACCTGGGCGGGGAGCAGTCGGGCCACCTCGTCTTCCTGGACCACAGCACCACGGGCGACGGCATCGTGGCCGCCCTGCAGGTGCTGGCCCTCGTGCTGCGAGAGGGCCGCCCGCTCTCCGAGCTGGGGCGCGAGGCCATGCAGCGCGTGCCCCAGGTGCTGGAGAACGTGAGCCTGCCCCGGCGGCGGCCCATCGAGGACATGGCCTCCCTCTCCCGGTCCATGCGGCGGGTGCAGGCGGAGCTGGGGACGGAGGGGCGGCTGCTCGTGCGCTGGAGCGGCACGGAGGCCAAGCTGCGCATCATGATCGAGGGCCCCGACGAGGCGCGGCTGCAGGAATGGTCGCAGGAGATGGCGGAGGCGGCGCGCCGCGACCTGTCCGCGGGGGGCGGCGCCTGAGCCGCACCGCCGCCGACCTGGCCCTGCTCCTGCTGCGCCTGAGCGGGCTGGGTCTGGCCGTCTTCCACGGCCTGCCCAAGGTCGTGCGGCTCTTCGCCGGCGACCGGCGGTTCATCGAGGGCGTGTCGCGCATGGGCTTCCCGCTGCCGGAGGCGTTCGCCTGGGCGGCGGCCCTCAGCGAGGCGTTGGGCGGCCTGCTCCTGGCCCTCGGGCTGGGCACGCGCGTGATGGCCGGGTTCTGCGCGGCCACCATGTTCGTGGCCGCCTTCATGCGCCACCAGGCCCACGAGCACCTCCGCGTGGCCCTCGGGCTGCGCCAGGTGGAGGCCAAGGTCCTGGAGGGCTGGGGCAACCCCGAGCTGGCCCTGGTCTACCTCGCCGTCTTCGTTTCCCTGGCCCTCCTCGGGGGCGGACGCTTCGCGCTGGAACGCGTCTTCGGAGGGAAGCGGGCCCGGCGCTGACCCCGGCGGCTATACTCGGCGCGGCATGACCGCCCGCCTCGGCGTCAACATCGACCACGTCGCCACCGTGCGCCAGGCGCGCCGCGCGCCCGAGCCCGACCCCGTGCACGCGGCCGTGCTCGCCGAGCTGGGGGGGGCGGACGGCATCACCGTCCACCTGCGCGGCGACCGCCGCCACATCCAGGACCGCGACGTGGAGGTGCTGCGCCAGGTGGTGCGCACGAGGCTGAACGTGGAGATGGCGGCCACCCAGGAGATGGTGCGCATGGCCCTCACCGTCAAGCCGCACCAGGTCACGCTGGTGCCGGAGCGGCGCGAGGAGCTGACCACGGAGGGGGGCCTGGACGTGGTCCTCAACAGCGTGCAGCTCCGGCCGCTGGTGAAGACCCTCGGGGAGGGAGGGATCGAGGTCAGCCTCTTCATCGACCCCGAGCTGGAGCAGCTCAAGGAGGCGCACAAGATCGACGCGGGGGCGGTGGAGATCAACACCGCGGCCTGGGCGGAGGCGCGCGACGCGCGCGCGCGGGAGGCGGCCATGCGCCGGATCACCGACGCCGCGCGCGTGGGCCGCAAGCTGGGCCTCCTCGTGCACGCCGGCCACGGCCTGACCTACGCCAACGTGGGGCCGGTGGCCGCGCTGCCCGAGATCAGCGAGCTGAACATCGGCCACAGCATCGTGGCGCGGGCGGTCATGGTGGGCATGGAGCGGGCGGTCCGCGAGATGCGCGAGCGGATGGCGGCGAGCCCGGCCGCCTGAGGCGCCGCGCTTGCCGCCCCTGACCGGACCCGCTATCTTAGGCGGCCGGTGACTCTCACCTCCTGAGGAACGGATGCTCGAGGCCTACGGCCAGACGGACGTCGGGCGGCGCCGCAAGCTCAACGAAGACAACTTCCTGGTGGACACCGACATCAGCCTGTTCGCGGTGTGCGACGGGATGGGAGGACACAACGCGGGCGAGGTGGCCTCCAAGCTCGCCATCGAGACCCTGGCCGCCTTCATCCGCCGCACGGCGGGGGAGGACAAGGACATCACCTGGCCCTACGGCCTGGACAAGGACCTGTCCTTCGAGGCCAACCGGCTGAAGACGGCCATCCGCCTGGCCAACAAGCGCGTGTTCAAGACCGCGGACAACCGCGAGGACTACACCGGCATGGGCACCACGGTGGTGGCCGCCATCGTGAACGGCAGCCTCATGACCCTGGGCGGGGCGGGTGACTCGCGCTGCTACCTGCTGCGGAAGGGGGAGCTGACCCAGCTCACCCGCGACGACAGCTGGGTGTCGGCGGCCTGGGCGGAGGGCATCCTCTCCCCGGAGGAGATCGAGCGGCACCCCCTCCGCAACGTGATCACCAAGGCCATCGGGGCCAAGGAGACGCTGGACATCGACATCCTGGAGCACACGCTCGAGGAGGGCGACGTGGCCCTGCTCTGCTCGGACGGCCTGCACTCCATGATCAACCACGACAAGATCCTGGAGGCCCTGGGCCCGGTCTCCGAGTCCCTGGAAGCGGCCGCCCGCTCCCTCATCGACGTGGCCAACGAGGCCGGCGGCAAGGACAACGTCTCCGTCGTCCTCCTGCGCTACCTCGGCCGCTAGAGGCGGCCCGGGCACCCTCCATGCCCACCTTCGGCCGCTACGAGATCCAGGACAAGCTCGGCGAGGGCGCCATGGGCGTGGTCTACCGCGCCCGGGACACGGCCATCGGCCGCGAGGTGGCCCTCAAGATGCTGTCCGCGGAGTACGGCGCGGAGGAGGAGCTGATCCAGCGCTTCCTGCGCGAGGCGGAGACCATCGGGCGGCTCAGCCATCCCAACATCGTGACCGTCTACGACATGGGCGACGCGGAGGGCCGCCTCTACATGGCCATGGAGCTGCTCGAGGGGGAGGACATGCGCTCCCTGATCGAGCGCCGGGCCCCCATCGCCCTCGCCGACCGCGTGCGCATCCTCCACCAGATCTGCGCGGGCCTGTCCTACGCCCACTCGCGGGCGGTGGTGCACCGCGACATCAAGCCGGCCAACATCATCGTCACCTCCGCCGGCCGCGTGAAGCTGCTCGACTTCGGTCTCGCGCGCATGGCCACGCGCGCCACCATGACGAGGGCGGGGGTGATCCTGGGCACGCCCGATTACATGGCCCCCGAGCAGGCCACGGGGCGCGCCACCGACCAGCGCAGCGACATGTTCTCCGCGGGCTCGGTCTTCTACGAGTTCCTCTGCGGGGTGAAGCCGTTCCGGGCCAAGACCCTGCACGGGGTCCTCTACCAGATCATCCAGGAGCAGCCGGAGCCGATGCTCAGCGTCAACCCTGAGCTGCCCGCCCGCCTGGCCGCCCTGGTGGCGGGGATGATGCGGAAGGACCCGGAGCGCCGCTTCGCCGCCATGGAGGAGGTCCAGCGCCAGCTGGGAGAGATCCACCTGGCCCTGCGGCGGTCGCGCGGCCGCTCCGCCCTGCCGGGGGCCGTCGGGCCCCCTCCCGAGGAGCTGCGCGGCCGCCTGCGCGAGCACCTGGCCAAGGGCCGGGCCCACCTGGAGGGCGACCGCCTGGGCCCGGCGGTCAGCGAGCTGAACGAGGCCCTCGTGCTGGACCCCGCCAACGACGAGGCCGCCGACATGCTCTGGCAGGTCGTGCGCAAGATGAAGCCGGCCAAGGACAGCCCGGTGCGCGAGCCCCCCGACGAGAGGCGCGTGCTGGCCCTCCTGGCCAAGGCCGCCCCCGGGACCACCGAGGACCAGGCCCGCAGCGCGCTGCTCGAGCTGGCCCTGCTCGCCCCCGACGACATGCGCTTCGCCGACCTCATGCGGGAGCGGGCCACGCGCACCCGCCAGTAGGGTCGGCTATAATCGGCAGGTTTTGTCGTTCCCGCCCGTGGTTGGACTCTCGTTGCAAGGCAAGGTCGCGGCCGTGACAGGTGGCGGGCGGGGCCTCGGCCGGGCCATCGTCCGTGCCCTCTCCGCGCAGGGGGCGGCGGTGGCCTTCTCCTTCCGGGACAGCCGGGAGGGGGCGGAGGAGGAGGCGGCGGCGCTGCGCGCGGCGGGCCGGCCGGTGTACGTGGGCCGCGCCGACGCGCGCAAGCGGGGGGAGATGGCGGGGTTCGTGGACGCGGCCGCGGGCGCCCTGGGGGGACTGGACGTCCTGGTGAACAACGTGGGCGTCTTCCGGCGGGTGCCCGTGGGCGAGATCACGGAGGAGCAGCTCGAGGAGGCGTTCGACGTGAACGTGAAGGCCGCGGTGATGGCGGCCCAGGCCGCGGCGCCGCACTTGCGCCGCCGGGGCGGCGGCGCCATCGTGAACGTGGCCAGCCTGGGCGGACTGCGCCCGTGGCGTGCGCACCTGGGCTACTGTGCGAGCAAGGCGGCGCTGGTGATGGCCACCCGCTGCCTGGCCCTGGCGCTGGCCCCCGAGATACGCGTGAACGCCGTGGCCCCGGGGATCCTGGATCCGCCGGGGGCGGAGCCCGCCCTGCGCAAGAGGATCCCGCAGGGACGCTTCGGCGCCCACGAGGAGGCCGCGGAATGGGTCGTGTTCCTGGCCGCCGCCGCCGGGTACACGACGGGGCAGGTGGTGGCGGTGGACGGCGGACGTCATCTGGCGTGAAGACAAGGAGCGAGGCAACCATGCACGAGAGAGAAGAGAGAGAAAGGAGCGGCACGAGGTGATCATGGCCATGGCTGAGGACGACAAGCCCTGGAAGAGGGACCTGGCGCGCAAGGCGGCGCAGCGGCGCGAGCAGGCGGTGGGCGAGGTCGAGGAGCTGATCAAGAAGGCGCCGTCCTTCGAGGACGCGCTGCGCCAGGCCGCCGAGCACCTGAAGCGGCGCTTCGCGCGGTACACCGCGGTGACCATCTACGTGGCCGACGGCGAGGACCTGGCCACCCACACGTCGCTCGACCGGCCGGAGGGGCCGGAGCGCGTGGGCGCGCAGGGCGGAGGGCCGCTCGCCGACGCCGCCCACGCCCATAACGCCACCGTGGTGGCGGACCTGACGGGGCAGGCGGCCTGGAACGGCGTGGGGCTCACCCGGGGCAGCGTGGCCGTGGCGCCCATCCGCACGGACGCCGGGCTGTGGGCCATGGTCGAGGTCTGGAGCGAGTTCCGCGACGCGTTCACGCCCAGCGACGTGAAGCTGCTGGAGAGGGTGGCGGGGGCCCTGGCCAAGAAGACGCCCGCGGCGTAGCCGGCGGAGTCCCGTTGCTCCGCGGCGCGCTGCCCCCGATGGTGACGCCGTTCCTGGCGGACGGCGCCGTCGATCTCCGGTCGTTCGAGGCGAACCTCGAGGCCTACGCCGGCCACGACCTCGGCGGCTACCTCGTGCTCGGGTCGAACGGGGAGACGCCGTACCTCGAGGAGGACGAGAAGCTGGCCCTCGTCCGCGCGGCGCGGCGGGGCGCCGGGCGGCGCCTCCTCCTGGCCGGCACCGGGCTCGAGTCCACGCGGGCCACCGTCGCCTTCACGCGGCGGGCGGCCGAGGCCGGCGCCGACGCCGTCCTCGTGCTGAACCCGTTCTACTACCGCGGCCAGATGGCGGCGGACGCCCTGCGCCGGCACTACGAGACGGTGGCCGACGCCGCTCCCGTGCCCGTGCTCCTCTACTCGGTGCCCGCCTTCACCGGCCTGCCCGTCCCCCCCGCGGTGGCCCTGGCCCTGGCCGCCCACCCGCGCATCGCGGGGATGAAGGACTCCAGCGGCGACGTGGCCGCCCTGGCCCGCGTGACCGCGAAGGCGCCACCGTCGTTCGCGGTGGCCTGCGGCTCCGGCCCCGTCTTCTATCCCGCGCTCTGCGTGGGCGCCTCCGCCGGCGTGCTCGCCGTGGCCTGCTGCGCGCCGAGGGTGGCGGCGGCGCTGTTCAGCGCCTTCACGGAGGGCGACCACTCCCGGGCGCGACGCATCCAGGCCGCGCTGGGTCCGCTGGCCGTGGCCGTGACCACGACCTACGGCGTGGCCGGGCTCAAGCTGGCCATGGACCTGGCCGGATTCCGCGGCGGCTCCGTGCGCGCGCCGCTGCTGCCCGCGCCCCCGGCCGCGCGGGCCGAGATCGCGGACCTGCTCGCCGCCGCCGAAGCCGCCGTCTAGGCGAAGGGGCCGGCGGGATCGTCGGCGGTGGCGCGCGGCACCAGGATGCGCAGCGCGCGCGGGGCCAGCCGCACGCTCAGGCGCTCCACGGGCGGCTCGGGCTCGCCGTCACGGTGGACGGGCACGGCCGAGGGGGAGACCACCTCGGCCTCCCGCGCCGGGAACCGCCGGTACGCGCGGAAGCGCTCGAGCCCGCCCAGGAACAGCCGCGGCGCGTTGGCCAGGATCTCGCGGAAGGGCACGGCCTCGAAGACCACCACGTCCATCAGCCCGTCGTCCAGCCGGGCGCCGGGGGCGATCACCGCCGCCCCGCCGTACTGCCGCCCGTTCACGAAGCACACGAGCAGGGCGCGCCCGTCGAAGCGCTCGCCGTCCGCGCGCACGGAGAAGGTGCCCGGCTCGTAGGAGCGCACGCGGCGCAGGGTCAGGCGCACGTAGGTGAGGACGCCGCGGCGGCCCCCTGCCCGGCCGTGATGGTGGAAGTCGGCGCCGACCGCCGCGTCGAGGCCCGCCCCGGCCACGTTCAGGAAGGGGCGGTCGTTCAACAGGCCGACGTCCATGCGGCGTGACACGGCGTCGGCGAGGGCGGCCAGCGCGCGCCCCGGGCGCAGGGGGATGCGCAGCGTGCGCGCCAGCCCGTTGCCCGAGCCCACCGGCACCAGCCCCAGCGCGGTCTCGGAGCCGAGGAGTCCCCAGGCCGCCTCGTTGGCCGTGCCGTCGCCGCCCACCGCCAGCACCGTGTCGAGCCCCGCCGCCGCCGCCTCCGCCGACCATGCGCGCGTGTCGCCCGGGCCCGTGGTGACGCGGACCTCGAGGCCGGGCCAGGCCGGCCGCGCCGCCTCCAGGGCCTGCCGGGCACGGCGCGCGGC
Organism: Vicinamibacteria bacterium; assembly: GCA_036556965.1. Taxonomy (GTDB): domain Bacteria; phylum Acidobacteriota; class Vicinamibacteria; order Fen-336; family Fen-336; genus DATBIO01. The sequence continues at coordinate 22,230 of DATBIO010000192.1, forward strand.
CACCCCCGCCCGCGGGTTGAGGATGGCCAGGGCCCTCACGCCAGCTCCCGGTAGACGTCCAGCGTCCTCTCCACCATGCGCTGGGCGGTGAAGCGCTCGCAGAAGGCCCGGCGCCCGCCCTCTCCGAGGCGTCGCCGCTCCTCCGGACGGGAGAGGAGCTCGCGGAGGGCGAGGGCCAGGCCGCCCGCGTCCCCGGGCGCCACCAGCCGTCCGGTGACGCCGTCCTCGACCGCCTCGGGGATGCCCCCCGCGGTGGTGGCCACCACCGGCCGCGCGAAGGCCATGGCGTCGAGGACCGAGGTCCCCAGCCCTTCCTGCCGCGAGCTGAGGCAGAACACGTCGAAGGCGGGGATCAGCGCGTCGAGGTCGCGGCGGAAGCCGGCCAGGAGCACGCGGCCGTGCAGGCCGTGCGCGGCGATGTCCCTCTCCACCGCCCGGCGGCGCTCGCCGTCGCCCACGATCACGAAGCGGGCGTGGGGCATCTCGCGCAGGACGAGGGCGGCCGCGGCCACCAGGGTCGCGTGGTCCTTGTGATCCACGAGGGCGGCCACGTTGCCGACCACGGGCGCGCCCGCGGGGACGCCCAGGGCGCGCAGCGCCTCCGCGCCGCCCGGCACCGGCGGACGGTCGGGCACGCCCTCGTGCACCACGCGCAGGTGCGCGGCCCCGACGCCGTCCGCCTCCAGCACCCGGGCGATGGCGCCGCTCGCCGCCACCACGCGCGCGCAGGCGCCGTACTTCCACCGGGAAAGGCGGCCGCGCACGCGGAAGTCCACCCGCCGGCTGGCCACCACCGGAGGACGTCCGCTCCAGCGCGCGGCGAGCAGCGCGGCGCTGACCGCGTGGGGATCATGGGCGTGGACCACGTCCGGGCCCCAGCTTCGGAAGAGCCGGGCCAGGCCCGCCACGGCGAGGGGGGAGAGGTCACCCGCGAAGCGCAAGGGCGCCACGGCCAGGCCAAGGTCGCGCGCGCGCGACTCCAGCACCCCCCCCGCCGCGCAGGCCAGCATCACCTCGTGGCCCAGGGCGGTCAGGCCGGCGGCGGTCAGGCGTACCTGGTTCTGGCCCCCGCGCCATCCCCGCGCGGAGTCGACCTGGGCGATCTTCATGCGGCGGGGGGAGCGTCCGGCCGCGCGCGCGCGAGCGCCTCCGCGGCCTCCCCCCCGCGCGCGATCTCCTGCAGCTTCGCCAGCTTGGCGTAGGTGTAGTACGAGTTCAGGACGGACACCGTGAGGCCCGCCTCCCCGAGGATGAACCCCCGGCGCACCACGTAGTTGCGGAAGAAGGCCCAGGCGCAGGCCATCAGGGGGGTCAGGGTGCGCGCCCGCTGGCCGTCGGCCGCCGCCTGCCGGGCCCAGAGCGTGGTGTAGGCGTCGATGGTGCGCATGTGGTCGGCGATGTCGTCGTAGGGGAAGTGCGTGAGGTCGGCCTCCAGCGTCCCCACCGGGCCGCGGACCTTGACGCTCTCGTGCACCAGCGAGCCCTCCCAGCGGCCGAGCCGGCGGTCGAAGAGCCGCAGCTGCGGGTCGGGGTACCAGTCGGTGCCGCGGATCCAGCGGTCCAGGTAGCGGGCGAGGCGGCGGACGCGGTAGCCCGCGCGGCCGAACCCCCGCGCGCGCTCGGCCAGGATGGCGTCGCGCAGCGCGGGCGTGACCCGCTCGTCGGCGTCCACGGCCAGGACCCAGTCGTGCCGCGCCTCGTCCACGGCCCGGTTGCGTTGGGCCACGAACCCGGGCCAGGGAGCGCTCGTCACCACCCGCGCGCCGGCGCCCTCCGCCAGGGCGCGGGTGGCGTCGGTGGAGCCGGCGTCCACCACCACCACCTCGTCACAGAAGCGCACGCTCTCCAGCGCATCGGGGAGGTTCTTCTCCTCGTTGAGGGTGATGATGACCGCGGAGAGGGGGACCACGGGGCAAGTATACGGATGGCCGCCTTCTGTTAGATTCCCGCCGTGTCCACGGAGCTCGCCCGCCTCTTCCGGGAGCGCGGCGCCGTCCTGGAAGGCCACTACCGTCTCACCTCGGGCCTGCACTCCCCGCGCTACGTCCAGTGCGCGCGCGTGCTGATGGACCCCGTGCTGGCCACGCGGCTGGGCGCGCTCCTGGCCGAGGCCCTCCGGCCGCTCCTTCCCGAGGCCCCGCGCGCGGTGGTGGCGCCGGCGCTGGGGGGCGTGCTCGTGGCGCACGAGGTGGCGCGGGCGCTGGGCTGCCGCGGCCTGTTCACGGAGCGACAGGACGGGATCATGACCCTGCGCCGCGGCTTCGAGCTGGGGCCGCTGGAGCCCGTGGTGGTGGTGGAGGACGTGATCACCACCGGCGGCTCGACGCGCGAGGTGATCGAGGCGGTGCGCGGGCACGGGGCGCGGGCGCTGGCCGCGGGCAGCCTCATCGACCGCAGCCCGGCGGGGGGCCCCGATCTCGGCGTTCCGTACCGCAGCCTGCTGCGGGTCGAGGCTCCCGCGTATGCGCCGGAGGCGTGCCCGCTCTGCGCGGGAGGCTCCCCCGCGGTCAAGCCCGGCTCGCGCTGAGAAGCGTGCCGCACTACCGCGTCACCCTCGCCTACGACGGCACCGGCTTCGCCGGCTGGCAGCGCCAGGCCGGGGACCGCGGGGCGCGCACGGTGCAGGGCACGGTGGAGGCCGCGCTGGCGCGCCTGTCCTCCGTGCCGGTGGCGGTGACGGCGGCCTCGCGCACGGACGCGGGCGCCCATGCCCAGGGGCAGGTGGCGGCCTTCGCCCTCGAGCGCGAGCTCGCCCCCGGCGCCCTCCTCGGCGCCCTCAACGCGCTCCTGCCCGACGACGTGCGCGCCCTGGAGGCGGCGGCGGTGGACCGCGCCTTCCACCCCCGCCGCGACGCGCGCTCCAAGCTCTACCGCTACGAGCTCGACACGGGCCGGGTGCGGCTGCCCACGCGCCGCCGTGCTGCCGGCCACGTGCCGTGGTCGCTCGAGGAGGCGGCCACACGGGCGGCGGCCGCGCTCTTCCTCGGGCGGCAGGACTTCGCCTCCCTGCGCTCGGCGGGGAGCTCGGCCCGGACCACCGTGCGCACGGTGACCCGCTCGGAGGCGGCCTTCCTCCCGCCGCCCGCGCCGGGAGCGGGCCCGACCCTCGTCTACCTGGTGGAAGCGGACGGCTTCCTGCGCAAGATGGTCCGCAGCATGGTGGGGGGGCTGGTGGAGGCGGGGCGCGGGGCGCGGAGCGTGGAGGACCTGCGGCGCGCGCTGGCCGCGGGCGACCGGCGCGGGTGGCCCGCCCCCGTGGAGGCCTGCGGCCTCACCCTCGTGCGCGTGGAGTACGGCGTGGACGCGAGCGGGACGGCACGGATAACATAGCGGTTTCCGCCATGTCGCTGCAGGATCTTCTCGCCGTCGTCCCTGCAGACTCCGAGGAGCGCGCCCTCCTCCGCGCCATCGACTTCCACCGCCTGCCCCGCCACGTGGCCATCATCATGGACGGCAACGGCCGCTGGGCGAAGCTCCGCCACAAGCGGCGAGTCGAGGGGCACCGCGCCGGCATCGCCTCGGTGCGGGACGTGGTGGAGACCTCCGCCCGCCTGGGGCTGGAGGTGCTCACCCTGTACGCGTTCTCGGTGGAGAACTGGAAGCGGCCGCGCACCGAGGTGGCCACGCTCATGGCCCTCCTCAAGCGGTACCTGCGCAAGGAGCTCGAGACCCTGCTCGGCAACAACATCCGCTTCCAGGTCATCGGCCGGCCCGACGCCCTGCCCGGCGACGTGCAGAAGGAGCTGGCCCGGGGCGAGGAGCGGACGCGCCATTGCACGGGCCTCCTCTTCAACATCGCCCTCAACTACAGCGGCCGCGCGGAGATCACGGACGCCGTGCGCCAGCTGGTGGCGGAGGCGAGGAGCAACGGCTTCGACCCCCGCGGCATCGACGAGGCCTCGATCTCCCAGAGGCTGTATACGGCGGGCCAGCCCGACCCCGACCTCCTCATCCGCACCAGCGGCGAGCTGCGCATCAGCAACTTCCTGCTCTGGCAGATCGCCTACGCCGAGATCTGGGTGACCGAGGTCCTCTGGCCGGACTTCCGGCGGCGCCACCTCCTGCAGGCGGTGGTGGACTACCAGAAGCGGGAGCGCCGTTACGGCGGCATCGTTCCCGCCTGAGGCGTCGCCGCCGCGCGCGGCCGGCGACCTCCTCCCCCGCGTCCTCACCGCCCTCGTCGCCCTTCCCCTCCTCCTCGCCGGCCTCCTCCTCGCTCCGCCCATCGTGGGGGTGGCCATCGTGGCGGCCGCGGTGCTGGTGGGCCTGCGCGAGTTCTACGCCCTGGTCGAGCGCCGGCAGCTCTCGCCCTTTCGCGCCACGGGGTACCTGGTGACGGCGGGGATCTTCATCCAGGTCGCGAGCCGGCCCGAGTGGAACGCGCCGACCTTGTGGCCGATGGCCGCCCTGGTCGCCCTCACCGCCCTGGTCCTGCGCGGCGAGGACTTCGCGCGGAGCGTGCCCGCCGCCGCCACCAGCCTCCTGGGCGCCGTCTACCTGGGCGCCCTGGGCGGGACCATCGCCGGGCTGCGCGTGCTCGCGCCCCAGGAGGACGCCCCCGCGCGACTTCTCCTGCTCCTGGCCGTGGTCATGGGGTCGGACACCGCCGCCTACTTCACCGGCACCGCGCTGGGCCGCCGCAAGCTGGCCCCGGCCATCTCCCCCGGCAAGACGGTGGAGGGCGTCCTGGGCGGCTTCCTGGGCGGAGCCGCCGGCGCCCTGGCCGTGCGCGCGGCCATGCTGCCCGAGATGCGGCTGTGGCACGCCCTGGTCATCGGCCTCCTCGTGTCCGCCCTCGGCGTGCTCGGCGACCTGCTGGAGAGCCTGCTCAAGAGATGGGCGGGGGTGAAGGACTCGGGCCGGCTCTTCCCCGGGCACGGGGGGATGCTGGACCGGCTGGACAGCTTGCTGTTCGGCGCGCCCGTCCTGTACTATTACTTCACGTTCGTGCGCTGACGGCATCTCACGGCCCCCACCGGGGGCCGTTTTGGTTTGGGCAGAAGTGAGCGGCACCGCCCGCAAAGGGCTCTCCATCCTCGGCAGCACCGGCTCGGTCGGCAGCAACGTGCTGGCCGTGGTGGACGCCTTTCCCGAGCGGTTCACGGTGGTGGGCCTCGCCGCGGGCGCAAACGTGGACAAGCTGGCGGAGCAGGTCGCCCGTTACCGGCCGCGCGTGGTCTCCGTGGCCAGCGCGGAGGCGGCGGCCGCCCTGGGCCGCCGCCTCGACCTCGCGGGCCTCGCGGTGGGGACGGGGGCGGAGGGCGCCGTGGCCGTGGCCACCCACGAGGCCGCGGACATCGTGGTCGCCTCCGCCGTGGGGGCGGTGGGCCTCCTTCCCACCTATCGCGCCCTGCAGGCGGGCAAGGACGTGGCCCTCGCCAACAAGGAGACGCTGGTCATGGCGGGGGAGCTGATGGTGGCGGAGGCGCGGGCGCGCGGGGCCCGCCTGCTCCCCATCGACAGCGAGCACTGCGCCCTGCACCAGTGCCTGGACGGCCGCCGGCCGGAGGAGGTGCGCCGGCTGATGCTCACCGCCTCCGGCGGCCCCTTCCGCACGCGCGAGCGCGGCACCTTCGCCGGCATCACCCCCCAGGAGGCACTGAACCACCCGACCTGGAACATGGGGCGGAAGATCACCATCGACTCCGCCACCCTCATGAACAAGGGGCTGGAGGTCATCGAGGCGCGCTGGCTCTTCGGCGTGCCCGCCGAGCGCGTGGCCGTGCTCGTCCATCCCCAGTCCATCGTCCACTCCATGGTGGAGTTCGTGGACGGCACCGTGCTGGCCCAGCTCGCCGTGACGGACATGCGCCTGCCCATCCAGTACGCGCTCTCCTACCCCGAGCGCTGGGTCTCCCCCCTGCCCGGGGTGGACTTCGCGAAGGGCCTGCGCCTCGATTTCGAGGCGCCGGACCACGAGCGCTTCCCGTGCCTGGGCCTGGCCTACCGCGCCCTGGCGGAGGGTGGCTCGCAGCCCGCGGTGCTCAACGCCGCCAACGAGGAGGCAGTGGCCGCCTTCCTGGGGGGGCGGGTGCCCTTCACCGCCATCCACGAGTGCGTGGACGAGGTCCTGGCCGCCCATCCGCGGAGCGAGGTCACCACCCTCGAGGACGTGTTCGAGGCCGACGGCTGGGCGCGCGCCGCCGCGGAAGCCGCCCTCTCACGGCACGCGCCGCGGGCCGCGCGCAGCCTGTAAGATCGAACGGAGCATGAACATCCTCACCAACGCCGCCGCCTTCATCGCCGTGCTCGGCCTCATGATCTTCTTCCACGAGTTCGGGCACTTCATCACCGCGAAGCTCTTCCGCATGCGGGTCTTCATCTTCTCCTTCGGGTTCGGCCCGCGCCTGGCCGGCTTCAAGTGGGGTGACACCGACTGCCGGGTGTCCCTGGTCCCCCTGGGCGGCTACGTGAAGCTCGAGGGCGAGCCGGACGACCGGCTCAGCGAGGACGTGGCCGCGGTGGGCGACGAGCGGGACTTCACCGCCCGCCCTCGGTGGCAGCGCTTCATCGTCTACCTGGCCGGCCCCTTCATGAACGGCGTGCTGACCGTGGGAGTGCTCACCGCCCTCTACATGATCGGCTTCCAGGTGGAGGGCAGCCTCTACGACCGGCCCATCGTGGGCGTGGTGGCGGAGGGCTCCCCCGCGGCCGCGGCCGGCCTCCTGTCCGGCGACGAGATCCTGGCCGTGGACGGCCAGGAGACGGCGAGCTGGGAGCAGGCGCAGTACGCGGTGCTCGTCCGTCCGGACAGCGCGCTGCGGCTGCGCGTGCGGCGCGGGGCGGAGGAGCGCGAGGTGCTGGTCCGCTCCGCCACCGAGCACGACAAGCAGACCGGCCCCGTCGGCACCATCGGCGTCTCCCCCCTGGTGCGCGTGGGCCAGGTGGCGCCCGGCGCCCCCGCCGAGGCCGCGGGCCTGCGCACGGACGACGCCCTGCTGGCCATCGACGGCACGCCCGTGAGGTCGTTCGAGGAGATCCCGCCCCTGGTGGCCAGGGCCGCCGGCCGGCCGATGGCGCTGCGGGTCTGGCGCGCGGGCTCCGTCCAGGACCTGAGCGTGACCCCGCGCGACGACGGCAGCGGCCCGCGCATCGGCATCGGGCCCAAGATGGTGGTCAAGAAGTTCGGCTTCCTGAGCGCCCTGGCGGAGGCCGTGCGCTGGTCGTGGAGCATGACCCGCCAGACCTTCGACGTGCTCGGGCGCCTGCTGACGGCCCAGCTCTCGCCCAAGACGATGATGGGCCCCCTGGGCATCGCCAAGGCCTCGGGCGACGCCGCCCGCGGAGGCGTGGGGCCGCTGTTCTACCTGGTGGCCGTCATCAGCCTGCAGATCGGGATCATGAACCTGTTCCCCCTTCCCCCGCTGGACGGCGGACACCTCGCCATCCTTGCCGCGGAGAGCGTGCGCCGCCGCGACCTGAGCCTGAACGCCAAGACCTGGATCATGAACGCGGGGGCGATGGTGCTGTTCCTGCTGATCGGCCTCGTCCTCTACTCCGACCTGAGCAAGACGAGCCTCCTCGGGCGCTACCTGCCCTAGGCCAGGCCCCCGTCCTCCGGCCCGCCAGAGGGCCCTTGACACGGCCTATGGTAAGTACTACCTTACCGTAAGGTATGACTTACGAATCTGCTCTCCACGCCCTGGCCGATCCCACGCGCCGCGCCGTGTTCGAGCGCCTGCGCGGGGGCGCCGTCGCCGTGGGCCGCATCGCCGAGGAGCTGCCCGTGAGCCGGCCGGCCGTGTCCCAGCACCTCCGCGTGCTGAGGGAAGCCGGCCTGGTGCGGGAGAGGAGGGACGGCGTGCGACGGCTCTACAGCGTGGACCTCGAGGGCCTGCGCGCCCTGCGCCGCTACGTCGAGGGCTTCTGGAACGAGGCGCTGCTGGCCTTCAAGGCCGAGGCCGAAGGCACGGGGAAGAAGCGGTGAGCACGGAGCACGTCCTCCCCCCGGTGGCGGTCTCCGTCACCGTCGCACGCCCGGCGGCCGAAGCCTTCGACCTCTTCACCGCGGGCATCGACCGCTGGTGGCCGCGCTCCGCCTACTCCATCAGCGAGGCGCGCACGGCGCGCTGCGTCCTCGAGTGTTTCGCGGGGGGCGCGGTGTACGAGGTGCGCGACGACGGCGCGCGCTTCGCCTGGGGGCAGGTCCTGGCCTTCGAGCGGCCACGCCGGCTCCTCCTGAGCTGGCATCCGGGACGTCCCCCGGAGCAGGCCCAGGAGGTGGAGGTCCGCTTCCACGAGGAGGGGGAGGGCACGCGCGTGTCCCTCGAGCACCGGGGCTGGGAGCGGCTGGGCGTGGAGGCGGCGGGCGTGCGCGAGGGCTACCAGGGGGGCTGGCAGACGGTGCTCGGAAAGCACTACGTGGAGGCGTTGCCATGAGGAAGACGATGACGGTGATGGCGCTCCTGGTCGGCGCCGCCGCGCCCGCCCGGGCCGGCGACCGCGCCCTGCGGGCGGAAGTGACGGTGCCGGCCCCGCTGGAGGACGTCTGGCGCGCCTGGACCACGGAGGCCGGCGTGAAGACCTTCTTCGCCCCGGGCGCCCGCATCGAGCCCCGGGTGGACGGTCTCTACGAGATCCTCTTCAACCCGGAGGGCGAGGCGGGCCGGCGCGGGGCGGAGGGCATGCGCATCCTGGCCTTCGAGCCGCCGCGGCGGCTGGCCTTCACCTGGAACGCGCCGCCGGACCTGCCGGACGTGCGCGCGCAGCGGACGATGGTGGTGGTCACGCTGGAGCCGCAGGAGGACGGCCACACGCGGCTGCGCTTCGCGCACATCGGCTGGGGTGAGGGCGGCGACTGGGACCGCGCCTACGCGTACTTCGACCGCGCGTGGAGAGCGGTGGTGCTGCCCCGCCTCGTGCACCGGTTCAAGGGGGGACCGGTGGACTGGAGCCGGCCCCCCACGCTGGAGCCGGTGGCCGCCTCGCTGCGCACGGAGTAGGGGGAAGCGGCGACGGCGCCCGGGGTGCGCGCGCACCCCGGCCGCCGCCGGCCGTCAGCGGTGCCAGACCGGCTTGAAGGTGGGATCGAGGTTGTAGGCCTGCGCGAAGTGCTCGGCCGCTTCCTGCTTCTGCGGGTGGAACGGCCGCTTCGGCTCCGCGATCTTGTAGATGCTGTAGCCGAGGTAGAAGTGGGCGGCCGCGCTGTTGGGGTCGGCGGCCACCGCCTGCTGGAAGTGGTCGCGCGCGGCGGCGAAGCGGCGCCGGCGGAAGGCGGCCAGGCCGGCGTCCACGTGCTCGGCCGCGGATCCCGAAGAGACCGCGGGGGGAGCCGCCGCGGGGGCGTCGGCGGGGGTCGCCGCCTCTTCCTCCGGCGCGGGGCTGGGAACCGGCTCCTGGGCGGAAGCGCCCAGCGCGGTGACGAGGAGAATCGCGGGCAGGATCACGGGGGTCCTCCTTTGGCGGAAGTGTAGGGGCACCGCGCGCCCGTCGGCGTGAGCGGGCGCACTACTCGGGCTGCGACCCGGCGACCTCGGCCGAGGACGGGTCTCTCACCGGGAGCTCGAGCAGGTGCAGGCCGCCGCTGGGCGTCGCCGCCAGCAGGCGCTCCGGGGCGGCGGGATCGAGGGCCATGGTCCAGACGCGGTCCGTGACCAGCCCGTTGGCGGGGAGGCGCTGCCAGCTCTGCCCGGCGTCGTGGCTGCGGAAGATGCCGCCCCAGGTGAAGTCGCTGGCGAAGAGCGTGCGCCCGTCCGGGTGGATGGCGAGGCCGGTGATGTCGGTGAAGGGCACTCCCCCCGCCACCTGGCGCCAGCTCTCGCCGAGGTCGGGGGAGCGCCAGAGCCCGCGCGAGGTGGTGGCGAACACGACGGCGGGGTCGGTGGGCAGGAAGCGCAGGGCGTGGGCCTGGCCGTCCCCCAGGCCGCGCGACACGAGCATCCAGCGGTCGCCCTGGTCCTCGCTGCGGAAGAAGCCCAGGGGGGTGGCCGCCACCACCCGCGCCAGGTCGGCGGGCGAAACGGCCAGGGCCGACACGTTGACGCGGGGGCCCAGGGAGGGCCTC
>DATBIO010000193.1:0-9613 GCA_036556965.1 Vicinamibacteria bacterium
CCGCCGCCCTCGCCCCCGCCGCCCCCGCCCACGCTCTCGATCCCGGGCGGCGCCTCACCCAGTACGTCCACGAGCACTGGCGCGTGGCCGACGGCCTTCCCCAGGGATCCATCCAGGCCATGGTGCAGGCGCGCGACGGCTACCTCTGGCTGGGCACGCTGGAGGGCCTGGCGCGCTTCGACGGCGTGCGCTTCAGGGTCTTCGACCGCGGCACCACGCGCGAGCTGCCCCACAACGACGTGCAGGCCCTGTGCGAGGACGATTCGGGGCGGCTGTGGATCGGCACCTGGGGCGGCCTGGCCGTGCGGGAGGCCGGCCGCTTCCGCACGGTGGCCCTGGCCGGGAGCGCGGCGGGGGTCCCCGTGAACGCGCTGGCCGCGGGCCGGTCGGGCGAGCTGTGGATCGCCACCACGCGCGGGCTGATACGCCTCGCGGCCGGCGGGGAGCAGCGCGCCTTCGGCCTGGCGGAGGGCCTTCCCACCGAGGACGCGGTGGCGCTGCTGCGCGACGGCGCGGGCACCCTGTGGGTGGGGACCTCCGCCGGCCTCGTCCGCCTCGCCGGCGACCGCCTGGAGCCCGCCGCCGGCGTCCTCGGCCGGACGCCGGTGGTCTCGCTGTACGAGGACCACCAGGGCACGCTCTGGGTGGGAGCGGCGGCGGGCGGCGTCTACCGCGCGCCGCGGGGCGACGTGGCCGCCGCCGCGCGGCAGGCGGGGCCGCCCGACGAGCGCATCCTGTCGGTGCTGGAGGACCGCGACGGCAACCACTGGTTCGGCACGGCCAGCCACGGCGTGCTGCGGTGGAGGGACGGCGTTTGGCGGGCGCTGGCCCGCCGGGACGGCCTCTCCTTCGACGTGGTGCTGACCCTCCTCGAGGACCGCGAGGGCGCGGTCTGGATCGGCACCGACGGGGGCGGGCTGGACCGGCTCCGCGACGGCAAGCTCTTCACGGTGTCCACGGCGGAGGGGCTGCCCCACGACCTGCTGTGGACGGTGTACGAGGACCGCCGCGGCGTGGTGTGGATGGGCACCGCGGGCGGCGGGCTCATCCGCGCCGAGAACGGCGTCTTCCGCCAGGTGAGCGCGCCGGAGGGGCTGCCCAGCCGCCGCTTCATGGCCATGGCCGAGGACGCGCAGGGCACGCTCTGGGTGGGGGGCTGGGGCGACGGGCTCTTCCGCTGGGACGGCGAGCGCCTCCGCCGCGTGCGCCGCGACCCCGCCTTCGTCACCGCGCTCCTCTTCGACCGCGACGGCACCGCCTGGGTGGGCAGCGAGAAGGAGGGGCTGGCCGCGCTGCGCAACGGCGAGTTGACCCGCTACGGCGTGCGGCAGGGCATGCCCAGCGAGAACGTGCGCGCGCTCCACCTCGACCCCTCCGGCGACCTCTGGGTGGGGACGGACGAGGGCCTGGTGCGCATTGCGCGCGGCCGCGCCAGCAAGCTCACCGTGTTCACCACCCGCGACGGCCTCCCCCACAACACCGTGACCGACATCCACCAGGACGCGGAGGGGATGATGTGGCTGGGCACCTACGGCGGGGGCCTGGTGATGCGCCAGGGCGAGCGCTTCTTCGCCCTCGACCGCGCCCGCGGGCTCCACGACGACGTGGTGTACCGCGTGCTCGAGGACGGGCAAGGGCGGTTCTGGCTGAGCTCCAACCGCGGGCTGTTCAGCGTGCCGCGCCAGGAGCTGCTGGAGGCGGCGGCGGGGCGCCGGCCCACCGTCCGCTCCGTGGCCTACGACGCCTCCGACGGCATGCGGCACATCGAGTGCCAGGGCTTCTACCAGCCCGCGGGCTGGAAGACGCGCGACGGGCGCCTCCTCTTCCCCACCATCCAGGGGCTGGTGGTGGTGGAGCCGCAGCGCATGCGCCTGAACCCGCTGCCACCGCCCGTGACCCTGGAGAGCCTGCGCGCCAACGGCGCGCCCGTGGCGGTGGAGGGCGCGGTGGAGCTTCCGCCCGGCCGCACCGACCTGGAGTTCCACTACACGGCCCTGAGCCTCCTCCAGCCCGCGCGCGTCGCCTTCCGCTACCGGCTCGAGGGCTTCGACGACGCGTGGGTGGAAGCCGCCGGCCGCCGCGTCGCCTACTACACCAACGTCCCCCCCGGGACCTACCGCTTCCAGGTGCAGGCCGCCAACAACGACGGGGTGTGGAACGAGCGGGGGGCGGCCCTGGAGCTGCGGCTGCGGCCCCTCTTCCGGCAGACGCCGCTGTTCTACGCGCTGAGCATCGCCGGGGTGGGGCTGGCCGTGTTCGGCCTGCACCGTCTGCGCGTGGCGCACCTGCACGGGCGGCAGCGGCGCCTGGAGGCGATGGTGGAGGACGGCCGCCGCGACCTCGTGGACACCAACCGCAAGCTCCAGGACGCCTACGAGCAGCTCGCCCTCCTGGCCACGGAGGACGCCCTCACCGGCGCCTTCAACCGCCGCTACTTCGAGGGGGCGCTGGAGCAGGAATGGCGGCGGGCGGCCCGCGAGCGGTCCGCGATCTCCATCCTCATGCTGGACATCGACCACTTCAAGAAGCTCAACGACGCCTACGGCCACCCCACCGGCGACGAGTGCCTGCGCCTGGTGGCGGCCGCCCTGCAGAAGACGGCCCAGCGCCCGGCGGACGTGGTGGCGCGCTTCGGCGGCGAGGAGTTCGTGGTGCTGCTGCCGGCCACGGACGCCACCGGCGGCAAGGCCATCGCCGAGCGCATGCGCATGGCGGTGGAGGGCCTCGGCTTCGCGCACCGCGCCTCCTCCTACGGCCACGTCACCGTCAGCGTGGGCCTGGCCACCGCCTGGCCGGGTGCGGAGCAGGCCGGCCACGCCCTCATCGAGCGCGCGGACCAGGCCCTCTACCGGGCCAAGGAGGGCGGGCGCAACCGCGTGGTGGGGGAGGGCGACCCCGCCACGGGTCCCTGAGCGGAGGAAGACCGATGACCACCCGTCCCGCCAAGACGATGACGCGCGTGCCGCGCTTCCTGGTGGCCGCCCTGCTGGGCGGCGGACCGGTCGCCGCGCAGACGGCGGCCCCCCCGGGCACGTATCCCGCGCTGCCCAGCGAGACGCCGGCCACCCTCGAGCCCGCCACCGACCTCTTCGACCACGTCCGGCGGGAGGTGAGGATCGCGATGCGCGACGGCGTCAAGCTGCACACCGTCATCCTGGTGCCCAGGGGCGCCGCGGGGGCGCCCATCCTCCTGACGCGCACGCCCTACGACGCGGACGCCCTCACCAGCCACGCCCAGAGCGCGCACCTGGGGCCGGTCCTCAGCGGCTACGACAACGCCACCGACGTCATCGTCGAAGGCGGCTACATACGCGTGGTCCAGGACGTGCGCGGGAAGTACGGGTCCGAGGGCGACTACGTCATGAACCGGCCGTTGCGCGGGCCGCAGAACCCCACCCCCGTCGACCACGCCACGGACACCTACGACACCATCGACTGGCTGGTGAAGAACGTCCCCGAGAGCAACGGGCGGGTGGGCATCCTCGGCATCTCCTACGACGGCTTCCTGCCCCTCATGGCCCTGGTCGACCCCCATCCCGCCCTCAAGGTGGCGGTGCCCATGAACCCCATGGTGGACGGCTGGATGGGCGACGACTGGTTCCACAACGGCGCCTTCCGCCAGCAGATGATGCCGTACATGTTCGAGCAGGAGGCCACGCGCGACAACGAGGCCAAATGGTGGACCACGCACTTCGACGACTACGACGCGTTCATGGCCGCGGGCTCGGCGGGCGAGCTGGGACGCCGCCACCGCCTGGAGCAGGTCGGCTTCTGGCGGAAGATCCTGGCCCACCCGGCCTACGACGCATTCTGGCGCGACCAGGCCATGGACCGCGTGCTCGCCGCGCGCCCGCTGTCCGTGCCGGTGATGGTGGTGCACGGGCTGTGGGACCAGGAGGACATCTACGGCGCCATCGCGGTCTACCAGGCGCTGGAGGCCAAGGACACGGGCAACGACCGCGTCTTCCTGGTCATGGGCCCCTGGCACCACGGCCAGCAGATCGGCGACGGCAGCACCCTGGGCGCGCTCCGGTTCCACAGCGACACCGCGCGCTCCTTCCGCCAGGAGATCCTCCGCCCGTTCCTGGACCGCCACCTCAAGGAGGGCGCGCCGCGCGGCGACGTGCCGCCGGTGATGGCCTTCGAGACGGGGACCAACACCTGGCGCAGGCTGAACGCCTGGCCCGCCGGGTGCACGAGCGGCTGCACGATGCGGCCCACCCCGCTCTACCTCGGCCCCGGGCTGAAGCTGGGCTTCGCCGCGCCCGGCGCGGGCGGCGCGCCCTTCGGCGAGTACGTGTCCGACCCCGCCAAGCCCGTGCCCTTCCGCGCGCGCCCCATCCAGCCCGTGGGCTACGACGACGGGCGCACCTGGCCGCAGTGGCTGGTGGACGACCAGCGGGAGGCTTCCGGCCGCCCCGACGTGCTCGCCTACGTCTCCGACGTCCTGACCGCGCCCGTCAAGATCAGCGGCCGGCCCGTGGCCAACCTCGTGGCCTCCACCAGCGGCAGCGACTCCGACTGGGTGGTCAAGCTGATCGACGTCTACCCGGACGAGGTGGCCGGCCAGCGGGCCATGGGCGGCTACCAGCTCATGGTGGCGGGCGACATCTTCCGCGGCCGCTACCGCGAGAGCTTCGAGACGCCGAAGGCCATCGCCCCCGACGAGCCGCTCGCCTACCGCTTCGCGCTGCCGACGGCGAACCACGTGTTCCTGCCCGGCCATCGGATCATGGTGCAGGTGCAGTCGAGCTGGTTCCCCCTCTACGACCGCAACCCGCAGACCTTTGTTCCGAGCATCTTCTGGGCCAGGCCGGAGGACTACCGCCGCGCCGTGCAGCGCGTCTACCACGCCCCCGGCCAGGCCAGCTTCGTGGAGCTGCCGCTGGTCACCACCCCCTAGCGTTCGGCATCTCGCGCGCGCGGGAGGAGCGCGATCCTAGGGCGATTCGTCCACCAGCGCGGCGCGCACGCGGGCCGCGGTGCCCTTGCCCACCACCGCCGCCAGCTCCTCCAGGCTGGCCGCGCGCACGCCGCGCAGCGACCCGAAGCGCGAGAGGAGCTTGCGCCGGCGCGCCGGCCCCACCCCCGGGATGTCGTCGAGGGCGGAGTGGAACGTGCGCCGCGACCGCGTCTGGCGGTGGAAGCCGACGGCGAAGCGGTGGGCCTCGTCGCGCACGCGCTGCACGAGCTGGAGCACGGGCGAGGAATGGGGCAGGCGCACGGGCTCCTCGCGCCCGGGCAGGAAGATCAGCTCCTCCTTCTTGGCCAGGCTGGCCACGGGCTGGTGGCCCAGGCCCAGCTCCTCGAGCGCGCTCATGGCCGCCCCCAGCTGCCCGCGGCCCCCGTCCACCAGGACGAGCTCGGGCAGGTCCTTGCCTTCCTCGAGCAGCCGGCGGTAGCGGCGGCACACCACCTCGCGCATGGCGGCGAAGTCGTCGGGCTCCTTGCCGATCCCCCGCACCTTGAACTTGCGGTAGTCGGACTTGCGCGGGAGGCCGTCCTCGAAGACCACCAGGGAGGCCACCACGTCCGACCCCTGGATGTTGGAGATGTCGAAGCACTCGATGCGCCGCGGCTCCAGCTCGAGGTCGAGGGCCTCGCGCAGGGCGCGCAGGATCTCCTGGGCCTGCGTGCGCGGGTGCTTCCACTCCAGGTCGTGGGCCAGGCGCGCGTTGCGCTCCACCAGCTCGAGCAGGCGGACCTTCTCCCCGCGGCGGGGCACGCGGATGCGCACGCCCGTTCCCCGCCGCCGGGACAGCCACTCCTGGAGCAGGCCCTGGTCGGGGAGGGCGCCGGGCACCAGCACCTCCCGCGGCACGTAGCGCCCGTCCGCGTAGTACTGCTGGACGGCCTGGGCCAGGAAGCGCTCGGGCTCGGCCACGCGGTCGAGCAGGTACCCCTCGCGCCCCACCACCTTCCCCTCGCGCACGGAGAAGACCTGGAGGGCGCCGCGGCCGTTCTCCACGTGGGCCCCGAACACGTCGCGCTCCTCCAGGTCCGTGGTGGTGATCTTCTGCGGCGCCTCCATGCGCTCCAGGGCCGCCACCTGGTCGCGCAGGGTGGCCGCCTCCTCGAAGCGCTCCCCCTCCGCCGCCTCGCCCATGGCCGCGCGCAACCCGCGCACCACCTCTTCCGTGCGCCCCTCCAGGAACAGGCGCGCGTGCTCGCAGGAGGCGCGGTAGCGCGGGAGGGCGCAGATCTCCTCCACGCACGGGGCCAGGCAGCGCTTGATCTGGTACTGCAGGCAGGGCCGCGGGCGCCGCCCGTTGAGCGTCTCCTTGCACGAGCGCACGCCGAACAGCCGGTGCACCATGGCCGCGGTGCGGCGGCCCAGCTTGGCCGGGATGTAGGGGCCGCCGTAGGCGTTGCCGTCCTCCGCCACCCGCCGCACCACGTGCAGGCGCGGGTAGTCCTCGGCCAGGGTGAGCTTCAGGTAGGGGTGGTTCTTGTCGTCGCGCAGCAGCACGTTGAAGCGCGGGCGGTGCCGCTTGATGAAGTTGTTCTCGAGGGCGAGGGCCTCCATCTCGCTGTCCGTGACCACCACGTCGAGGTCGGCCACCAGGCGGGGCAGGTCGCCGCGCCAGGCCTCCACCGGGCGCCCGGGCTGGAAGTAGGAGCGCACGCGGTCGCGCAGCACGCGGGCCTTGCCCACGTAGAGGACGCCCCCTTCCCTGTCCTTGAGCAGGTAGACGCCGGGCTGCCCGGGCAGCGCCTCCAGCTTCTCCTTCAGGCCCACCGCGCCATTATCCCCGCGCCACCGTTGACGCCGCCGCGAGGCGCGGCCTAGACTGCCGCGTCCGGCTTCCCGTCCCCTCTTCCCGATGATGCTCGCGGACCGCGTTGCCGACGCCTTCGCGCGCCCCTTCGGGGCGCTCGTCCGCTTCTGCGCGCGCTTCAGCCCCGACGTGCTCACCATCACGGGCCTCGCCCTCAACGGGGTGGCCTGCGCGTGCTTCGCCCTGGCCGGGGGCAAGGACTACCGCTCGCCGGGGCTGCTGCAGGCGGGAGGGGTGGTGGCCCTGGTGGCATCGCTGTTCGACATGCTCGACGGCCGCGTGGCGCGGCTGCGCGGCCGCGGCACGAAGTTCGGGGCCTACCTCGACTCGACCATGGACCGGTACTCGGACATGGTCCTCTTCATGGGCCTGCTGGTGCTCTACGCGAGGGTGGACAAGACGCCGCAGATGATCCTGGTGTGGGCGGCCGCCTTCGGCAGCTTCATGACCTCCTACGCGCGCGCGCGCGCGGAGAGCCTCGTCCCGCGCTGCACGGTGGGCTTCCTGGAGCGTCCGGAGCGCCTGGTCCTCCTCATCTTCGGCGCCCTCACCAACCGCATGACGGCGGTGCTGTGGGTCATCGCCGTGCTCTCGAACATCACGGCCATCCAGCGCATCGTGTATACCTACGGTCAGCTCAAGCACGGGTGGGGCGGCGTTCGCCCGGACCCCGTGCCGCAGGAGGCGGAGACGGGCGACGCCCCGCCCGTGCCCGCCATGGAGGCGGGGAAATGACGACGACGGCCACCGCCCTCGAGCCGGGCGCCCCGCTCTTCAACGAGCGCGCGGAGAGCCTCCGCCGCCGCATCGTGAAGCCGTGGGGGTTCCGCATGTACCTCCTGGGCCGGCTGCCCCTGGCCGCGGCGGCCGGTCTGCGCGTGCTGCGCCTGGACGAGGAGGGCTGCACGGTGCGCCTGCCCGGCGGCTGGCGCACGCGGAACCCGTTCGGCTCGACCTACTTCGCGGCGCAGGCCATGGCCGCGGAGATGTCCACGGGCGCGCCGGCCATGGTGCTGGTGGAGGGAGCGCCCGCGTCGGTGGCCCTCATCCTGCGCGAGATCAAGTGCGTGTTCTCGAAGCGCATCGAGGGCCCGAGCACCTTCACCTTCGCCGCGGTGCCCGCCCTCCAGGCCGCCATCCTGCGCGCGGCGGCCACGAGCGAGCCCGTGCTCTTCGTGGCCCACGCCACCGGCCACGACTCCTCCGGCGCCCCCTGCGCCGCCTTCGAGGTGACCTGGTCGTTCAAGCGCCGCGGCTGAGCGCGCTCGGCGCGGTGGCGGCCGGCGGCGCCAGCCGCCGCATGGGCCGGGACAAGGCGCTCCTGCCCTGGGGCGCCTCCACCCTCCTCGGCCACGCGGTGGCGCGCCTGCGCGACGCCGTGGGCGAGGTGGTCATCCTCGGCGGGGCCGCGGCGCGCTACGAGGGCCACGGGGCACCCGCGCTGGCCGACCTCCACCCGGGCCAGGGCCCGCTGGGCGGGCTGCTCACCGCGCTCGCCGCGCTGGGCGGGCGAGAGGCCGTGCTGTTGCTGGGGGTGGACGTGCCCTTCGCCACGGTGCCCGTCCTGCGCCAACTCGTCGAGGCGGCGCACGCGGGCGACGACGTGGTGGTGCCCCTCACCGCGGAGGGGCCGCAGCCCCTCTGCGCGCTCTACCGGGCGACCTGCCTCGAGCCCGTCCGGCGCAGCCTGGAGCGCGGCGACCGGCGCATGACGGCCTTCTGGGCCGAGCTGTCGGTCCGCCGCCTCGGCCGGGAAGAGCTTCTGCCCCAAGGAGATCCGGAGCTGCTGTTCCGGAACCTGAACACTCCGGAGGAGTACGCCGCACACCGGGCCTGAGGTCGGGTACCCTCGTGACGATGGGACGCGGGGTCGAGGTGCGGACGGTCCGGGGCCTGGCCACCACGGGCGCGCTGGTGGGGCTCGGTGGCGCCGCGCTCTGCGTGACGGTCGCGCTGGTGCGCCCGGGCCCCGCCCGCCGCGGGGCCCCCGCGTCCGGCGCCTGGGCGCGCGACCTGGCCCTGCCCATCACCGGACTGGACCCCGAGCGCCTGCGCAGCACCTTCGGCGCCCCCCGCGGCCCACGCCGGCGCCACCGGGGCATCGACATCCCGGCCCCTCGGCTCACCCCCGTGCGCGCCGTCGAGCCCGGCCTGGTCGCGCGCGCCGGCCACACGGGCGCCGGCGGGCTCAGCCTCCACCTCGTGGACGACGAGGGCGAGCGCTGCTTCTACTACGCGCACCTCGCGCGCCACGCGGAGGGCATGTCTCCCGGCCGCCGCGTCGCGCGCGGCGAGGTGCTGGGCTACGTCGGGACCACGGGCAACGCGTCGGGGGGAGCGCCGCACCTCCACTTCGCGATCCACATGCGCGGCGCGGGCCGCGATGCCTGCGCGGGCCCGGCCGTGGACCCCTATCCCGTGCTGCGCGCCGACTGACCGCCGGCCGGCGTGCGCGCGGCGCCCGGGCTCAGCCCTGCGCGCCGGCGCCCGTGGACTCGCCGCCCGCGGGAGCCGCCGCCGGCTCCGCGGGTGCGGACTGGCCCAGCGGCACCATCTTGCCCGTGGCGCTGTCCCAGTACTCGGCGCGGCGCACGCTGACCTGCAGGATGGCCAGGTCGGGGTCGTTCTTGCCCTGGGGGAACCAGGCCTTGTACTTCCCGTTCCACAGCTCGAGGACCTTCTCGGGATCGCGCAGCAGGCGCCCCACCCCGGAGAGGGCGACGTAGCGGCCGCTCTTCGCGTCGGCGTAGGTCACGTTGACGACCTGGTTGGTCGCGATCTCGCCGGCCTTGGGCGACCCGGCCTTGGTGATGAACCACAGCTCGCCGTCGCGG
>DATBIO010000194.1:0-2817 GCA_036556965.1 Vicinamibacteria bacterium
CGCCGCCCTCCAGTACTTCACCGGCTCCAAGGCGCACAACGTCGCCGTGCGCGAGCGCGCCGTGCGCCGCGGCCTCAAGCTCAACGAGTACGGCGTGTTCCGCGTGGAGACGGGCGACCGGGTGGCGGGGGCCACCGAGGAAGAGGTCTACTCGGCCCTGGGGCTGGCCTGGATCCCCCCCGAGCTGCGGGAGGCGCGCGGCGAGGTGGAGGCGGCGGAGGAGGGCACGCTCCCGGAGCTGGTCGACGTGCCCGACATCCGCGGCGACCTGCACGCGCACACCACGGAGAGCGACGGGCGCGACACCCTCGAGGCGATGGTGGCGGCGGCGCGCGCGCGCGGCCTGGGCTACCTCGCCCTCACCGAGCACAGCCGCGCCATCCCGTCCCCGCAGAGGGGCACGGGCATGGACGAGGCGCGCTGCCTGGAGCACATCGCGCGCCTGCGCGCCTACCAGGAGAAGGTGCCGGACATCCGCCTCCTCGCCGGCTGCGAGGTGGACATCCTCCCCGACGGGCGCCTCGACATGGCGGACGAGGTGCTCGCCCAGCTCGACGTCGTGGTCGGCTCGCTCCACTCCCGCCTGAACATGGAGGCGGAGGAGATGACGGGGCGCGTGGTGCGCGCGCTGGCCAACCCGCACCTGGACGTCTGGGGCCACCCCCTGGCGCGCCTCCTCACCAAGCGCCCGCCCGTGGCCATCGACCTCGAGCCCGTGCTGGCCGCGGCCGCCGCGCAGGGCGTGGCCATCGAGGTGAACGGCCAGCCGGACCGCCTGGACCTGCCCGAGCACCTCCTGCGCGCGGCGCGGGACCGGGGCCTGCGCTTCGTGGTCTCCACCGACAGCCACTCCGTGCGCGAGCTCGAGAACCTCGCCTTCGGCGTGTGGCAGGCGCGGCGCGGCTGGCTGCGCAAGGAGGACGTCCTCAACACGCGCGAGGCCGACGGCTTCCTGGCCGGACTGCGCCGCTGAGCCGCCGTCTGGCCGCCGCCGCCGCCCTGCAGGGCGTCCTCCTGGCCGTGCCCTTCTGGACCTCGCCCTGGCTGCCCCTCACGGACCTGCCCCTCCACCTGGGCGCCGCCTCCGTCCTCCGCCATCACGCCGACCCGCGGTGGGGCTTCGCCGAGCACTTCGTGGTGGAGTGGAGCGAGCCGACGCCCTACTGGGCCCTCTACCTCGCGCTGGACGCGCTCTCCCTCGCCCTGCCCGTGGAGACCGCGGCCCGCGTCTACCTCAGCCTGCTCGCGCTCGCCTTCCCCTTCGCCGCCGTCCACTTCTGCCGGGCCTTCGGCGGTCGCGCCGGCACGGGACTCCTGGCCGCGCCCCTCTTCCTGGGGACCTGCCTCTACTTCGGGTTCGTCGCCTACGTCACCGGCATCGCCCTCGCCCTCGCGGGCCTGGCCCTGGTCGAGGACGAGCGCCGCGCGCCGCGGGCCGGGCGCGCGGCGCTCCTCTCCCTCACCGCCGTCGTGCTCTTCTTCACGCACGCGCAGGCCTTCGCGCTCTTCCTGGCCGCCGCCGTCCTGGGCGTCCTGATCGCGCGGCCACGCGCGCCGCGCGCGCTCCTCCCCCTCCTTCCCGGCGCCGCCCTGCTGGCGGCCTGGACCTGGGCGCAGTTCGTGGGAGCGCGCACCTCCGCCGCGGGCCGCTACAACTTCGGTCCGCTGGGACGGACGGGGGCCCGCTTCCGCTCGCCGGGGGAGAGCCTGGCCGGCCTGCCCGACGCCCTGGCCGGCTCCTTCCGCGACGGGACCGACGTGGTGCTGCTGGCGGCCTGGGCGGGCCTGATGGCGGCGCTCTGCCTGCGCCACGGCTCCACCGGGGAGAGGGCGCGGCGCGCCGCCCTCCCGCTGCTGGCCCTCGCCGCCTACTTCTGCGCGCCCTTCGCCGTGACGGGCCAGTGGTACATCGCCCCGCGCTTCGCCCTCCCCGCCGCCCTCTTCGCCCTGCTCCTCGTGCCCGCGTCCGCCCCGCCCCGGGCGGCGGCGGCCGCCGCCCTCCTGCTCACCGCCCTCGCCTCCGCCAACGCGGTGCGCCAGCACAGGCTCTTCGCGCGCGAGGCGGCCGGCTTCGAGGACGTGATCGCCGCCCTGCCCGCGCGGCCGCGCGTGCTGGGCCTGATCGGCGACCCCGACGGGCGCGTGATGACCCACTGGCCCTACGCGCACTTCGCGCAGTACGCGATGGTCCGCAAGGGAGGCGTGGCCTCCCGCAGCCTGGCCACCAGCCCGCCCTTCCCCCTCCACCATCCCCGGCCCGCCGACTACGCCGCCCCGGACGTCTTCCGGCCGCGGGACTTCGACCCGGCCACGCACGGCCGCCTCTGGGAGCTGGCCGTCGTCCGCGGGGATCCGCCCCCCGCCCTCCCGCGGGTGGCGACCCTGCTGGCGCGGGCGGGAACGTGGTCGCTCTGGCGCCTGGGCGTCAGCCCAGGGCCCGGCGCCTCCGCCACGCCGCGGGCGGCATCCCCACCGCCTTCTTGAAGGCGCGGCTGAAGGCGGCCTCGGAGTCGTAACCGACCTCGCCCGCCACCGCCAGCACCTTGGGCGCGCCTTCGGACAGGCGGCGCGCCGCGAGCTGCATCCGCCAGCGCGTGAGGTACTGCATGGGGGGCTGGCCGACGAGGTGGGTGAAGCGCTCGGCCAGGGTCGAGCGGGAGAGGCCGACCTCCCGGGAGAGAGACTCCAGCGTCCAGGCGAAGGCGGGCTGCCGATGCAGGGCGCCCAGCGCGCGGCCCACGAGGGGATCCCGCAGGCCGGCGAGCCATCCCCTCTCTTCCGCGGGCAGCTCCTGCAGGTGGCGGCGCACCACTTCCA
>DATBIO010000195.1:0-6216 GCA_036556965.1 Vicinamibacteria bacterium
CCCGAGAAGCCGCTCTCGGCCAAGCTCGCCACCCTCCCGAAGATGGCCGCGTTCTACGCCTGGTGGTACCCGTCCCGGTGGCTGGGCTGGGGGCGCTGGCCGCGCTACGCCGAGTTCGGGAAGCTGGCCCCCCACCTGCGCTTCGTGGAGCGCCAGGCGCGCAAGCTGGCGCGCCAGAGCTTCCACGGGATGATGCGCTACCAGGCCCGCCTGCAGAACAAGCAGGCCTTCCTCTTCCGCCTGGTGGACGTGGCCAACGAGCTGTTCGCCATGGCCGCCTCCGTCACCCGCGCGCAGGCCCTGCGCAAGGCGGGCGCGCCCGAGGCGGAAGAGGCCGCCGCCCTGGCCGACGTCTTCTGCCGCATCGCGCGGCGGCGCGTGCGGAGCCTGCTCGGCGAGCTCTGGAGCAACGACGACGCCTTGCGCTACCGCACGGCGGGTGACGTGCTCAAGGGCCGGCACGAGTGGCTGGAGAGTGGCATCATCGGCCTGCCGGGCTCGTTGGCGGTGCCCGCGGCTCCCGCCGCGGACGGAGCGGCGCCCGAGAAGCGCACGCGCGGCGCGGCCTGACCGCGCCGCCGGGCTCCGGCGCAGGAGGGCCCGTGGACGACGCGGTGGTGAGGCGGCAGGTGGTCGAGCTGCTGCGCGACGAGCATGCCCATGCGGGCACCGTGCGCGCCTTCGCGGGGCTGGCGCCGGGCCTGCGCGCCCGCCGCCCGCCGGGCTCCCCGCACTCGGTGTGGGACCTCCTCGAGCACCTGCGCCTCGCGCAGGAGGACATCCTGCGGTACACGCTCGACGCCGGCTGGCGCTCACCGGCCTGGCCGGAAGGCTACTGGCCCGCGCCGGCGGAGGAGGTGGAGGACGCGGCCTGGGACGCGTCGCTCGCGCGGCTCCGGGCCGAGCTGGACGAGGTCTGCCGCCTGGTGGAGGACCCGGCGCGCGACCTGACCGCGGCCATCCCGCACGGCGAGGGCCGCACCTACCTGCGCCAGGCCCTTCTCGTGGCCGATCACAACGCCTACCACGTGGGACAGGTCGTGCAGATCCGCAAGGCGCTCGGCGCCTGGTGAGGCGTCGCGGGAGCGGGGAAACGGCGTGAAGGCGGCCGTCTGCCACGAGACCCGCCGTCCGGTGGCGGTGGAGGACGTCACCCTCGAGGCGCCGCGGGCCCAGGAGGTGCTGGTGAGGATCGCCGCCGCGGGGGTCTGCCACTCCGACTACTCGGTGGTGACGGGGGTGATGCCCGCGCGCCTCCCCTGCGTGCTGGGCCACGAGGGCGCGGGCACGGTGGAGGAAGTGGGTCCGGGCGTGGCGGAGGTGGCCCCGGGGGACCGCGTGGCCCTGTCCTGGGTCGCGCAGTGCGGCGCCTGCTTCTACTGCGAGAACGGCGAGCCGCACCTCTGCGCGCTGGGCGCGCGCATCAACCAGCGCTTCCGCATGCCGGACGGGTCCACGCGCCTGCACCGGGACGGGGTGGAGCTGCAGGCCTTCTCCGCGCTGGGGGCCATGGCGGAGCGCGTGGTGGCGCCCGCGCGCTCGGTGGTGCGCCTGCCGCCGGACGCTCCCCTCGAGAAGGCGGCGCTGCTGGGCTGCGCCGTCACCACCGGCGTGGGCGCCGTGGTCAACACCGCGCGCGTGGAGCCGGGCAGCCGGGTGGCCGTGTTCGGCGTGGGCGGGGTGGGCCTGAACGTCGTGCAGGGCGCCGTGCTCGCGGGGGCGGCGACCATCGTGGCCGTGGACGTCAGCGCGCGGAAGCTCGCCCTGGCGGAGGCCTTCGGGGCCACCCATACCGTGGACGCCTCGGCGCGGGAGCCGGCCGCCGCCGTCCGCGAGCTGACGCAGGGCCGGGGCGCCGACTACGCGTTCGAGGCCGTCGGACGCAAGGAGTCGATCGAGGCCGCCTACGACGCCACGCGCCGCGGCGGCACCTGCGTGGTGATCGGAATCGGATCGCGCGAGGAGGCGGTGGCGCTCAACGTCTACCTCTTGCCGGTCATGGGCAAGAGGCTGCTCGGCTGCTGGTACGGGAGCGCCGACGTGCGGCGGGACCTGCCGCGCCTCCTGGCCCTCCACCAGGAAGGCCGCCTGAAGCTCGAGGAGCTGGTGACGCGCACCTACCGGCTGGACGAGATCAACCAGGCCTTCGCCGACCTGGCGGGGGGCGATGGCGGGCGCGGGATGGTGCTGTTCCCCTGAGCCGGCTCGACCGATTTGGTTGGGCGGCCGGCCAACCGACGCTGCGCAACCGCTGGGCCGCACTGGGATGCGCAAATCTCGCTTGACAAGCCTGCGGGGGCTTGGCTAGTTTCTTGGGCACATGACCAAGGCCAAGGCGTCGCCGAAGAAGGCGGGGCCGGTCGACGACCACTTTCTCGATGCCGCCGCGCGCCTCTTCCGGCAGAAGGGCTTCGAGGCCACCACCGTGCGCGACATCGCGCGCGCCGCGGGGGTGCTCCCCGGCAGCCTCCACTACCGCTACCCGACCAAGGCCGATCTCCTCCTCGCCCTCATGAAGCGCGGGGTGGAGGCCGACCTCGGCTGCCTGCGCGCGGCCATCTCGGGCGTGCGCGAGCCCGTGGAGCGCCTGCGTCTCGCCCTGCGCGCCCGCCTCCGCTTCCTGCTCTCCCGGGACGCGCCGCAGGTCGTGCTCTACGACTGGCGCTCCCTCAAGGGACGGGCGCGCGAGGAGATGATCCGGTACCGGGACCAGTACGAGGCCTTCTGGAAGGGGCTCCTCTACGAGGCGGCGGGGTCGGGCTGGCTGCGTCCGGACATCGACCTGCGCCTGCTGCGGCTGCTCGTCTTCGGCGCCATCAACGGGGCCGCGCTGTGGTACTCGCGCGGCGGTCCCCGCACGCCCGACGAGATCGCCGACGCGTTCTGGGGGCTCATCGCCTACGGCGTGCTCGACGAGGCGCGCCGGCCGCACGACGTGGACACCGCGCTGCGCGCCCTCTCCGCCATGGAGGTGGGAGTGGGGGACGGGTAGCCGGAGGAGGGTGGACGGCGGACGTGGAACGGCGGAGCGGGCTGAGCCGGGGCCCGCGCCGCGCAGCACCGACCGGCGCCCGGAGGCGACTCATGAAGAAGATCGCTGCCTTGCTGGCCCTGGCCCTGGCGTGCGCGTGGCCCGGTCCCGTCCGCGCCCAGTCCCTCGCCACGGGCGCCCTCGTCGCGGGCGCGGTGCGCGACGCCTCCGGGGCCGTGCTGCCGGCGGCCACGGTCACCGTGCTGTCGGTGGAGACGGGCCTCAGCCGTTCCGCCACCACCGACGCCCGCGGGCGCTACGTGGTGGCCGCCCTGCCCCCGGGCACCTACCGGCTCACCGTGACCCTGGACCGCTTCGCCCCCGCCGTGCGGGAGGGCGTCGTGCTCGTCCTCGGCCAGGAGCTGGAGCTGAACTTCAACCTGCAGGTGGCGGGGACCATCGAGGAGGTGACGGTAGTGGGCGAGGCGGCCATGGTGGACCCCGGCCAGACCGCGGTGGCCACCGTGGTGGGCCAGCGCCAGATCGAGAGCCTGCCCATCAACCTGCGCAACTTCCTG
The DNA here is from genome assembly GCA_036556965.1 of Vicinamibacteria bacterium. Lineage (GTDB taxonomy): Bacteria > Acidobacteriota > Vicinamibacteria > Fen-336 > Fen-336 > DATBIO01. The sequence continues at coordinate 3,550 of DATBIO010000195.1, forward strand.
AGCTTCTCCGTGATCACGCCCGGCGTGACCAACGACCGCACGCCCCAGCAGGGAGCCTCCGCCACCTCCGGGCTCTCCTTCGGGGGACAGCGCGCGCGCTCCAACAACATCATGGTGGACGGCCTGGACAACAACGATCCCATCGTGGGCGCCGTGCGCGCGACCTTCAGCCAGGAGGCCATCCGCGAGTTCCAGGTCCTCACCAACTCGTACTCCGCGGAGTTCGGCAAGGCCTCGGGCGGCGTCGTGAACATCGTCACCAAGAGCGGGACCAACGACTTCAACGGGAACGCCTTCTTCTACTTCCGCGACGAGAGCCTCAACGCCAAGGACCACTTCGAGAAGGAGGACGTCTTCGGCCAGCCCGTGGACCGCGAGAAGGCGCCCTTCAGCCAGTACCAGTGGGGCGCCACGCTGGGCGGCCCCCTGGTGAAGGACCGGACCTTCTTCTTCCTCTCCTTCGAGAAGGTGGACATCGAGGCCAACAACTTCGTCAACATCGACCCCACCGCGGCGAGCGTGCTGCGGGCCAACGGCTTCCCGGTGGACCTGGGCAACGTGCCCTACGACAACCGGGCCACCGAGTTCCTGGCCAAGGTCAACCACCAGTGGAGCCCCAACCACAACCTCGTGCTGCGCGGCAACTTCGCCGACATCACCAACGAGAACATCGAGCCCTTCGGCGGCATCACCGCGCGCAGCCGCGGGGCCGTGCAGCTGCGCGAGGACTGGGCCATCTCCGCCACCCAGACCGACATCCTCTCCGCGCGCTGGGTGAACGAGGCGCGCGTCCAGTTCGCGCGGCAGGACCAGCTCATCCAGTCCCTGGACCCGAACTGCGGAGGTCCCTGCGACAGCAACGACCTGGGCGGCCCCACCCTGGAGCTGACGGGGGTGGCCAGCGTGGGCCGCCAGCGCTTCACGCCCCAGCCGCGGCTGAACGAGCGCATCCAGGTCGCCGACACCATCAGCTACTTCGGCGGCAACCACCAGCTGAAGGCGGGGCTGGACTTCAGCTACGTCGACACCAAGGACACCGCGCTTCCCCTGCACTTCGGCGGCCGGTACATCTTCGCCTCCCTTCCCGGCTCCGTCCTGCCCCTGGTCGGCCTGCCCGCGCGCGCGGCGCCCGTGACCCCCGTGGAGGCGGTGGCCCTGGGCCTGCCCGCCGCCTACGTGCAGGGCTACGGCGAGGTCGGCGCTTCCTACAAGGACTCGGACATCGCCCTCTTCGTGCAGGACGACTGGAGGATCACGCCGCGCCTGACCCTCAAGGCGGGCCTGCGCTACCAGCGCCAGGAGCCGTACGACGACATCCAGTACAACGTCTCCAACCTGAACGGCGGCGTGCTCTCCTACCGCTATCCCAGCGACAGCAACAACTTCGCCCCGCGGGTGGCCCTGGCCTTCGACCCCAGGGGCGACGGACGCACCGTGCTGCACGCGGCCTACGGGATCTTCTTCGACAACCAGATCATCGCCATCCCCCAGATCGGCGCCGGCATCAACGGGGCGGCGGACGGCGTGCGCACGCTCGTCCTGCGCTTCCCGGCCAGCATCGCCCCCTGGCGGGCCCCGGGCCACCGCATCGCGGAGCCCCTCACGCCCTATCCCAGCCTGGTCATCTCGCCCGACCCCGGCATCGAGACCCCGTATTCCCACCAGGCGGCGGCGGGCTTCGACCGCGCGCTGGGCACCGACTTCGCCCTCTCCGCCAACTTCGTGTACGTGCGCGGCAAGGAGCAGCTCGGCACCATCGACTACAACCCGGTGGTGCCCGCCCTCGGCACGGGCCGCCGGCCCAACGACGTGGGCGGGCGCGCCGGCACCTCCGCCTCCATCCTCCAGTACACGTCCTTCGGCGAGACCTGGTACAAGGGGCTCACCGTCAGCCTGAACAAGCGCTTCAGCCACAACTACCAGTTCCTCCTCTCGTACACGCTGTCGGAGGCGGAGGACAACTCGACCGACTTCCAGAGCGCCTTCATCGTCCAGGACAACGGACTGGGACGGAACCCCGCCGACCCGGAGGGGCTGCCCCTGAACTTCAACCCCGACTCGGAGCGGGGCCCGGCGACCCACGACCAGCGGCACCGCTTCGTGCTCTCCGGCCTCTACCAGTTCCCGTGGGACCTGCGGTTCTCGGCCATCGTCACCGGCGCCTCCGGACGCCCGTTCAACATCCTGGCCGGCGCCGACCTCAACGGGGACGGAGACGGAGGGGCCTTCCCGTCGGACCGGGCCCGCCGCAACCCGGCGGACCCCGCCAGCAGCGTCGGCCGGAACTCCGGGACCATGAAGAGCCAGTTCGTGGTGGACGCCCGGCTGGGCAAGACGATCAAGCTCGGGAAGGGCGTCAACCTGGAGGCCATCGTGGAGGTGTTCAACCTCTTCGACCGCACGAACTTCAGCGAGATCAACAACATCTTCGGGCGAGGGGCGTTCCCCGACCAGCCGCAGACGGACACCCAGGGCCGCGTGACCTACGGCCTCTACGAGCAGGCGCTGCCGCCGCGCCAGGTGCAGCTGGCGGCCAAGCTGAGCTTCTAGCGCGGCGCGCACGCCCCAGGACGCGATGCTCGGCTTCGAGCCCTCGGACGAGCAGAAGACGCTCGTCGAGTCGGTGCGGCGCTTCGCCGCCCGCGAGATGCGGCCGCGCGCGCGCGC
>DATBIO010000196.1:0-22214 GCA_036556965.1 Vicinamibacteria bacterium
TCGGGATCCGCGACATGTCCGTGATCGAGACCCCGCCCAAGGACCGCCTGGCCATCAACACCTCCATCGTCAAGTTCTCCACCGAGGTGATCGCTTCCGCCGTGCGCCAGGAGCTGGGCCGCGGCGGCCAGGTCTACCTCGTGCACAACCGCGTGGAGTCCATCTACTCCCTGGCCAACATGGTCCAGAAGCTGGTGCCGGAGGCGCGCGTGGTGGTGGCGCACGGCCAGATGCCGGAGGCGGAGCTGGAGAAGGCCATGCTCACCTTCGTGGAGGGGCGCGCCGACGTCCTCGTCTCCACCACCATCATCGAGAACGGCCTCGACATCCCGCGCGCCAACACCCTGGTGGTGAACCGCGCCGACCGCTACGGGCTGGCCCAGCTCTACCAGCTCCGGGGCCGCGTGGGACGCTCCGACCGCCAGGCCGACGCCTACCTGCTCGTGCCGCCGGACACCGTGCTGAGCGAGGTGGCGCGCAAGCGCCTGGCCGCCATCCGGGAGTTCTCGGAGCTGGGGGCGGGATTCCGCATCGCCGCCCTCGACCTCGAGCTGCGCGGGGCGGGCAACCTGCTCGGCGGCGAGCAGAGCGGGCACATCGAGGCGGTGGGCATCGACCTGTACGTCAAGCTGCTGGAGCAGACCATCCTCGAGCTCAAGGGCGAGGCCCCGCCCGAAGCCGTGCGCGCAGGGCTGAACCTCCGCCTGGACCTGCGCATCCCCGACGACTACGTGCCGGAGACGCACCAGCGGCTCTCCCTCTACAAGCGGGTCAGCCAGGTCCAGCGCCCCGAGGAGGTGGAGTCGCTGCGTCTCGAGGTGCGCGACCGGTACGGGCCCCTTCCCCCGGAAGTGGACCGCCTCCTGAGCTACGCCGCGCTGAGGCTGCGCGCCACCCTGCTGGGGATCCAGCAGGTGGACCTCGCGGGCGGCGCACTGCACCTGCGCCCGGGCCCCCACCCCTCCGTCCCCATGGCGCACGCGCGTGCCGTCCTGGGCGCCCACGCCGAGGCCACGGTCACCGGGGACGGGGTGCTCCGCCTCCCCACCGGCGGCCGGGAGCCCCTGGAGGCGCTGGCCGGCGCGCTGGACGCCCTGGGCGCGGCCGCGGAGGAGGCCGCGGCGTCTCGTCTATGATGGGGTGTCTGGTCGCGCGCCGCCTTCGTTCGTCCCTCTCCCTCGTGCTCTGCGCGCTGGCCTGTGGTCCCTCGTCGGGCGCGGACCCCGTGGTGCTGGCCCTGGGCCCGCAGCAGGTTCGCCTGAGCGAGTTCGAGGCGCACCTGCGATCCCTGGCCGCCGGCGGCCAGGAGCCGGTGGGGCCGGCGGCGCGGGGGGGCCTCTTCGAGGCCTGGGTCGAGAGGCGGGTGCTGGCCCTCGAGGCGCGCGCGCGGGGCGCCGTCCCTCCCGGCGCCTCCCTGGAGCAGGAGGAGGCGGCGGTGTCCCGCATGCTGGCCGAGGTGGCGGGCGAGGCCACCGTCACGGAGGCCGAGGTCGACGCCTACTACCACGGCCACCCCGAGGAGTTCGTCCGGCCGGAGACGGTGATCCTGCGCCAGGTGCTGGTGCCCACCCTCAACGAGGCCCGCGAGGTCCAGCGCCGCCTGCGCAAGGACCCCAAGAGCTTCCCCGTGCTGGCCCAGAACCTCTCGCGCGGCCCGGAAGCGGGCGCGGGGGGCCTCATGGGACGATTCGCGCGCGGGGAGCTGCCCAGCGAGCTGGAGGGCCCGGCCTTCTCCGTGCCTCCCGGCGAAACGAGCGATATCATCCAGTCACCCCTCGGGTATCACGTGCTGAGGGTGGAGGAGCGTACGGAGAGCGGGCCGGCGCCCCTCGACCAGAGCCGGAAGCGCATCCGCGCGACCGTGCTCGCCCAGAAGTCCGAGCGTCGCGTCCGGGAATTCGTGGCGGGCCTGCTGGCCCGCGCCAAGGTGAACCATGAAGCCGCCAAGGGTCGTCCTTCCTAGCCTCGTCCTTCTCGGGGGGGCCTTCGCCGCGCTCCTCCATGCCGACATCCTCGAGCGCGTGGTCGTGCGCGTGAACGCCGACATCGTGACCCAGTCCGAGTTCGAGGCCCGCCAGATAGCGGCCGTGCAGCAGGCCCGCATCCCCGCGGGGCAGGTGGAGGCCTACCTGCGCGAGAACAACGCCCGCCTGCTGCAGGAGGCGATCGACGACCTGCTGCTCACGCAGCGCGCGGCCGCCCTGGGCATCCGCGTGCCCGCCTCCTACCTGAACCAGGTGCTCGAGAGCATCCGCAAGGAGAACAACATCGAGAGCGAGGCGGAGCTCGTGCGTCAGCTCCGCACGGAGAACATGTCCCTCGCCGACCTGAGGCGCAACATCGAGCGCTCGGCGGTGCGCCAGGAGGTGCTGCGCTCCGAGCTGCAGGGCAAGGTGAAGGTGACGGAGGCGGAAGCCCGCGCCCAGTACGAGAAGGACAAGGCCACCTACGTGCGCGCCGCCACCGTGCACCTCCTGGAGGTCGTCCTGCCCCCGGCGGCCACGCGCGCCCAGGCCGAGGAGGTGGTGCGCCGCGCCCGCGCCGGCGAGGACTTCGGCGCGCTGGCGCGCGCCGAGTCGGTGGGAACCACCCGCGAGGAGGGAGGGGACCTCGGGAACCTGAGCAAGGGGGACCTGGCCCCCGCCCTGGAAGCGGTGGCCTTCGGCCTCGCCACGGGCGCCGTCTCGGATCCCGTCGAGGTGGAGGGCGGCGGGTACCGCATCCTCAAGGTCCAGGACAGGACGGAAGGCCACGTGGTCCCCTTCGCCGAGGTGAAGGACCAGATCCTGGACCGGCTCCGCCAGACGCGCGCGGCCGAGCGCTACGAGGCCTACCTGGAGGGCCTGCGCAAGGACGCGGTCATCGAGCTGAAGGTGCGCGAGGTCCCGCTCTCCGTGGAGGTGCCCCCCGAGACGGGCGCCGGCCCCTCCCTGGCCGCGCCCCGCCTGGGCGCGCCGGCGGCGCCCGGCGACGACGAGTTCAGCGTCACCCCCCAGGCCGCCCCCGAGCGCGTGGCCCCGCCCCCCGCGCCGGCGGCGGCCCCTACGCCGTCTCCCTCCCCACAGGGACCGTGACGCCAGCGGCCCGCTCCCTGCGCGCGGCCCCCGCCGCCTCGGCCCAGGCGCGCTTCTTCCTGCGCGTCTACGAGGCGGTGCGGGCCATCCCTCGTGGCCGGGTGGCGACCTACGGGCAGGTTGCCGCGGTGCTGGGGGTCGCGCGCGGCGCGCGTGCGGTGGGCTGGGCGCTGCGCGCCCTCGATCCCCGCCGCTCCCCCGGCGTGCCGTGGCACCGCGTGGTGGGAGCGGGGGGGATCATCTCCTTGCGCGCGGGGCCCGGCATGCACCTGCAGCGCCGGCTCCTGGTTGGAGAGGGCGTCCGCTTCGTGAGCGCGCGGGTGGACATGGCTCGCCACCGGTGGCGGCGGTGAGCGCCGAAGTCGAACAGGGGGCCCTCGCGCACGCGGGGCTGCCCGAGGTGCTCCGGCCCCTCGTGCGCGAGCAGCGCACGGGGCCGCTGCGGCTCTCGCGGGGCAAGGTCACCAAGACGCTCTACCTGTCCGAGGGGCGCCTGATCTTCGCCACCTCCACGGACCCCGACGACCGGCTGGGCGAGATGCTGCTGCGGAAGGGCATCATCAGCTACCGCGCCCTGGAGGACTCCGTGCGCGCCCTCCAGGCGGGCAAGCGGCAGGGCACGCTGCTGGTGGAGAACGGGGCCATCCGCGCGCGCGACCTCGTGGAGGGGGTGACGGAGCAGGTCCAGGAGATCATCTACAGCCTCTTCCACTGGGACGAGGGACGCTACGAGTTCCAGCCGGGCGACCTCCCGTCGCGCGAGGTGATCGTCCTGCGCATGAGCACGGGCGACCTGGTGATGGAGGGCATCCGCCGCGTGGCGCGCTGGAGCCGCATCCGGGCGGGGGTGGGCCCGCTCGACCAGCGCTACGCCCTCTCCGGCAGCTCCGCCTCCCTCCTGGCCGGGATCAGCCTTCCCAAGCACGAGCTGGAGCTGGTGGCCCACCTGGACGGCGTGATGACCCTCGAGGAGATCTGCAAGGCGGGGCGCAGCGCCGACTTCCAGGTCTGCCGCACGGTATGGGCGCTCTGGGCGGCCGGGGTGCTGGATCGCGTGCCCCAGGACGTGGCGGAGGGCGCGGGGGCGGAGGCCGAGGAGGACACCTCCCCCCACGCCGAGGTGGTGGCGGGGGCCTCGGTGGGCCGCGAGATCGACCGCTTCAACCAGCTCCACCGTTTCCTCTACGACCTCGTGAGCTACGAGCTGCGCGAGCGCGCCGCCGGCTTCTTCGAGCGCGCGTTCTCGCGCGCCTCCTCCGAGCACTCCGCGCTCTTCCTGGGAGTGGCCGTGGACGAGAGCGGCGAGCTGGATCCCATCGCGCTGCGCCGCAACGTGGTGACCCAGGAGATCGCGTCGTACCTGCGGGGCCTCGAGCGGCTGCTGGAGATCGAGGGCGAGCTGGTGCTCGACATGATGGGCGAGAAGAAGTCGGCCATCATCCAGGACGGGCTGCTCGCCCTGCGCGAGCAACAGCTGCAGGCCGGCGCCCGCCCGGCCTGACGCGTCAGACCAGGGAGACCCGGGGCAGTCCGAGGCGCTCTCTCGCGCGCTGCTGGGTGAAGCGCGCCATGGCGTCGCCCAGGGCCCGCTCGTCCACGCGCCCGCGGTGCCGCTCGATGGCCCGCGTCGCCTCCTCCCGGAAGGCGGCCACCTCCTCGGCGCTCAGCGCGAAGAGGACGCAGGCCGACACCTCGTCGTCGATCTCCCGGAGCTTCCCCCGCAGGTAGGCCCAGTTGGGACGGGAGCAGACGGCGATGAGGTCCCTCACCTCGCGGATCTTGCGCAGCGGGGGGTCGAAGCCGGGGCGCGGCCGGACCAGCCCGAGCTGCTCGAGCAGGGTGTCGAGAAGGCCTTCCACCTCGTGCAGCGGGATGCTCTCCGGCGGCGGCGGCGGCCGGCGCCCGGGGGCGGGGCCCGAGGACGCGAGCTCCTCCACCCAACGGCGGCAGAAGGCCAGGGAGTTGGCGCGGCTCTCCGCGTCGAAGGCGCGGTCGATCCCCACGAGCACGGTGGCCAGGGGGACCCCGGCCTCGTACCACGCCCGCGCCAGCACGAAGTCGCGCGGGCTCAGGATGTGCTCGATCCCCCGCCGCGCGCGGAGGTGTCCCTCGAGCGCCTCCACGTACGCGCGCAGCTCCGGATCGGGGGCCGCGGCCGCGGGCGGCCGCCCCTCGCTCATCGCGCCACCAGGTCGAACTGCTCCTGGTGCAGCAGGGGATCCCCGCGTACCTGGATGTCGTCGCCCACCAGGGCGGCCAGGTCGCGCAGCACGGCCGCCTCGTCGCCGGCCAGCGCCCGCGCCACCTCGGGGTGGACGCGGAGGACGAGGGCCTGGCCCCTCACGTCCGCGGCCAGCTTCTTGACCTCGTCGTAGATCTCGGCGCACACGGTGGCCGCGCTCTTGATCATGCCGCTGCCCGTGCAGTACGGACAGGGCTGGCAGAGGGTTCGCTCGAGGGACTGGCGGACCCGCTTCCGGGTCAGGATCACGAGCCCGAACTCGTTCAGGGAAAGGAGCTTGGAGGGAGAGCGGTCCTTCTTGAGCTCCTCCTCGAGCGCCGCCATCACCTTCTGCCGGCTCTTGCGCTCCTCCATGTCGATGAAGTCGACGACGATGATGCCCCCCAGGTCGCGCAGCCGGATCTGGCGCACGATCTCCCGCGCCGCCTCCAGGTTCGTCCTGAGGATCGTGTCCTCGAGCGTGTTCTTGCCCGTATAGCGGCCGGTGTTCACGTCGATGGCCACCAGGGCCTCCGTCTGGTTGATGACGATGGAGCCGCCCGACTCGAGCCACACCTTCGAGCGCAGCGCGCGCTCCAGCTCGGCGGTCACGCCGTGCTCGTCGAGCAGGCTCTGGCCCGAGTTGCCCAGGCGCACGCGGGGGCCCAGCTCGGGCTGGAGCTGGGCCACGAGGTCCAGCGTGCGCTGGTGCTCCCGCGGGTCGTCGAGGCGGATGGAGGCCACGTCGTCGCTGAGGAGGTCGCGCAGGAGGCGCTGCACGAGGCCGAGCTCGCGGTGGAGCAGGCAGGGCGCGGCTTGCCGCGAGGCCACGCCCCGGATCTCGTCCCAGGTGCGCACCAGGTAGGCCGCGTCGCGCTCGAAGTCCTCCCGGCTGTGCAGGGCCCCCGCGGTGCGGGCGATGAACCCGCCGCCCCCGTGCTCCTGGCGCAGCTCCTTGAGGAGCCCCTTGAGGCGCCGCCGCTCCTCCTCGTCCGTGATCTTGCGGCTCACCCCCACGTGCTCCACGGTGGGCATGAAGACGAGGTAGCGACCGGGCAGGGAGACGTGCGAGGTGATGCGCGCGCCCTTCTGGCCCAGCGGCTCCTTCACCGCCTGCACCACGACCTCCTGGCCTTCCCGCAGCCGCTCCTCGATGGGGGCGTGGCGGCCGGGACCGCCGCCGTTGCCCGAGGCGAGCTCGTCGGGGCTGAGCAGGTTCTCGTCGAGCTCGGTCAGCGTGTCGGCGACGTGGAGGAAGGCGGCACGCTCGAGGCCGACGTCCACGAAGGCGGACTGCATGCCCGGGAGGACGCGCGTGACCTTGCCCTTGAAGACGTTGCCGACGATGCCCCGGTGCGCCTCACGCTCGATGAAGAGCTCGGCCACCACGCCGTCCTCGAGGAGGGCGACGCGCGTCTCCTGCGGGGTGCTGCTGACGATCAGGTCTTTGGTCATGGAAGGGCCCTTCCATGAGCCGGCGCCTCGCGCGCCCGCGCGCGGCCGGGGGGCCGGGGGCGGGCAGGGGAACGCGTCGCGGCCACCTGGGTGAGGCGGTGGTCGCGGCGCCCGGGGGCAGGCGCGGCTCGAGATGGCTTCGGCGAAGCGGGTGCGCGCCGGCGGAGAGGCCGGCGGAGGATCGAATATGAGTACGGACGGCGATGACCGCCCGCCAGCTAGTTGGCGAAGCGGCGCATGCGGACATTGAGGATCAGCCCCACGGCGAGAAGGGAGGAGAGCACGGAGGAGCCCCCGTAGCTCATGAGGGGCAGGGGCAGGCCCTTGACCGGTACCAGGCCCGCCACCATCGCGACATTGTACACAACCTGGAAGGTCAGCAAGGTCGCCACCGCGGCCGCCAGCAGCGCGCCCGCGCGGTCGCGCGCGAGCTGGGCGGTCTCCAGGGCGCGCCACAGCACGAACAGGTAGAGGCCCAGCACCACGGCCACGCCCACGAAGCCGTTCTCCTCGGCCAGCACCGAGAAGATGAAGTCGGTGTGGCGCGCGGGCAGGTAGCCGAGCTGGCTCTGCGTCCCCTGCTTGTAGCCCTTGCCCACCACCCCCCCGGAGCCCACGGCGATCTGCGACTGGATCTTCTGGTAGCCCGCGCCCTTGGGGTCCAGGCTTGGGTCGAGGAACGTGTAGATGCGGGACTTCTGGTAGTCCTTCAGCGCGAAGGCCCAACCCAGGCCCCCGAGCCCGGCCATGAGAAGGGCCATGGCCAGGACGGCCTTGAGCCTCAGGCCGGCCAGGAAGGCCACGGCCACGAACATCGGAACGAGGGTAAAGGCCGTTCCCAGGTCGGGCTCGGCGGCGATGAGGACGGCCATGGCCCCCACCGCGGCGCCGGGGCCCAGGATGTCGCGCAGCCCGAGGCTCTCCTTGCGCACTTCCGCGAACACGCGGGCCACCAGCAACGCGGCCACGAGCTTGGCGAACTCCGACGGCTGGACCTGGGCGGGTCCGATGAGGATCCACCGGCGCGTCCCCGCGATGCGGGGGCCGAAGAGGAGGACGTAGAGCAGCGCGACCATGGAGAGCCCGTACAGCCAGGGGCTCTGGTCCACGAGCCGCCGGTAGTCGATGGACACGCAGACCAGGAGCGCGGCCAGCCCGGCCAGGATGGCCCAGACCTGCTTCACGTTGAGCCCCGCGTTGGCGCCCCCGGCGGTGGCGGAGAGGATGGTGGCCACGCCGATGCCGGCGAGAAGGAGCACGCCGAGCATGAGGCCCCAGTCGATGTTGTGCAGGAGGCGTCGATCGATGGCGACAGTGGCCACGGCTACCGGCCTCGCTCCGTCATCTCTGCGGCCCCGGGACGCTCTCCGCGGGGGCCGCGGCGCGCGCCACCTGCGGCACGGGTGGCGCGGGGACGGTGTCCGCGGGCGGCTGCATGCCCGGGCCGATGGCGCGCACGCCGAACCACCGCGCCAGCACCTGGCCGGCCACGGGGGCGGCGGAGGTACCGCCCGCGGTGCCGTGCTCCACCAGTACGGCCATGGCCACCCGCGGATTGTCCGCGGGGGCGAAGCACATGAACCAGCCGTGCGGCTGGAGCTCGCGCGCCTTGCGGTCGGCTTCGAGGCGGGCGTGGCTGACGACCTGGGCCGACCCCGTCTTCCCCGCCACCGCGACCCCCTCCAGCTTCGCGCGCTGGCCCGTGCCCTCCGCCACCACCGAGACCATGGCCTCGCGGACGGCCGCCACCACCTCCGGCCGAAGGCCCAGGTCGCGGGGGGGGTCCACGGGCACGGCCTTCCCGCCGATGGCCCGCATGAGGTGCGGGCGCGCCAGCTTCCCTCCGCTCGCCACCACCGCCGCCACGCGGGCCAGCTGCAGCGGGGTGACGGTCATGGCCTGGCCGATGCTCACGGAGACCGTCTCCGAGGGGTACCAGCGCACCTTCAGGGCCCGCATCTTCCACTCCGGGTCCTGGAAGAGCCCCGAGGCCTCGTGCGGCAGGTCGATGCCGGTGGGCGCGCTCAGGCCCATGGCCTTGGCCCAGCGCGAGAGCCGCTCGATCTCCAGGCGCACCCCCACGTTGTAGAAGTAGACGTTGCAGGACAGGGAGATGGCCCGGCGCAGGTCGACGCTGCCGTGACCCTCCGGCTTGTGGCAGCGGAAGAGCGTGTTGTAGATGGCCAGGTAGCCGGGGCAGTGGAAGCGGGTGGCGGGCGTGATCACGCGCTCCTGGAGGGCGGCCAGGGCGTTGACGATCTTGAAGGTGCTCCCCGGCGCGTACCCGCCCTGGATGGGACGGTTCATGAGGGGCTTGGCCGGGTCCTTCACCAGCCGCGACCAGTCCTCGGGCTTGATGCCGGAGGAGAACAGGTTGGGGTCGTAGGCGGGGGCCGAGTAGTAGGCGAGGACCTCGCCCGTCCGCGGATCGAGCGCGACCACGCTCCCCGCCTGCCCCTTCATGGCCTCCACCACCGCCTTCTGCAGGTCGAGGTCGAGGTTCAGGGTGGCGTAGGGTCCGTCCGTGGGAGAGGTCTTCTCCTCCTCGCGCACCTCGAGCCCGCGGCTGTTGACGATGATGCGCCGCATGCCGTCCCGGCCCATGAGCGCGCGGTTGTACTCGAGCTCGATGCCCGCCTGGCCCACCACCGAGCCCGGCTCGATGGCGGCGAACGTCTCGCTCTCCATCTGGCGGTCCGTGATCTCCCCCACGTACCCCAGCACGTGGGCGGTGCCCTCCCCGAGCGGGTAGGCGCGGAGGGGCACCACGTCCACGCTCGTCTCCGGGTACTCGAGCCGGCGCGCCTCGACCACCGCCACCTCCTCCTCGTTGGCGTCGGCCTTGACCACCAGCGAGCGGAAGCGCGGCCCCTTCCGTCCCAGCCGTTCCTCGACCTCGGAGACGTCGAAGTCGATCAGGCGGTCGAGACGGCCCAGGGAGGCGACGAGGTCCTGGCGCCGCTCCGTGGTCACCACCACGTTGAAGGAGGAGCGGTTCTCGGCCAGGATCCGGCCCTTGCGGTCGAAGATCGCGCCGCGGGGCGCGGGGATGGGCAGGGCGCGCAGCCGGTTGTTCTCGGCCAGCTCGCGGTAGTGGCGGCCGCGCAGCACCTGCAGGTGCCAGAAATAGCCCAGCAGCACCACCATCAGGGTGACCATCACCGCCTGCAGCACCACCAGGCGCCGCTGCAGCGGCCGCAGGTCCTCGTAGATCTTCACGGGACGGACACCACGCGCGCCTCCGCCCTCATTCGCGCTTGATGGGGTGCCGGAAGCGGCGCTCCAGCACCTCGTAGGCCAGGACCCCCACCCCCGCGTTCACCAGCGCGCGCAGGGCGAGGGCGGCGGGGGTGATGTCCAGCGCGCCCACGTCGAAGGCGGCCGCCAGCCGGTCCACGATCAGGGCGTCGAGCACGGCCGCCGCCACCAGGACCAGGGCGCGCGGGCCGGGCTCGGTGAGCTGGAAGCGGCTGCCCGCCAGGCCCACCCCGAAGCCCACCATGACCTTGCTCAGGCCGCTCAGGCCCAGGACCCGCGAGCCGAAGTGCGCGTCCTGGATCCAGCCCCCCAGGCCCCCCGCCACCATGGCGTGCGTCTCGCCGCCCACCAGCCCGCAATAGACGAGGACGATGAGGAAGGGGTCGAGGGTGCGGCCGAATGCGGGCAGGACATTGCTCAGGCCGGACTGCAGGGCGATGGCCCCCAGGAGGGCAAGCGCCGTCCAGAAGGCCTTCACTGCACGGTCTGCGTGATGGTGGCGTCGGGAACCGGCGCCGTCACCACCAGCACTTCCTCGATGGTATCAAAGCGGGCGGAGGGCGCGACCTGGATCTCCTTGAACAGCCCCGCCCCCCGCTTCACCGTGCGCACGCGTCCCACCACCAGCCCCGGGGGGTAGATGCGGTCCAGACCAGAGGTCACGACCACGTCGCCTTCCACCACGTCGGCCAGGAGGGGGACGTACTTGAAGGCGAGGTCGCCCGCCGTCCCCGCCTGGCCCTCCACCACCCCCGTGACCCGGCTGCGCTCCACGCGCACCGCCACGCCGCTCTCCGCGTCGAGGAGGAGCTGCACCTTGGCCGCCCGCGGGCCCAGCCCGATGATGCGGCCCACCACGCCGTTCGCGCTGAGCACGGGGGCGCTCAGGCGCAGCCCGTCGTCCAGGCCCTTGTCGATCACCAGGGTGCGGAACCAGGGCACGCCCTCGCGCGCGATGACCACCGCCATCGCGGTGGGCACGGGGAGCACCTTCTGCAGGGAAGCGAGCTCGCGCAGCCGGCCCGCCTCGTGGGCCAGGCGCTCGTGGTGCATCAGGCTGCCGCGCAGGACCGCCACCTCCTGGCGCAGCCGGCGGTTCTCGGCCCGCACGCCGCGCAGGTCCACGTAGGAACGCCACACGCCCTCCACGCCGCGCACCGCGCCGGAGAGGAGGGCGTGCACGGGCCGGAAGGCGCTGAGCAGCGTGCGTTCCAGCAGGGAGACGCCCGAACCCGAAGACTCCACCTGCCGGCTGATGACGACCAGGTGGCCGAGCACGAGGATGGCCAGGAGGAGACGGCTCTTCCGCGTCGAGACCGCTTGCGGAACGCGCAGCTCCGCCACGACCCGGCCCGCCTAGCCGCGCAGGGAGGGCGGGTGCGGCGGGGGGGCGCAGGGCCGGCGGCCCCGCGCTCCCCGCACTCCCGGCTCTCCGCTGCCTCCGCGGCGTTCCTGGGACATGGGGCTAGTCGATGCTGATCTTCCGGAGCAGGTCGAAGTCCGAGAGCATCTTGCCGGTGCCCAGCACCACCGAGCACAGGGGGTCTTCCGCCACGGAGACGGGAAGCGAGGTCTCCTCGCGGAGCAGCTTGTCGAGGTTCTTGAGGAGGCTGCCGCCGCCCGTGAGCACGATGCCGCGGTCCACGATGTCCGCGGAGAGCTCGGGGGGCGTGCGCTCCAGGGCCACCCGCACCGCGTTGACGATGATGCTGATGGGCTCGGCCAGGGCTTCGCGGATCTCGGAGTCGGTGATGGTCAGGGTCTTGGGGATGCCCTCGATGAGGTCGCGGCCCTTGATCTCCATGGTGATGGGCTCTTCCAGGGGATAGGCCGAGCCGAGCTCGAGCTTGATCTGCTCGGCGGTGCGCTCGCCGATGAGGAGGTTGTACTTCTTCTTGATGTACTGGATGATCGCCTCGTCCATCTCGTTGCCGGCCACGCGCACGGACTTGCTGTACACGATCCCCGCCAGCGAGATGACGGCGATGTCGGTGGTGCCGCCGCCGATGTCCACCACCATGTTGCCGCTGGGCTCGGTGATGGGCAGCCCGGCCCCGATGGCGGCGGCCATGGCCTGGTCCACGAGGTAGACCTCGGAGGCCTTGGCCTTCAGGGCCGAGTCCTTGACCGCCCGCTTCTCCACCTGCGTCACCTCGGAGGGGATTCCGATGATGATCCGCGGGCGCACCATGGTGTTCCGGTTGTGCGCCTTGCGGATGAAGTGGCTGAGCATCTTCTCCGTGATCTCGAAGTCGGCGATCACCCCGTCCTTCATGGGCCGGATGGCCACGATGTTGCCGGGCGTGCGGCCCAGCATCTCCTTGGCGTCCTTGCCCACCGCTTCCACCTTCCCCGTCACCTTGTTGACGGCGACGATGGAGGGCTCGGAGACCACGATGCCCTTGTTCTTGGCGTAGACGAGGGTGTTCGCGGTGCCGAGGTCGATGGCCAGGTCCGAGCTGAGGAAGCTCAGGTTGGCGATGGAACGGAAGTTCATGGGTGGAGGGCCTTTCTATCCTTCGTGCTGGTGCGGCGGCGCCGCTTCCTAGACTGCCACCTCGATGCCGTTCTTGTCCCGCTCCTTGACCCGGTACATGGCCTGGTCCGCCTTCTGGATGAGCCCCTCCGGGGTGAGGGCGTGGTCGGGGTACGCCGCGATGCCGAAGGAGGCGGAGATGCGCGCCTCCAGGCCCTGCTCGCGCAGGAACGGATGGCCCTCGATGGCGCGCCGGATGCGCTCGGCGATGACCAGCGCCCCCGAGGCCGGCGTCTCCGGCAGGACGACCACGAACTCGTCGCCGCCGTAGCGGGCCAGGATGTCCGACTCGCGGGCGGCCTCGGAGAGGATGGCCCCCACCTCGGTCAGCGTGCGCGAGCCCGCCAGGTGGCCGTACCGGTCGTTCACGCCCTTGAAGCCGTCCAGGTCCAGGAAGATCACGGAGAGCGGGATGCCGTGGCGCTTGCAGCGCTTGATCTCGCGCCCGATGTAGAGGTTCAGGTAGCGCGAGTTGAAGAGCTTGGTCAGGTCGTCGGTGATGGTGAGCTGCTCCGTGCGCTGGAAGAGCAGGGCGTTCTCGATGGCGATCGCGCACGGCTCCACCAGGGTGAGCAGCACCTCGAGGTCCGCCTTGCTGAACTTGCCGTCCAGCTTGTTGATGATCTCCACCACCCCGATGGTGCGCCCCCGCGAGATGAGGGGGGCGCACAGGATCGAGCGCGTGCGGAACTGCGTCTGGCTGTCGAACTTGCCCGCGAAACGGGGGTCGCGGGCCACGTCGTTGACGATGGTGGGCTTCCCCGTCTTGGCCACCCAGCCCGCGATGCCCTCGCCGATCTTGACCCGGAAGGCGGACACGTCCTTGCCCTTCTCGCCCAGGGCCAGCTCGAAGGTGAGCTCCTGGCGTGCCTCGTCCACCATGAGCATGGACCAGGCCTCGGAGGGGATGAGCTGCTGGATGCGCGCCATGATCGTCTCGATGAGCTTCCGCGGCTCCAGGATGGAGTTGGCGTTCTTGACGATGTCGGTGAGGATGGTCAGCCGCTGCGACGTCTTCTTGAGCTGGTGCGCCATGTCGTCCCGGCGCGTGCTCGCCCCCCCGCCGCGCCGCGCGGCGCGTACCCAGGCCAGCACCTCCTTGGCCGGGGGGTCGCCCTTGGCCCAGGAGCCGAGGTGGAAGTCGAAGCCCAGCCCGCGCGAGCGCTCGAGGACGGCGTGGTCCCCGCGCAGGGAGAGGGAGCCCACGGGCGAGCCGGGCAGAGCCTTGCGCAGGCCCCGCACCGCGGCCGCGGTGGAGCCGCGCCCGAGCTCCACCAGGGCGGCCGCGAACCCGTCCAGGCTGCCCGCGGAGGGGTTGCGCACCAGGGGCGGGAAGAACTCGTAGACGAGGCCGTCCCCCGCCTTGAGGTTGCGCCGGAGGGCGGGCCCGCTGAAGACGGCGACGCGCGACATGGCCTTCAGTACGCGACCACCACGGTGGGTCGCTCCTCACGCACGCCGCCGTTGATGCTGGTGGCGCGGATCACCACCGTCTGCCGCCCCGGCTTCTCCAGGGTGATGAACTCGTTGAAGGCGCCGTCGCCGGCCACCTCCACGCGCTGGCCGTTGACGGTCACGGTGGCGCCGGGCTCGGTGCGGCCCTTCACCTGCAGGATGTTGGTGCGCAGGTCGAGGGCCTCGATGCGCAGGGCGGGCGGGGGTCCGCCCTTCACGGAGGCGCCCTGCGGGCGCGCGACGGCGAAGCGGGCGAACTCGGAATAGGCCCCCTCCGCGCCGTCCTTCCCCACGGCGGCGACCTTCCAGTAGTACTTGCCCGTGTCGAGGCCGCGCAGCTCCACGGAGCTGTCCTTGATGCCGCCGCGATCCACCAGCGGCCGGTTGAAGTAGGCGCTGTAGTCCAGCATCACGTGGTAGGCGTGGGCGCCGGGCACGGGACGCCAGATCAGCATGGTGGTGGCCCGCGCGGGGTCCGCGTAGGAGATCTCGGTCTGGTGCGGGGGGGCCAGGAGGGTGGGCACGCCGGGGAGGGAGACCTTGGCCGCCGGCTTGCCGCTGGCGTCCACCCTCAACCCCTCGCTGCTGGCCAGGGTGACGTGGTCACCGGTCTTGGTCTGCACCTCGCTGGTGCCGCGGTACACGCGGACGTCGCTGTCCCCCGCCTGGTCCACGCGCACGCCGCCCGCCGTGAGCTCGCCCGCGCTGGCGCGCACGGTGGGCGTGGAGATCTCGGTCGCGCTCTCGGGGACGTTCTTGCGCACGGTCTGGAAGTTCACCTCCCCCGACGAGATGTGCCAGGCCACGCGCCGGCGCTTGGTGCCGGGGTCTTCCGACGTCTCCTCGATGGTGATGAGGCTGTCGGGCCGCACGTGCACGACCGTCCCGTCGAAGAAGGTGATCTCCGCCGCCGAGCCCGCCGCCGTGCGCACGAGGTCGCTCTTCTTCAGCACGGTGTTGCTGTCCGCGTTGACCCACTCGAAGGTGCCGACCGCCTTCACCTTCACGCTGCCCTCGATGGTGGTGAAGCGGGCGGTGGCGCGCGGCGCGGAGGCCGGTGGGGCGTCGGTGGCATCGGGCCGCGTGGGGGCCCAGTAGTAGTAGTAGTAGGCGAAGCCGGCCACCGCCAGGACGAGGGCGACCGTCATGTAGATGGACCTGTAGCTGACGGTGAACCAGTCGATGAGGTCGTCCTTGGGGGCCGGCGGCTTCCTCTGGGTGGCCATGAATTCCCCGAATCCCGTTCAGCCCGATAGACTTGCAGCTTCGGCCCACGGAGTCAAGGCGGGGTGCTGGCGGCGGGCGGACGGCGCGGCTAGAATCGGCGTTTCCGGTCCGCCCGGACCGGCCAACCGGAGCACCCCATGGCCCTAGCCTTCATGCGCCGCCACCGGAAGTGGCTGTTCGTCTTCCTGTGGCTGGTCATCGCCGCGTTCGTCATTCTCTACATCCCGGCCTTCCAGGAGGCCGACGCCAGCGCCCCCGGGGCGGTGGTGGCCGAGGTCGGCGACCAAGGCATCACCGCGGGCGAGTTCCAGCGGGCCTACCTGCGCCAGCGCCAGATGTACGGGCAGATCGACGACGCCACCGCGCAGAGCATGGGACTGCGGGACCAGGTCCTGGCCATGCTCGTGGAGCAGAAGCTGCTCCTGCTGGAGGCGCGCCGCCTGGGCCTGCAGGTCGACGACGAGGCGGTGGCCCGCGCCATCGCCACCTCGCCCACCTTCCAGGACCAGGGCCGCTTCCTGGGGGCGCAGGAGGTGCGCCGCCGGCTGGAGCTGCAGGGCATGAGCGAGGAGGAATTCACCGACCTCGTGCGCGGCCAGCTCCTCGTCCAGCGCCTGCAGGCCCTGGTCACGGACGGGGTCCAGGTGAGCGACGCGGAGGCGGAGCGCGAGTACCGCCGGCGCAACGAGCAGATCAAGGCGGAGTACGTGCTGGTGTCCACGGCGCCCTTCGCCGGCCAGGTCTCGGCCACCGATCAGGAGATCGCGGCGCGGTTCCAGGCGCGGCGGGAGGACTACCGCGTGCCGGAGAAGAGGGTGGTGTCCTACCTGCTGCTGGACGCGCCCGCCCTCCAGTCGCGGGCCGCCGTCTCCGACGGCGAGATCCAGGCCTACTTCGAGGGGAACAAGGAGCAGTTCAGGGAGGAGGAGCAGGTCTGCGCGCGGCACGTGCTCGTGAAGACGCGCCCGACCCCCGAGTCCACGGAGGGCCACGCCGAGGAGGAGGCGCGCGCCCTGGCCCAGGGCGCCCTCGACCAGGTCAAGGCGGGCAAGGACTTCGCCGAGGTGGCCAGGGCCGTCTCGGAGGACGAGGGCTCGAAGGCCTCGGGGGGCGACCTCGGGTGCTTCGGCCGGGGCCGCATGGTGCCGGAGTTCGAGAACGCGGCCTTCTCGCTGGAGGCGGGCCAGACCTCGGAGGCCGTGAAGTCGGGGTACGGCTACCACGTCATCCAGGTGGTGTCGCGCCGCGAGGAGACGGTGCCGGGCCTGCTCCAGGTCAAGGACCGCATCCGCCAGACGCTGGTGGCCCAGAAGACCCGCACGCTCCTGGAGGAGGCCGCGCAGTCGGTGGCCGCCGCCCTCTCCCGCGGGCGCTCGCTGGAGCAGGCGGCCAAGGAGCAGGGCCTGGCCGTGCAGAAGAGCGCGCCGGTGGCGCGGGGCGAGGCGCGGCCCCTGCTCGACTCCCCCGCCCTGGTCGCGCGCGCGTTCACCCTGGAGAAGGGGAAGCCCAGCGCCGAGCCCGTCACCGTGCCCCGCGGGTACGCGTTCGTGGTGGTGGACGACGTGCAGGCCAGCCGCCTGCCCGAGCTCAAGGAGGTCCAGGACCGCGTGAAGTCGGACCTGGTGGAAGAGAAGGCGCGGGCCCTGGCGCGCCAGAGGGCGGCCGAGCTGCGCGCGCGCGCGGAGTCCGAGGGCCTGGCCAAGGCGGCCGCCGCCCTCGGCCTGACCCGTGGCGAGACGCCGGCGCTGGTGGGCCGCGGGCAGCCCCTGGGGGACATGGGGGCCAGCGCCGGCCTGGAAGCGGCCTGGGACCTCGCGCCTTCCGCCCTCTCCGAGCCGCTGGCCGCCTCCGCGGGCTGGGCGGTGTTGCGGGTGACGGAGAAGAAGGCCTTCGACCCCGCCGCCTTCGCCGCGGAGAAGGCGGCGCTGCTGGAGACGCTGCGCTCCCAGCGCAAGCAGCAGTTCTTCCGCTCCTACCTCTCCTCCGTGCGCGAGCGCTTCCCCGTCCAGCGACACCCGGAAGCGTTCCGGCGTATGCTTGGGTGACCGTGCAGACCGCCCTGCGGACTCAAGGCGACGTCGCCATCGTGGACCTGGCGGGGAAGCTCACCGCCGGCCTGGGCGACCGTGTCCTCCGCGACACCCTCGACGAGCTCATCGGGCAGGGCTGGCGCAAGATCCTCCTCAACCTCTCCGAAGTCACCTACATGGACAGCGCCGGGGTGGGCGAGCTGGTGGCGGGGCTGCGCCAGGCCAAGACGCGCGGGGCGCTCCTGAAGCTGCTCAACGCCAACGAGCGCGTGCACTCCACGCTTTACATCTCCCGCCTGCTTCCCATCTTCGAGATCTACCGCCAGGAAGCGGAGGCCGTGCAGCAGTTCAAGGTCGGGCGCGCGTGAACCCTGGGCGCGCGGGGGCGGGCCGGGGACGCTGAGTTGGCCCGCTGCCCGGAGTGCGAGTCGGACCTCGAGCTCGACGGTTACGACCTCGACGTGGGGGAGACCGTGAACTGCCCCGAGTGCTCGATCGAGTTGAAGGTCGTCTCCTCCGAGCCGGTGGCCGTGGGCCTGGCCGAGTCCGAGGAGTAACGGCGCCTCAGCGCCGGCGCGCCACCACGTAGCGTGCCAGCTCCCGCAGGGGCTCGGCGCGCGGACCGAAGGGGGCCAGGGCCTCGACGCTGGTGGCCACCAGCTCCTGCGCGATCTGCCGTGCCCCCTCCACCCCCGCGAAGGAGACGAAGGTCGTCTTCTTGGCGTCCTGCCGCACGTCCTTGCCCGCCTCCGCCGCCCGCCCCGTCACGTCGATGAGGTCGTCCACGATCTGGAAGGCGAGGCCGAGGTTCTTGGCGTAGGCCACCAGGGCTTCCCGCTCGCCGGGCGCGGCGCCCGCGGCCTCCGCCCCCAGCGCCGCGCAGCAGGTGAAGAGGGCGCCCGTCTTGCGGCTGTGGATGAACTCCAGGGTGCGGAAGTCCATGGCGCGCTCGGTGAAGGCGAGGTCCGCGGCCTGCCCCGCGATCATCCCCTCCAGGCCCACGGCGCGGCTCAGCTCGCGGGCCAGGCGCGCCCGCGTGTCCGCGGCCAGGCCCTCGTCCTCGGCCAGGACCTCGTAGGCGCGGTTGATGAGGGCGAAGGCGGTGAGGGTGGCGGTGGCCTCGCCGAAGACCAGGTGGCAGGCGGGCCGCCCGCGCCGCTGCCGCGCGTCGTCCATGCTGGGCAGGTCGTCGAGGATCAGGCTCGCCGTGTGCACCAGCTCCACCGCGCAGGAGGCGGGCACGATGGGCCGGCTGTCCGCGCGCATGACCTCGGCCACCAGGAGAGCGAGCACGGGACGCAGGCGCTTGGCGGGGGCGAAGAGGGTGTGCTCCACGGCGGCGGGCACGCCTTCCCCGCCGCCGCGCGGGGCCAGGCGCCGGAGGGCGTCCTCGACGAGCAGCCGCTTCTCCTCGAGCGCGGCCTCCAGGGCCGCGAAGACCACCGTCATGGCGCGATGTTAGCCCGGATGACGGGCGAGGCCGGCTGGTACAATCGCGCTCCTTCCCATGGACTATCGAGACGCGGGGGTCGACATCGACCGGGCCAACCAGGCGAAGTCACGCATCGGCGCGCTGGCCCGCTCCACCTTCAACGCCGGGGTGCTCACGGAGATCGGCTCCTTCGGCGGGATGTTCGCGCCCGATCTCTCCTCCTACCGCGAGCCCGTCCTGGTGGCCTCCACGGACGGGGTGGGCACCAAGATCCAGGTGGCGCGGATGGCGGGCGTGCACGACACCGTGGGCTACGACCTGGTGGCGCACTGCGTGAACGACATCCTGGTGCAGGGAGCGGTGCCCCTCTTCTTCCTGGACTACGTGGCGGTGGGGAGCCTGGACGTGGCGCGCGTGGAGGCCATCGTGTCCGGGGTGGCGCGCGGCTGCGCGGAGTTCGGCTGTCCCCTCCTGGGCGGGGAGACGGCGGAGATGCCGGGGACCTACGCGCCGGACGACTACGACCTGGCCGGGTTCATCGTGGGCGTGGTGGAGAAGGGCCGCGCCCTCACCGGCGCGCGCGTACGCGCGGGCGACCATCTGCTCGCCCTGCCCTCCCTCGGCCTGCACACGAACGGCTACAGCCTTGCGCGCAAGGTGCTCTTCGAGGTCATGGGCCTGGCCGTGGACACGCGGGTGCCGGAGCTGGGAGGCACGGTGGGGAGCGCGCTCCTCTCCCCCCACAGGGGCTATCTCGCCGCCCTGGAGCCGCTCCTGGAGCGCGACCTCGTGCGCGCCATGGCCCACATCACGGGGGGCGGGCTCCCCGGCAACCTCCCCCGGGTGCTGCCGGCGGGGCTGGGCGCGAGCGTGCGCGAGGGCTCCTGGCCCGTGCCCGCCCTCTTCCGGCTCATCGCCGAGGGCGGGCGCGTGCCCCCGGCCGAGATGTTCCGCACCTTCAACATGGGGCTGGGGATGGTGCTGGTGGTGGCGCCCGAGCACCTGCACGAGGTCGAGCACTCGCTGGAACGCCGCGGCGAGGGCACGTTCGTGGTGGGGCAGGTGGTGGAGGGCGCCGGGGTGCGCATCGAGTGAGCGAGCGGCGCCTGGGCGTCCTCGTCAGCGGGCGCGGCTCGAACCTGCAGGCGCTGCTCGACGCGGCGGGCGCGGGCGAGCTCGGGGGCCGGGTGGCGGTGGTGCTGAGCAACGTGGAGGACGCGGGAGGGATCGAGCGCGCGCGGCGGGCGGGAGTGCCCGCGCTGGTGGTCCCGCACAAGGGAAAGGCGCGCCAGGCGCACGAGGAGGAGGTGCTGGCCGCCCTCGCCCCCTTCCGGCTGGACCTCCTCTGCCTGGCCGGCTACATGCGGCTGCTCTCCCCCTTCTTCCTGCGCTCCTTCCCGGGCCGCGTCCTCAACGTCCACCCCTCGCTCCTCCCCGCCTTCCCCGGCATGGACGCGCAGAAGCAGGCATGGGAGTACGGGGTCAAGGTCAGCGGGGCCACCGTCCACCTCGTGGACGAGGGCCTCGACGCCGGGCCCGTGGTGGCGCAGGAGGCCGTGCCCGTGCGCGAGGACGACACGGTGGAAGCGCTGGCCGCCCGCATCCTGGAGGCCGAGCACCGCCTGTACCCGCGCGCCGTGCGCGCCGTGCTCGAGGGACGCTGCCGCCTCGAGGGCCGGCGCCTGCGCGTCGATCCATGAGCACGGCCGACGACTTCGACTACCTCACCAAGGGCTGCGTGGACGTGGTCACCGCCGCCGACCTTCGCGCCCGCCTCCAGGAGGGCCGCCCCCTGACGGTGAAGGTGGGGTTCGACCCCACCGCCCCCGACATCCACCTCGGCCACACCGTCCTCCTGCGCAAGATGCGGCACTTCCAGGACCGCGGCCACCGCGTGGTGTTCGTGATCGGCGACTTCACGGGCATGATCGGCGACCCCACCGGCCGCTCGCGCACCCGCCCGCCCCTGACCCGCGAGGAGATCGAGAGCAACGCCGAGACCTACAAGCGGCAGGCCTTCAAGGTCCTCGACCCCGCGCGCACGGAGATCCGCTTCAACCGCGAGTGGCTGGGCGCCCTGGGCTCGGACGGGCTCGTGAAATTGGCCGCCACCTACAACGTGGCGCGCATGCTGGAGCGCCGGGACTTCCGGCAGCGCTTCGAGGCCGGGCAGTCCATCTCCGTGCACGAGTTCCTCTACCCGCTGGCCCAGGCCTACGATTCGGTGGCGCTGCGGGCGGACGTGGAGCTGGGCGGCACCGACCAGCTCTTCAACCTCAACGTGGGGCGCGACATCATGCCCGCCTACGGGCTGCCCCCGCAGGTGGTCCTGACCACGCCCCTCCTCGAGGGCCTGGACGGCGTGGAGAAGATGTCCAAGAGCCTCGGGAACTACGTGTCGGTGGACGAGCCGGCGGCCACGATCTACGCCAAGGTGCTCTCCATCTCCGACGAGCTCATGTGGCGGTACTACCTCCTCCTGACCGACCTGTCGCCCGCCGAGGTGGACGCCGAGCGGGCGCGGGGCGAGCCCATGGCCTCGAAGATGGCCCTGGCCCGGCGGCTGGCCGCCACCTTCCACGGGCCCGACGCGGCGCGGGGCGCGGAGGACGAGTGGCGGCGCGTCCACCAGAGGGGGGAGCTGCCCGAGGACGCGCCGGAGCTGGTCCTGGGCGCCCGCGAGGCCTGGAAGGCCCACGAGCTGGTGGTGGCGGCGGGCCTGGCCAGCTCCAACTCCGAGGCCGCGCGGCTGCTGCGCCAGCGCGCCGTCCGCCTCGACGGCCAGCCCCTGGAGGCCGCCTCCGTCACCCTGGAGCGCGGGCGGGCCTACATGCTCTCGGTGGGCGCCAAGCGCCACCGTCGCTTGATCGTGGGTTGACAGCCGGCGGAGGCTTCGCCTAGACTACTCGTTCGCCGGACGGTTCACGAGGGTCGGTCACGTCAGTCGTACCCACCCCCCAGACGCCGGTCGCGGACGGGAAATCGGCAGCGGTCCTTGACACAGACGGACCGCTTCGATATTCTGGTCGAGTCCCCTGAAACAGGGGTGGCTCTTTGAAAACTAGGTCGCGCGTCAAATATCCGAGCGAGGTTCAGCCCAGGACCTAACGTTTCTTCGGTTACGAAGGGGTCCCCTCAGGGGGGCTCGCGAGTTCAACTGGAGAGTTTGATCCTGGCTCAGAATCAACGCTGGCGGCGTGCCTAACACATGCAAGTCGAGCGCGAAAGGGGGGCAACCCCCAAGTAGAGCGGCGAACGGGTGAGTAACGCGTGGGTGATCTACCTTCGAGTGGGGAATAACCCCGGGAAACTGGGGCTAATACCGCATGACATCCTCGGGTCGCACCGGGGATCAAAGCCGGGGACCGCAAGGCCTGGCGCTTGAAGAGGAGCCCGCGTCCGATTAGCTAGTTGGCGGGGTAACGGCCCACCAAGGCGACGATCGGTAGCCGGCCTGAGAGGGCGGACGGCCACACTGGGACTGAGACACGGCCCAGACTCCTACGGGAGGCAGCAGTGGGGAATT
>DATBIO010000197.1:0-5088 GCA_036556965.1 Vicinamibacteria bacterium
CAAGAAGACGGGCACGGGCACCACCGTGGACCGCGAGGAGCTCAGCCGCATCCCGAACTCGCGCGACCCCTGGGCCGCCCTGCGCACCGTCCCCGGCGTGCAGCTCGACCGCGTCAACCAGTCCGGCTCCGAGAGCGGCCAGCAGTCCGGCTACATCGGCAAGGGCTCGGTGCAGACCGATTCCATGTGGGTCCTCGACGGCGTGGTCATCACCGACCCCGCGGCGGTGGGCGCCTCGCCCACCTACTTCGACTTCGACGCCTTCGACGAGATCGCGGTGACCACGGGCGGCTCCGACGTGCGCGTGGCCACGGGAGGCGTCGGCATCAACCTCGTCACCAAGCGCGGCACCAACCGCTTCCGCGGCAACGTGGGCGGCTTCCTCACCCACGACGACTTCCAGGCCTCCAACGTGCCCGACGAGCTCGCCAGCGACCCGCGGCTGCAGGGCAACGACAAGGCCGACCACGTGGACCAGCTCACGGACTACGGGGCCGACCTCGGCGGGCCCATCATCAAGGACAAGCTGTGGTTCTGGGGCTCCTACGGGAAGCAGGACCTGCGCATCGTCCGCTTCAACCAGGTCAAGGACAAGACCATCCTCAAGGACTACAGCGCCAAGCTGAACTTCCAGGCCGCGCCCAACAACATGTTCTCCGCCTTCTGGTTCCTGGGCGCCAAGGAGAAGTTCGGCCGTCCCAACTCGCCCTTCGCGGGCCTCTCGGAGAGCCCGGAGCACGCCCGCACCCAGGGCGGCGCCTACCCCAACGACAACTTCAAGGGCCTCTGGAAGTTCGAGGACAACCACGTCTTCGGCCCCAGCTTCATGATGAACCTGAAGTACTCGTACTACGGCAGCGGGTTCTTCCTGACCCCGTCCGGCGGCCGCGAGCTCAACGAGTACGTGGACCGCGTGGCCGGCATCGTGACGGGCGCGGGGACCCACTACCAGTCCACGCGTCCCCAGCACACGGCCAACGCCGACTTCAACTACTTCCGCGGCAGCCACGAGTTCCGCTTCGGCTTCGCCTATCGCAAGGCGTCCGTGAAGAGCACCAGCTCCCCCAGCGGGAACCAGGTGCGCGCGCAGATCGACACCGCGCTCGGCCCCATCGCCAACATCCGGCGCGAGACCATCTCCGGGTACAAGGGCTCCTACACCAGCTTCTACCTGGCCGACACCTACACCCGTGACCGCCTGACCATCAACCTCGGCGCGCGCATGGACATCCAGAAGGCGGAGAACGAGGCCAGCACCGTCAGCGGCAACGCCACCTTCCCGGAGATCCTGCCCGACCTGAGCTACGACGGCTCCGGCGACACCATCGAGTGGACGGACATCTCGCCCCGCTTCGGCATCACCTACGCCCTCGACGAGAAGCGCAACACCCTGCTGCGCGGCTCCTTCGCCATGTTCACCAACCAGCTCCCCATGCCCGACGTGACCGCGGTCAACCCCGTGGGCGGCATCGGCTCCGCCATCTACGGCTGGAACGACGTCAACGCCGACCGCGTCGTGCAGCCGGGCGAGGTGGACTTCGCGGGCGGGCTGCTCGCGCCCCCCGTGAACACCGAGCTGTCCACGGTGAACGACATCGACGACGACTACAGCGCCCCGCGGGACATGGAGTTCATCGTCGGCGTCGATCACCAGCTCCCCGGCAACGTGGCCCTCAGCGCGTCCTACACCTACCGCAAGGCCACGCGGGCGCCCTACGCTCCTTTCATCGGCGTCAACGGGACGGACTGGGTGGAGTGCGCGCCCACCAGCGCGCGCGGCTTCACCACGCAGACCTGCTTCGACCTCGGCCCCGAGAACGCCGCCGCCCTGGAAGCCAACAACTTCGGCAGCATCGCGACGAATCGGCCCGACTACTCCCGCCGCTACCAGGGCATCGAGCTGACCGTGCTCAAGCGCCTGGCCGACAGGTGGAGCGGCCGCGTCTCCTTCGGCTACAACGACTGGACCGAGCACTTCGACGGCACCGCCGGCATCCAGGACCCCAACGCGTCCATCTACGACACCTACGGCCTATCCACCTGGGGCTCGCACATCCTGACCGACGCCAAGGTCGACGGCGGCCAGATCGGCGTCTTCAGCACCGGCTCGGGCACCCTGTACTGGGTGGGCGGCAAGTGGCAGTTCTCCGCCAACGCGCTCTACCAGCTCCCCGCCGGCTTCGAGATCGCGGGCAACCTCTACGGCCGCCAGGGCTACCTGCGGCCGGTCAACATCACCCTGGACACCTTCCTCGGCGACACCGTGCTGGGCACGCCCACCACGGACAGCCAGAGGCTGCCCAACGTGTGGAACCTCGACCTGCGCCTGGCCAAGAACTTCAACTTCGGCAACGCGCGCCTGGGCCTGACCGCCGACGTCTTCAACGTGTTCAACTCCAACACCACGCTGCGGCAGGTGGACGCCGCGGACTCCTCGGCCTTCAACCGGATCGACCAGATCATGAACCCGCTCATCGCGCGGTTCGGCGTCAGGCTGAGCTTCTAGTCGGCAACGTTTCGTTACCGTCGTGTCGGTGCGGCTCCGGGGTATCCTCGGAGCCGCACCCTTTTTGGGGCATCCAATGCGCTGTGCGCTCCTCGCCCCCCCGCTCGCGGCCGCCCTGCTGGCCGCGGGCTGCGCGCGCGCGGCCCCGCGCGCGGAGGTGCCTGGACCCGTCGTCCTCGTCTCCATCGACACCCTGCGCGCCGACCGCCTGCCCGCCTACGGCTACGCCCACGGCGCCACCCCGCACGTCGACGCGCTGCGGCGCGACGCCGTCCTCCACGCCGCCGTCTTCTCGCACTGCCCGCTCACCCTGCCCTCCCACGCCAGCATGCTCACCGGCCTCCTGCCCGCGGCCCACGGCGTGCGCAACAACCTCGGCTACCGGCTGGACACCAGCCTCCACGCCACCCTCCCCGGCCTCCTGCGCGCGCGCGGCTACGCCACCGGAGCGGCCGTCTCCGCCTACGTCCTGCGCGGGGCCAGCGGCCTGCGCGAGCCCTTCGACTTCTACGACGAGCCCGCCGCGGGCGGGTCCTCGGCCCTGGGCGAGGCGCAGCGTGCGGGCGCGGAGACGGTGTCGCGGGCGCTGGGCTGGGTGGAGTCCGTGCGCGCGAGGCCGTTCTTCCTCTTCGTGCACCTCTACGAGCCCCACGCCCCCCACGAGGGCGGCTACGACGCCGAGGTGATGCGGGCCGACGCCGCCGTCGGCGAGCTGGTGGCCGGGCTCCGGCGCCTGGGCCTCTACGACGCCGCGCTCCTCGTCCTCACCTCCGACCACGGCGAGGGGCTGGGCGACCACGGCGAGGACGAGCACGGCATCCTCCTGTACCGCGAGACGCTGCAGGTGCCGCTGCTGATCAAGCTGCCGCACGGGCAGCGCAAGGGCGAGACGCTGCGCCGGACGGCCGGCCTCGTGGACCTGCTGCCCACGGTCGGCGCGCGCCTGGGGCTGGCCCTGCCCGAGGCCGTGCGCGGCCGCGACCTCCTCCACGACGGCGCGGCCAGCGCGGTGGCGGCCGAGACCTACTACCCCCGCATCCACCTGGGCTGGAGCGAGCTGCGCTCCCTGCGCGACGAGCGCTACTACTACGTGGCCGGGCCGCGCCCGGAGCTCTACGACTGGGCGCGCGACCCCGGGGAGACGACCGACGTGGCGGGCTCCGCGCCCGCGGTGGCGCGCGCCATGCAGGCCGCCCTCGACGCGCAGGCGGCGGGGTTCACCCCGCCCTCGCGGGCCACCGCGGAAGAGCGCGAGCGGCTCCAGGCCCTCGGGTACCTGGCCGGAGGCGTGGAGGCCCCCCCGGGCGGCGACCTGCCCAACCCGCGCGACCGCATCCACCTGCGCGCGCGCCTCAAGGAGGCCCTGGCCTTCACGCGCGAGGGCCGCGACGCGCGCGCGGTGGAGGCGCTGCGCGCCCTCCTGGCCGAGGACCCGCGGCTGTTCGACGCGCAGGTCGAGCTGGCGGCCGCCCTGGCCCGCCTGGGCCGCGTGGACGAGGCCCTGGCCGCCTACGCCGCCGCCGCCCGCACCTCGCCCTCGATGGCGGGGAGCCTCGCCGTCTCCACCGCCCGCCTCCACCTCGAGCGGGGGGACCCGGCGCGCGCGCGCGCCCACGCCGAGCAGGCGCTCGCGAGCGATCCCGGCCCCGCGCACGAGGTGCTGGCGCGCGCGGCCCTGGCCACGGGAGACCTTCCCCGCGCGGACAGCGAGGCGCGCGCGGCGGCGGCCGACCCCGCGCTGGCCCTGCCCGCGGCGGTGGTGCTGGCCGAGGTCCGCTCGCGGCGCGGGGACGCGGCGGGCGGCCTCGCCCTCCTGGACGAGGCGCGCGCGCGCCACGCCGGCGCGGCCGTGCCCAGCGTGCAGTTCGTGCGCGGCGACCTCCTCGCCCGCCTGGGCCGGCACGCGGAGGCGGAGGCCGCCTTCCGCGCGGAGATCGCCGCCTTCCCCGGCAACGCCAGGGCCTACGCCAGCCTGGCCATCGTGTCCGCGCTGCAGGGGCGGCCGCTGGCGGAGAGCCGCGCCCTGCTCGAGACCATGCAGCGGGCGCGGCCCGGCAACGAGACGGCGCTGCTGGCCGCGAAGACCCTGGATTTCATCGGCGACGCCCCCGGCGCCGCCGGATGGCGCCGGCGGGCCGGCGCCCTGGAGGGAGCACGATGAGGCGGAGTGTGCTGTTGGTGGCGGTGCTGTCGGCGTCGCTCGGACAGGCCGCCCAGGAGCGCGCGCAGGCGCCGGTGTTCGACTCCACGATCACCGTGGTGAGCCTGCCCGTCTTCGTCACCGACGACGGGGGCAAGGCCGTGATGGGCCTGCGCGCCGAGGACTTCGAGGTGATGGACGAGGGCAAGACGGTGCCCGTGGTGGGCTTCCAGGCCTTCGACGCCCAGGCCGCCGCGGACGCCGAGGAGGAGGCGGCAGGCACCCTGCGCGACCTGCCCCCCGCCGCGCGCCGTCAGTTCCTTCTCCTCTTCGACCTGTCCTTCAGCACGCCGCAGGGCATCATGCGGGCGCGCGAGGCGGCCACGGACTTCGTCACCAGCCGCCTCGGCCCCTCCGACCTCGCGGGGGTGGCCACCGACTC
>DATBIO010000198.1:0-9717 GCA_036556965.1 Vicinamibacteria bacterium
CAAGGCCATGAAGCAGGACGAGTACAAGCAGGACTTCGAGGCCTACCGCGAGCAGTCGGGCTCCGACCGTAGCACGCTGGGCGACGCCTTCCGCGCCGCCCGCGCCAAGCGGCAGGAAGAGGTCTAACGTCGTGGCGCGCCCGGCCCCCGGCCGGGCGCGCTCCATTGGCCGGAGCCCGGGGAGGGTCTCCCTGCCGCGGGCTAGCGGGCGTGGCGGCACGCATGACGAAAGCCGAGCTGGTCGACAGCGTATCGCGGGCCTCGGAGCTGACCCGCAAGCACTCCGAGGTCATCGTGGACGCGGTGTTCACATCGATCCTCGCCGCGCTGCGCAAGGGCGACAAGATCGAGCTCCGTGGCTTCGGCAGCTTCCGCCTGCGCCGGCGGGGCGGCCGCACGGGGCGCAATCCGAAGACGGGCAAGGGCGTGCACGTGCCCCCCAAGCGCGTGCCCTACTTCAAGCCGGGCAAGGAGCTTCGACAGCTCGTCAACACCCGGCCCGCCAAGTGAAGGCGCGGCCCCGGCCCAGCGCGAGAGACTAGCCCCGCGCGCATGGGGTTGCTCTCCCTATACGCCAAGGACGCGGCGGCCTGCCGGTTCGTGGCCGGGACCACGGAGGAGGCGGAGGAGCTCCTCGGGCGCCCTCTCCCCGTGCTCCCGCCGCCCGACGTCGAGAACGGGCGGCCGATCTTCACCGTCCGCTTCCCCCCCCGCCTGACCGACCTGTTGCACCGGTACCTGCAGGTCCTGGTGCGCGAGGTGGGAGGCGGCCCCTCCAACAAGTCCGCGGCCGACGGCGGATCGCGGGAGCAGGCCGAGTACGAGGCGGCCCTCACGCGCATCCTGCGCTCGGTGCGCGCGGCGGACCGGCGGCAGGGGCTCCTCAACCTGTGCTGGCTGGCCCACAGCAAGGACGTGGCGGAGACCATGAAGGGGCTGGAGGGAAAGAACACCGCCGTCCGCAAGCTGAAGTACAGCCTCCACCCCCTGCTCTCGTCCTTCTACCGGCGCGTGGAGCAGGCCGTGCGGCGCGGGGCGGAGAAGGAAGAGCCGGAGCGCGCGCGCTTCCTGGCCGGCGCGGGGGCCAATGGGGCGCTGGTGGACTCCATCGTGGACGACGGGTTCGCGCTGACCGAGGTCGGCATCGGCGACGTGGACTTCAACCAGTTCCTGGCCGCCAACAAGCGTTACCGGATCAACGCCGAGGTCTTCTTCGAGATCTACACCGTGCTCGTCCGGGAGACGGAGCGGCGGCTGCGCGAGAACGACCGCGGGCTCATCGGCCGCATCAACCGCCACCTCCCCGGCCTCGACCGCGACCAGCTGCAGACGCACTCCGGCGTGGTGAAGGCCATGATGAGCGGGCCCGTCCTCACCTACCTGCTGGGCGACGCCTGGGGCACGGGGGGCAAGCTCACCGCCTCCGCCCGCCTGCGCGCGGAGACCGAGAAGCGGCGGCCCTCCGAGCTGATCGACGTCTTCCTGGACGTGGTGGCGGGGGTGAAGCGCTTCGAGGTGGTGGCCCACGTGCGCGACCGCGTCTGCCTGGTGCGCCCCTTCGTGGACGAGCGCCAGGTGGACGCGCGGGTGGCGCGCGGCCACCGCCTCTACGACTTCAGCGACACGGCCCAGGTCTTCAACAACGCCGTGAGCGCCACCGTGCTCTTCCTCGACCTGCGCGGGTTCACCCGCACCTCCGAGGGCCAGATCTCGGAGAAGGGCATCACCGAGGAGCTCTACACGGTGTTCGACGCCTTCGTGCCCCACATCCTCCGCTTCGGGGGCACGGTGGACAAGTTCCTGGGCGACGGGATCATGGCCACCTACGGCACCGAGCGCGCGGACCCCCTGAGCCCGCTCAACGCGGTGCGGGCCGCCATCCTGTGCCAGGAGAGCCTCCGCCGCCTCCGCCAGGAGGGCAAGACCGTCTTCAAGATGGGGGTGGCCGTGCACTACGGCCGCGTGTACCTGGCCCGCTTCATGGAGAACGAGGCCAGCGTGCAGACCACGGTCATCGGCCGCAACGTGAACCTCGCGGGGCGGCTCTCCTCGGCGGCCAAGCGCCCCATCGACGAGGACGAGGAGGAGCTGCAGGAGGCGCTGCAGGGCCTGGGTCCGGACTGGGAGTTCCAGGTCACGGTGGACCAGGACGGCGTGCTCTTCAACGAGGGCATCGCCATGAGCCAGGACACGCTGGCCCAGCTCGAGGCCCAGCTGCCCCTCGACCACGGCGACGAGGGCGAGCCGCTCCAGCGCGAGTACTTCGACGAGGAGATCGGGCGCCGCATCCGCATCCGCTACGCGGGCGACTCCAAGTTCAAGGGCGTTCGCTCGAGCGTGCCCGTGTACGCCGTCCACTTCGAATAGGCTTGCTCCAGGGGCGCGTGCGGCGCGCCCGGTGGCGACGGGAGGAGGCCGATGAGCAGGGAGTCGCGGCGGCTGGCGGGGATCATCCTGGTGGTGGTGCCCAGCGTGATGTTCGGGGGCATGGCCCTCCTCGTGCACCTCGTGGGACGCCTGCCCGGGTACGCCGACAACCCGCTGCGGCAGGACCTGTGGCGGGCGGGGCACGCCCACGCCGGCGTCTACCTCGTGCTGTCCCTGGTGATGCTGCGCTACGTGGACGAGGCGAGGCTGTCGGCGCGCGCGCGCTGGGTGGCCCGCCTGGGGGCCCCCGTGGCCGCCATCCTCCTGCCCGCCGGCTTCTTCCTCTCCGTCGTCTCCCCGGCTTCCACCTCCGCCAGCGCCTGGCTGTGGCTGGTGTACCCGGGCGCCGCCTGCCTGGCCGCGGCCGTGCTCACGCTGGGCGTCGGCCTCATCCGCGCTTCCCGCGCCGCCTGAGACCGGGAGGAGGAGCTGCTCCGGGCCGCCCTTCCGGGCCGCGAGGCGAAGCGCTCCGTGGCATGATCCAGGACGGATGGAGCGTCTCTTCGCCCCCTGGAGAAATGCGTACGTGACGGCCACGCCCACCGACGGATGCGTGCTGTGCCGGGCCCTGGCGGACGCGTCCGGCCCGGAGAGCCTGGTCGTGCACCTGGCCGCGCACAACTTCGTGGTAATGAACCTCTACCCCTACAGCTCGGGACACGTGATGGTGGCGCCGCGCCGCCACGTCGGACGCCTGGCCGACGCCACCGCCGAGGAGCTGGGAGAGATGATGGCCCTGGCCCGGCGGCTGGAGGAGGTCCTGCAGCGGGCCTACGCGCCGGAGGGGTTCAACCTGGGCATGAACCTGGGCAAGCCCGCGGGGGCGGGCGTGGCCGACCACCTCCACCTCCACGTGGTGCCCCGCTGGACGGGGGACACGAACTTCATGACCGTGGCCGGGGGCACGCGCGTGATCCCGGAGGACCCGCGGGCGGCGGCGGCGCGGCTGCGGAGCGACTTCGCGAAGTGAGGAGGCTCGCGGCGGGCGCGCTGGCCGGGGGCCTGGCCGCGGCCTCCGCCCTCGCGCAGGGGCCGCCGGGGGCGGTGGTCACCAGCCTCACCCTCTTCGCGGGCACGCCCAGCGGGCTCTGGAAGTCGGGGAACTGGGGAGGGAGCTGGGAGCGCGTGCGGCCCGGCCCCGTGCACGCCCTGTGGCCGGTGGGCCCGCGCGTGTTCGCGGGGGCGGACGAGGGCCTCCTCGTCTCCGAGGACTTCGGGCTCTCGTGGTCGGCCGTGGACCTGAAGGCGCCGGTGCTGGCCGTGATGCCGTCGCGCTTCCCGCTGGCCGAGCCCGTGGTGTTCGCGGGGACGCCGCGGGGGCTCCTGCGCTCCGAGGACGGCGGCCGCACCTTCTCTCCCACCCCCATCACCGGCACGCCGGTGCGGCGCATCGCCTGGCCGGGCCCCGACCTCGTGCTGGCCACGGGCCTGGGCGTCCTCGTCTCGAGCGACGGCGCGCGCACCTTCCGCACGCCGGTCGAGGGGCTGCCCCGGAAGGAGACGCGCGCCCTGGTGCTCTCCTCGTTCTTCGCCGTGGATCCCGTGCTCTTCGCCGGCCAGCAGGACGGCCTCCACCGCTCCGCGGACGGCGGCCGCACCTGGAAGCCCGCCGGCCTGGAGGGCCGCGCCGTCAACGACCTCGTCTGGCTGGGGCCGTTTCTCTACGCGGCCACCGACGCGGGCCTGTTCCGCAGCGAGGACGCGGGCGCCCGCTGGACGGCGCTGGGCAAGGGCCTCGACGGCCGCCAGTCGCGGCGGCTGATGTTCCCCATGGCCCCCGCCGCGGGCCTGGAGGCGTTCCTGGGCACGGACCGCGGCGTCTTCCGGACGGTGGACGGCGGCGAGAGCTGGAAGCCCTCCGGGCTGGGGGAGGAGGAGGTGCTCGCCCTGGCCACCTTCCCGCCCCCCGACCCCGTGCAGGACGGCCGGCGCTGATGCGGTTCGCCAAGGCCCACGGGCTGGGCAACGACTTCATCCTGGTGGCGGAGGGGGATGCCTCCGCGCCGGCGGAGGCGTGGGCGCGCCGGCTCTGCGACCGCCACGTCGGCATCGGGGGAGACGGGGTGCTCGTGTACGGCGCGGACGGGCCGGAGGCCGTGCGCATGCGTCTCCTGAACGCCGACGGCAGCGAGGGAGGGGTCTCGGGCAACGGCGTGCGCTGCCTCGCCGCCTACTCGGTGTTCAAGGGCAGCGCGCGCCCGCGGCACGTGGTGCACACCCCGCCCGGCCCGCGCGCGGTGGAGGTGGAGGCCCTCGGAGGGGCGCGCTTCCGGGTGGCCACCGACCTCGGTCCCGCCGTCCTGCGCAGCGACCTGGTGCCCATCGCCGTCGAGCCCGTGCGCGCGACGGTGGTGGGGCACGGCCTGGAGGCCGCGGGCCACAGCGTCCGCGTGACCGCGACCTCCCTCGGCAACCCGCACTGCGCGCTCTTCCTCCCCGAGGTGGCGGACGACTGGCTGCTGGGCGAGCTGGGCCCCGCCCTGGAGCGCCATCCCGCCTTCCCCCAGCGCACCAACGTCGAGTTCGTGACCGTGCTCGCCCGCGACCGCATCCGCGTGCGCTTCTGGGAGCGCGGGGTGGGCTACACGCGGGCCAGCGGCACGGGGGCGGCGAGCGCGGTGGTGGCCTCGGTCCTCAACGGCCTCACCGACCGCCGCGTGCTGGCCGAGTGCGACGGGGGGACGCTCGAGGTGGAGTGGCCGGAGGGAGGGCACGTGCGCCAGGTGGGGGAGGTCGAGGTGCTCTTCGAGGGCGAGTGGCTCCCGTGAGCGACGGGCTGGGCGCGGAGGCCCTGCGCAGCGCGCGGGCCCGCCTGCGCGACCTGAAGGCGCGCGGCGACAAGGCGCTGGCGCGTCTCACGGAGAGCGACCTCGAGTGGGCTCCCGACCCGGAGTCCAACAGCGTGGCCGTGCTCGTCCAGCACCTGGCCGGCAACATGCGCTCGCGCTGGACGGACTTCCTCACCGCGGACGGAGAGAAGCCGGACCGCGACCGCGACGGCGAGTTCGAGGCGGGGCCGGGCGCCTCCCGCGAGGCGCTCCTGGCGCGGTGGGAGGAGGGGTGGGGACACGTGTTCCGCGCCCTGGAGGAGCTTCGTCCCGAGGACCTCACGCGGGAGGTGGTCATCCGCGGCCGCAACACGTCGGCCCTCAACGCCATCAACGCCCAGCTCGTGCACTACGGCGAGCACGTGGGCCAGATCCTCTGGATCGCCAAGCACCGCTGCGGCGACCGGTGGGAGAGCCTGAGCGTGCCCCGGCGGCCGCGCGTCTAGTCCCGTCCCTCCTTCACCGCCAGCACGAGCAGGCTGCAGCCGAGGGTGTTGACGGGCCAGCGGCCGGCCAGCCGCCTCTCCAGGGCGGCCAGGGCCCTGAAGAGAGCCCGCAGGGCGCCCGGACGCTCCGGCCGGTGGAGCACCGTGCTGGGGATGAGGTTGGTGACGGCGTGGATCCCCCAGCGCTTGCGGGGGCCCAACCCGTGCGCCCGCAGCGCCCGCGTCACTTCCGACGACGTGAACAGCTTGAGGGGCAGGGGCACGGCGCCGCCCGTCTCCAGCTTGAGCGAGTACTCCAGGTGGTGGCCTTCCCGCCAGGGTGGCAGGAGATGGCGCAGGGCCACTCCCAGCGGCTCGTCGTAACCGAGGACGTTGCCGCCGAGGGCGCTCGCGACCTCCCAGAAGGCATCCAGGTTCCACTTGCCCTCGACCTCGAGCAGCAACGAGCCCCCCGGGCGCAGACAGCGCGCGATCTCGCGCAGGGCGTCCACCCACCGCGGAACGAGGCTCAGGGCCGGGCCGCAGCAGTTGACGACGTCCACGGAAGCGTCGGCCACGGGGAGGGAGACCGCGTCCCCCTCGACGAAGACGGCGTCGTGGCCGGCGGCCGCCAGCTTGGCCCGCGCGATGTCCAGCAAGCGTGGCGAGAGGTCCACCCCCATCACGCGGTAGCCCTGGGCGGCCAGGCGCAGGCTCTGGATGCCCGTGCCACAGCCCACGTCGAGCGCGCGCGGGGGCCGCGCGGCGGTGGGTGGGGCCAGCTCCGCCAGCACGCCGTCGATCACGGAGAGGCTGTGGCGGTACCAGGGCGCGCGCAGGTCGTCGTACTCCGGGGCCATGGCGTCGAAGGCCGCGCGCAGCGAGGCCCGCGGGGGGGGCGCGGGGGCATCCACGCCGCCGCTGGCCATCGTCTCGCCGGGCCACAGCGGGGGCGTGGGCGCGGTGGTCATCCGCCGGTCATCCGCATGGAAGCGACCACGCTGGCCGCGGTGAGTACTAGAAGACCGAGGGGGAAGGCGAAGCGGCAGATCTGGTCGATACGCACCGCCCGTTCCCGGCGTCCGCGCCGGGCCTGCCCGTTCGAGTAGAGCGACTCCACCAGGGCCAGGGCGATGGCCAGGTAGGAGAGGGCGAAGACGAGATCGGCCAGCGTGAGGTAGGCCA
Source organism: Vicinamibacteria bacterium (assembly GCA_036556965.1). Classification (GTDB taxonomy): domain Bacteria; phylum Acidobacteriota; class Vicinamibacteria; order Fen-336; family Fen-336; genus DATBIO01. Next base: position 6,866 of record DATBIO010000198.1, read on the forward strand.
CCTCCGGAAGCGTGCTGGCCTGCGCGAGCTGGAAGGCGATGGCGGCCAGGAGGCAGGTCACGCCGATGCCGACCTGGGAGGCCAGGTCCTCCGGGTCCACCCAGAACACGGTCATGGCCACCAGCACGATGATGAAGAGGGGGAGGAAGAACTTCGTGAGATGGAAGGTGGTATGGCGACGGATGGGGATGCTGAAGGTGGCGTACTCGTAGATGGGGACGGCATCGCCCCACACTCCCTGCTCCCATTTGAAGACGCGGCTCTTCCGCGTGTACCTCATGTCGTGGCCGACCTCCCACTGCGAGAGCTGGCCGTAGACCGAGTCGTCCACACCCTGGAGGAACGGCTGGTCCCCGTAGCGCAGCATGCTGGCGAAGAGCCACGACTCCGACACACCGAGGGTGAGGGTCTGGCGGTCGAAGGGGAACATGCGCAGGTTGAGGGGAGTGGCCAGGGTGGACCGGAAGCGGCGGGCGCGGATGCACCGCCCGTCGCGCAGGTCGAGCCCCCCGAACTGCTCGCTGAGGCGGGCCACCTCGTTGGTGATCTCCGTCTGGGGCACGAACCCCTCCTGCGGCTCCCAGGCCTCGTAGAGGTAGTAGTCCGCGTCCCAGGTCCCCGACTTCTCGCTCACGTTGTAGAGGCCCACCAGCACCACGCCCATGGCGACCTCCGCCGGCTTGGGGATCTCGTCCACGGGCTTGTCCGCGCAGCACTCGGCGGGGCCCGGACACTCGGCCGCGCGCGCGGTGGCAGCCCCCGCCGACACGGCGAGCGCGACGGCGGCCAGGCGGAGGGAGCGCATGGCGCAAGAGACTAACCGAAGTCGCCGCCCCTGAATGGCGCGGAGCGCGCCCCTGTGCTAATTTTCCGCGGCAGCGCGGCCGTTTTCCCCGCTCCGGCTCTTCCATCCCATGCCGCCCTTCGCCTCCGACGCCCTGGTGCTGCGCACGTACAAGCTCGGGGAGTCGAGCAAGGTGGTGGTGCTGCTCACGCGCGAGCGGGGCAAGGTGCGGGCGGTGGCCAAGGGCGTGCGCGGGCCGCGCTCGCGCGCGCAGTCCGCCCTCGAGCCGCTGAGCGAGGTGCGCGTCACGCTGTACGGCCGGCAGGGGACGGACCTCTTCCGGCTGGGCGCCTGCGAGCTGATCCGCTCCGCCTACCGGACGCTGACCCGGGGCCTGGAGGAGTCGCTGACCCTGAGCTACGTGGCCGAGCTGCTGGACGCCTTCTCCCCCGAGCACGAGGCGGAGGACGCCGTCTACCGCCTGGCCCGCGCCCTCCTGGCCGCGGCGGAGTCCGGCCGGCCCCTCGCCGTGCTGGCCCGCTACGCGGAGGCCTGGCTGCTGCGCCTGCACGGTCTCTACCCCCCGCTCGAGCACTGCGCCGGCTGCGGCGCCCCCGCGGGGGAGGGCGCCCTCCGCTATCACGCGCCGGCCCACGGCTTCGTCTGCGACGCCTGCGGCGCCGCCTCCGGGCCCGTCCTCTCCCCGGCCACGCGCGCGTTCCTCTCCGAGGTCTTCCGCCGGCCGCCGGACGCCCCCGGCCTCGTCGCCCCTCCCGAGCCGGAGCGCCTGGAGTCGTTCCACCGCGGGCTCATCGGCGCGCACCTCGAGCGCGACCTGCGCGCGCCACGCGTGCTGCGCGACGTGGCGCGGGAGGTGCCGCGGTGAACCTGCAGGACATCGTCGCCTGCCTGGAGCGTTACTGGGCCGAGCGGGGCTGCCTCCTGCAGCAGCCCTGGGACGCGGAGGTGGGGGCGGGCACCATGCACCCGGAGACGTTCCTGCGCGTGCTGGGCCCCCGTCCCTGGAAGGTGGCCTACGTGCAGCCCTCGCGCCGCCCCGCGGACGGCCGCTACGGCGAGAACCCGAACCGGCTCTACAAGCACCACCAGTACCAGGTCGTCCTCAAGCCCGCTCCCGCCGACGTGCAGGACCAGTACCTGGGCAGCCTGGTCGCGCTCGGCATCGACCCCGCCGCCCACGACGTGCGCTTCGAGGAGGACAACTGGGAGTCGCCCACCCTGGGGGCCTGGGGCATCGGCTGGCAGGTGCTCCTCGACGGACAGGAGATCACCCAGTTCACCTACTTCCAGCAGGCGGGCGGCATCGACCTGGCCCCCATCTCGGCCGAGATCACGTACGGCCTCGAGCGCATCGGCATGTACCTCCAGGACGTGGAGGACGTCTACGACGTGGCCTGGGCGCCGGGCGTGCGCTACGGGGACGTGCGCCGGGAGGAGGAGTACCAGCTCTCGCGCTACAGCTTCGAGCTGGCCGACGTGGAGCTCTTCCGCTCCCTCTTCGAGAGCGCGCTCAAGGAGGGCTGGCGCGTGCTGGAGGCGGGCCGCGCCGTGCTCCCCGCCTACGACTGGTGCCTGAAGTCCTCGCACGCCTTCAACGTGCTCGACGCGCGCGGGGCCATCTCCGTCAGCCAGCGCGCGGGCATGATCCTCGGCATCCGCAAGCTGGCCTGCGCCATCGCCGCCGCCCACGTGGGGAGCGCGTCCCCGGAGGCCGCCCCTGCCTGAGTTCCTGCTCGAGGTGGGCTGCGAGGAGATCCCGGCGCCCTGGCTGCCCGGCCTGACGGAGCAGCTCGGGGAGAGGTTCGCCGAGCTGGCGAGGCGGGAGCACCTGGGCGGCGAGGGGGTGGCCACCCGCGCCACGCCCCGCCGGCTCGTGCTGCGGGCGGAGCTTCCGGAGCGCCAGCCGGATCGTGACGAGACGGTGTGGGGTCCCGCGGTCAAGGTGGCCCGCGACGCCGCCGGGAACTGGACCAAGGCGGCGGAGGGCTTCGCGCGCAAGGTCGGCGTCGCCCCCGCCGACCTCGGCGAGGCCGCCAGGGACCCGGCC
>DATBIO010000199.1:0-5451 GCA_036556965.1 Vicinamibacteria bacterium
TGGTTCGCGGTGGTCTGGTGCGGGAAGGTGGGGTTGGCCGCGGCGTAGCTGCGCACGTCGGGCGGCTCGTCGCCCCGCAGCATCGGCTTGAGGTAGAGCAGCCAGCCGTCCCGGCCTCCCTCGTCCACGGCCGTGTACCGGATGCGGGCGGCGGCGCCCCGTGCCTTGCGCGCCAGCAGGGCCTGCATCGACGCGTCGTCGAACTCGATGGGCACCCCCAGGTCGATGCGGATCTTGCGCAGGGCGTTGCCCAGGTCGTCGTAGGTGAAGGCGGGGTCGCAGCCCCCGTCGAGCACGACGATGCCGTGGCACCGGCGCAGCACCATCTCGTAGAGGGCGAGGTTCTCGAAGTGGCCGCCGTCCGAGAGGTACGAGTAGGGGCTCTGGTCGTCGGTCAGGCCCAGCATCTCGTGGACCACGGGCGCCACCGCGAACCGCGGCCCGTCGAGGCGCCAGGTGTCGCGGCCGGCGGGCCCGGGGTTGCCGAGCCACCAACCGAGGCGCGCGTTGAAGAGCATCATCGTGAAGGAGACGAGGGGTGACGAGTTGTAGCCCATGTTGGGGCTGGCGGCGGCGCCGGAGATGGTCATGGCCGTGCCCAGGCGGATCCCCTGGGGGCCGCCGTAGAGCGCGCTGTCGCGATAGCCGAGGAGGCGGCTGCCCGCGTGGAGCGGCGTCACCGTGAAGCTCTCGGCCTTCCGCTGTTGCCAGGCGAGCCTCCTCCCCGCCACCAGGTTCAGGGTGAGGTTCAGCACGTGCAGCGGCCGTTGCCCGCGGAGGTCCGCCATGCGCAAGTCGTCGGATTCGTCGAAGCCCGTGAAGGGAGAGGGGCGGCGGGCGGTGTTGGAGGCGGCAAGGTAGGCGCGCACCAGGCGGTCCCGGTACATGGCGTGGAGGGAGAAGGTGTTGATGTTGATGTAGCGACCCATTACCAGCGCGGCCGCGGCCAGGGCCGCGGTGAGGCCGAGGGACACGGGCAGGCTCGTGTGCTCGACCAGCTCATGGTGCCGCCAGAAGGGCGCCGCCACCAGGCCGGTGGCGGACAGCAGCACGCTGGCCAGCACGGTGAGGGCGAGCATGAGGAACACCACGAACACGGGCAGGGCCGCCTGGCGCGCGAAGCCGGCCGCGCGGGAGGTGGCGCCGGGGGTGGGCCCGGCGTCGGGGCGCGGACCGCCGCGGGACGAGGACGAGACCCAGCCCGCGAGGGCGCCCAGGGTGGCCAGCCCGGCGTGGATGTGAGCGCCCCAGCCGAACGCGACGTGCGGGATCACCAGCACGATCGCGCAAAGCACGAGCCAGCCGAGGATGGCGAGCAGCGTGTAGCCGCCGGAGCGCGCCACCCACTCCCGGTCGGGCTCGGCCAGGGTGCGGCTGGTGAAGCCCACCGACAGCGCCTGTCCGAGGAGCAGGCCACCCAGGAACAGCGCGGGGGCCAGGGTCGCGTAGAAGGAAGGGTCGTCCTGGTTGTGCGCGGTCCGGAACAGCACGTGCGTGAGGACGTAGGCGGCGGCGCCCGAGACCAGGCCGAAGATGAGGCTCGCCGGCGTGAGGGGGCCGAAGAGGCGGCGCCCGAAGCGCTTCGGGTCGCGGAAGAGGTCGTCCCTCACCAGCACGGCCAGCCAGCTCAGGAAGGTGAGCACCACTCCCCCCGCCACCAGCTCCGCGAAGGTCGGGACGCGGCCGAGGTCGTCCCAGATCCACCAGAAGCCCACCACCAGCAGCAGGCCCGCCAGCAGCAGCGGCAGCAGACAGCGGCGCACGAACTGGGCCTCGGTCAACGCGCGGCCGCCCAGGCTGGGAAGGCCGCCGAAGCCGTTGAAGGTGGACACGCAGTAGAGGAGGAGACCCGCCGCCACCGTGGCGGACTGCAGCGCGCCGAACCAGGGGTAGGGCGCCGCGCCTCCCGGCGGATCCACCTGCAGGAGCGACACCACGATCCGCGGCGCCATGAGCGCGGCCATGAGGAGGGGGATGAGCACCAGCCAGTTGAGGAGCAGGTTGCGCACCACGATGGCGATGAGGGCCCAGGTGTCTCCCGAGGCCAGTCCCAGGCGCGGCGTGAGATAGCTGTTGAACTCGCGCAGGTGCTCGACCGGATCGGGCGCGTCGGCGTCGCGGCCCTCCTCCGCCGCCGGACTGGCGGTCCGGATGAGGCGGGGAACCACGCCCAGGATGCCCCCGGCCCGATGGATCCACGCCGTGAGCCAGCTTCCGACGTAGCCGCCGCCGGAGACGGTGGAGAGATAGTCGAAGCGCGAGAGCACGCCGCGCGCCGCCAGCTCCTGGATCGCGCCCAGGGCGAAGGTCGCGCTGCGGATCCCGCCGCCCGAGATGCAGAGGGCGGAGAGCGGCTCGGCCTCGTGGACCTTCGCGAAGAGGTCGCGCTGCGGCCAAGCGGCGTCGTCGGGCGGGCCCGCCGGCTCACGCACGTCTCGTCCCAGGCTCGCGTACTCGCTGCGGAGCGCCTCGGGAAAGCGGACCGGTCCCTCCGGAGCGCCGGACTCGTCAGGCATGGCAGGGAACCTCCGGGCGTTGGCGCGGATTCTAGTCGCCTTCGCGGGAACTATGGAACAATGGCCTCCGACACATGGACGGCCGGACCATCGGGCACTACGAGGTCATCGAGAAGCTCGCCCAGGGTGGCATGGGCGCCGTTTACAGGGCCCGCGACCTTCGCCTCGACCGTCAGGTGGCCCTCAAGACGCTCCCCCCGGAGATGACGTCGGACCAGACCCGCCGCCGCCGCTTCATCCAGGAGGCGCGGGCGGCCTCCGCCCTCAACCATCCCAACATCATCACGATCTACGAGATCGCGGAGTGGGAGGGCGCCGACCTCATCGCCATGGAGCTCATCGAGGGGCGCACGCTGCGCGAGCTCACCGAGACGCGCGGCGAGCTGGCGGCGCGCCTGCCCCTCATGCGCCAGGTGGCGGAAGCGGTGGCGGTGGCGCACGCGGCGGGCATCGTGCACCGCGACATCAAGCCGGACAACGTGATGCTGCGGCCGGACGGTTACGTGAAGGTCCTCGACTTCGGCCTCGCGCGCCTCTCGCGCTCCTCCGACAGCCGGTCCGACACCGCCACCCAGCCGGGGGTCGTGCTGGGAACCCTGCGCTACATGTCGCCCGAGCAGGCGCGCGGCGACACCGCCAGCACCGCCTCGGACGTGTTCTCCATGGGCGTCCTCTTCTACGAGCTGGCGACGGGCGCGCACCCGTTCTACTCCGGCCCCGGCTCGGCCACCGCCTTCGCCATCCTCTCCCAGCCGGCCGCGCCGCCCGCGCGCCTCAACCCGGAGATCCCGCCGGCCTTCGAGAGCCTGATCCTGCGCATGCTCACCAAGGAAGCCGTCCTGCGCCCGAGCGCCGCGGACGTGCGCGCGGAGCTGGAGCTCCTGACCCGTTCCGGACCCGCCGCGGCGGTGCCCCGCCTCGCGCCAGTGCGCCGCCAGTCGGTGGGTCGGGAGCCGGAACGGCAGGCCCTGGAGGCCGCCTTCGCCGCGGCGTCCACGGGCAGCGGGACGATGGTCTGCATCACGGGAGAGCCGGGCCTCGGCAAGACCACGCTGGTGGAGGAGTTCCTGGAGGAGTTGCGCGCGGGGCCCGGCACCGTATGGACGGCACGCGGCCGATGCTCCGAGCGGCTGGGGGGGGCGGACGCGCTGCTTCCCATCCTGGAGGGCCTGGACAGCCTCCTGCGCGGCCACGCGGGCGACCAGGCGGCCAGGATCCTGAAACGGTTCGCGCCCGTCTGGTACCTGCAGGTCGCGCCGTCCCTGGGCGACTCGACGCAGGAAGCGCTGATCGAGCAGGCCAAGGCGGCCTCCCCGGAGCGGATGAAGCGCGAGCTGCACGCCTTCGTCGAGGAGCTGGCGCGCGTCAACCCGGTGGTCCTGGCCTTCGAGGACGTGCACTGGTCCGACGAATCTACCTGCGACCTGCTCTCGTACCTGGGCTCGCACTGCGCGGACCTGCCGGTGCTGGTGGTCGCGACCTACCGGCCGTCCGAGCTCCTCTCCGCCAAGAACCGGTTCCTCCAGGTGAAGCTGCAGTGGCAGCGGAGCAGCGCCAGCCGCGACGTCCCCCTGGGATTCCTCGGCCGCGAGGACGTGGAGCGGCTGGTGGCGCTGCGCTTCCCGGACCATCGCTTTCCCCCGGAGCTGCTGCAGCTCGTCCATGCCAAGACCGAAGGCAACCCGCTCTTCCTCTCGGACATGCTGCGGTTCCTGCGCGACTCCCAGGTGGTGCGGGCCGGGGAGCGCGGATGGGCCCTGGTGCGGAGGGTCGCGGAGTTCGAGAAGGAGATCCCCGCCTCCATCCTCAGCATGATCCAGCTCAAGATCAACCGGCTCTCGGAGGACGACCGCCGGCTCCTGGTGACGGCCTCCGTCCAGGGCGCGCAGTTCGACTCGGCGGTGGTGGCGCGGGCCCTCGCCCGCGACCCCGCCGACGTGGAAGAGCGGCTGCAGGAGCTGGAGACGCTCCACGGCTTCGTGCAGATGGTCGGCGAGCAGGAGTTCCCGGACCGCACGCTCACGGTGCGCTACCGCTTCGTGCACGTGTTCTACCAGAACGCCCTGTTCGCCTCGCTGGCGCCCTCGCGGCGGGTGGCCCTCTCCGCGACCGTGGCCGGAGCCCTTGTCGGCTTCGCGGGGGACACCATGCCCGCCCTGGCCGCGGACCTGGCCGTCCTCTTCGAGACGGCCCGCGATTTCGCCAGGGCCGCGCCCTTCTTCCTCTCCGCCTCGCGCCACGCGGCCCGCCTGTTCGCCTACCCCGAGGCCGCGCTGCTGGCGCAGCGTGGGCTGCGCGCCGTGGAGGCGCTCCCCGACGGCGACGAGCGCATCCGGCTCGAGCATCCCCTGTCCGTCACCCTGGGCATCTCGCTCATGGCCACCAGGGGCTACGCCGCCCCGGAGGTGGAGGCCGCCTACCGCCGCTCGCGCGACCTGGCCCTGCGGCTCGAGGACGACCGCCGCGTCTTCCCCGCGCAGTGGGCCCTCTGGACCGTGCTCCTCATCAGCGCGCGCCTGCGGGAGGCGCTGGAGGTGGCCGGGCAGATGGGGGCCGCGGCGGCCGCCTCTTCCGAGCCCGCCATCGGCGTGGAGGCGCTGCACGCCCTGGGCGTGACCACGTGCTACCTGGGCCGCATGACGGAGGGATGCGTATACCTGAGGCAGGCCCTCGAGCGGTACGACCCCGCCCGACACGCGTACTTCACGTCGCTCTACGTCCTCGACCCCATGCTCAGCTCGCTGTGCCTGCTGGCCCGCTTCGAGGTGCTGCAGGGCCGCCTGGACGAGGCGCTCCAGCACGGGACCGCGGCCCTGGACCACGCGCGCCGCCTGGGACACGAGCAGAGCATCGCCTACGCGACCTTCTTCCAGGGCTGGATCCGGCACGAGCGCGGCGAGATGGCGGCCGTCCTGGAGTGGGCGGACCGGGCCAT
>DATBIO010000200.1:0-31644 GCA_036556965.1 Vicinamibacteria bacterium
GCAGGCGCAGCCCGGCCCGCAGCGCGGCGAAGGCCGCCACCAGGTAGAAGGGATAGGCGAAGAGGGTGAGCCGCCACGAATCGCCCATCCGGATGTGCCAGGTGAGCACGAACGGGAGGAGGGCGCTGGCCAGGACGGCCAGCAGCACCCGCGTGCGACCGTCGAGGAGGAAGAGGACCAGCCCCCCCACCGCGCACGCGGCCAGGATGCCGCCCAGGGGCCGCCACCAGACGTCGTGGTCCCACTTGTTCGTGAACGGGTATCCGGTGAAGCCGACCAGGGCCACGTCCAGGGCCTCGAAGGGCCGGCCCAGGCGCTCGCCGACGTAGCCGACGACGCCCGTGCGCGGGGCGGAGGTGTCCGTGTAGTAGCCCACCTGGCCGCTCACCGACTGCAGCGGGTCGCCGTAGGCGATCCACGAGCCGGCCAGCCAGGGAGCGGCCAGGGCCAGGGTCAGGACGGCGGCGGCCGCCGCCCGCTCGCGGCGCACGCGCGCCGCGCGCGCGCGCGGCACGAGGGCCAGCAGGACGGCCACCGGCAGGAGGGACAGGGCCGTGATGCGCGTCAGGCAGGCCAGCCCGCCGGCCAGCCCCAGCGCCACCGCGTCCGCGAAGCGGCCGCGGTCGTAGAGGCGCACCGCGAAGAGGGCGAAGGCGGCGACGAGGACGGCGAAGGCGTCGTCGCGCCAGCCCGCCACGCCATGGTGGATGGCCTGCGCGTCCAGGGCGAGGCCCAGGGCGGCCAGGACCCCGACCCAGGGCGACACGGCCCCGGCGCCCAGCGCATAGGTGGCGGCGACGAGGAGCACGGAGAAGGTCGCGGAGGCCACGCTGATGCCCACGTCGCGGCCCCCCGTGGCCCAGACCCCGGCGCGGGCCGCGGCCACGAACAGGGGCTCGCGGTAGCGCGGCTCGTAGAAGCTGCGCATCCGCCGCGCGTGGCCCAGGTAGGCGATGGGGTCCCCGTCCACGTAGGGAACGGGCACGCGGTCCCAGCGCAGCGCGGCCGGGTGGGCGGCGCGGGCGGCGGCCTGGAGGCGCCCGACCCAGTCCGGAGCGTCGCGGGGACCGAAGCGGGAGACGAGGGCGTCCGCGCGCAGCAGCGCGGCGTAGGCCACGACCAGGACGGCCAGCGTCCGCGGCAGCCACGGCGAGCGCAGCGCGTCGAGGGCGCGCGCCGCGCGCCAGCGCGCCCCGCGTCCCCGCGCGCCCCACACGGCCAGGGCGAGGGCCCAGGCCCCCAGCGCGGCCGCGCTCAACGGCCACGCCGCCGCCGCGCAGGCGCGGTCCACCGCCGAGGGCGCGCTGCGCCAGAGGTCCCCGCGCGCGAAGGGGGCCAGGCGCTTCCCGGGCGCGGCGTGCCATACCCGGAGGCGGCTGGCCGCGGGATCGAGCGCCATCTCGAGGACGTGCGCGCCCGCGGCCAGCACGGCGCTCCCCCGCGCCGGGCCGCGCCCGCGGCCCGCGGCCCGCTCCGCCACCAGGGCGCCGTCCACGCGGAGGCGGGCCGCCCCATCGGTCCTCAGCTGGAAGCGATGCTCGCCCGCCTGCCCCGCCCACAGCACCGCTCTCCACGCCGGCGCTCCCGGCGCGGGCGGCTCCGCGATGCGGCGGCCGGCCCGGAGGGAGGCGCCCGCCGCCAGCAGCGAGAGCGCGGCCGCCGCCGCGGCCAGGTGCCTGGTCACTCGTGCCGCAGCGCGTCCATCGGCTCGAGGTGCGCGGCCCGCCACGCGGGGTAGAAGCCGAAGCCGACGCCCACCAGCAGCGCCGTCACCAGCGCGGCCAGCAGCATGAGGGGAGACAGCGCGGTCGGCCACCCGGCCAGGCGCTGGATCAGCATCGAGCCCACGAGGCCGAGGGCGGCGCCCGCCACTCCCCCCGCCGCCGTGAGCAGGGAAGACTCCACCAGGAACTGTGCGGCCACGTCGTCGCGCGAGGCGCCCAGCGCGCGGCGGATGCCCACCTCGCGGGTGCGCTCCGCCACGCTGGCCAGCATGATGTTCATGATTCCGATGCCGCCGACGAGCAGGCTGATGGCGGCGATGGCCCCGGTCACCACGTTGAAGATCCGTTGCGTGCGCTCCTTCTGGCGCAGGATCTCGCGGGGCACGATCACTTCGAAGGGCGCGGCGCTGGTGCGCCGCACCACCGCCTGCGCCGTCTCCGCGGAGGCCGTGACCCGGTCGGCGTCCTCCACGCGGATGACGATCTCGTCCACGCCGTCGGGACGGGGGTCCCGGCCCCGGTCGAGCGCGGGCAGGGGCACGAAGACCGCGCGGTTCACGTCGCGCGTGCGGATGGGGCCGGCCTTGCCCCTGGGCAGCGCGCGGCCCTCCAGCACGCCCACCACCTGGAACCACTCGTCGCCGAGCTGGACGCGCTGCCCGCGCGCCTCGCCCATCGGGAACAGCGTGCCCGCCACCGACGCCCCCAGCACCGCCACCCGCTTGGAGTCCGCCACGTCGAGGTCGCTCAGGAAGCGGCCGGAGCGCACGCTCAGGCGCGCGGCGGAGCGATAGGCGGGCGTGGTGCCCACGGCCACGGCGTCGGCCAGCCGGCCGTCGACCTGCGCCGCGAGGCTGGCCTCCCGCACCGGGGCCACCGCCACCAGGGCCGGCACCACACGGGCCACCGCTTCGGCGTCGCGCAGGCGCAGGCCGTCGGCCTCTCCGCCCTGCGCCGCGGGCCGGCCGCGCAGGGTGATGCTGTCGATGCCGAGGGAGCCGATCTGGCTCACGGCCTCCCGCCGGGCCCCTTCCCCCACCGAGGACATGGCCACCACCGCCGCCACCCCGAAGACCACGCCCAGGATGGAGAGCGTCGAGCGCAGCTTGTGCAGCAGGAGGCTGCGCAGGCCGAGGTGGAGGAGGACCTGCGGCGACATGCCTAGGCGGGCGGGGCCGCCGACCCCTCGTCCGACTCCAGCCGGCCGTCGCGCAGGCGGACCATGCGCGAGGCGCGCCGGGCCAGCGTTTCGTTGTGGGTCACCAGGACCACCGTGCGCCCCTCGTGGTGGAGGCCGTCGAGGAGGGACGCGATCTCCTCGCCCGTCGCGCTGTCGAGGTTGCCCGTGGGCTCGTCGGCGAGCAGGATGCGCGGCTCCGTCACCAGGGCCCGCGCCACCGCCGCGCGCTGCGCCTCGCCTCCGGAGAGCTCGGAGGGCCGGTGGTCGGCGCGGTGAAGCAGGCCCACGCGCTCCAGGCAGCGGTAGGCGCGCGCACGCCACTCCGCGGGGGGCGTGGCCCCGTAGAGGAGCGGCGTCTCCACGTTCTCCGCCACCGTGAGCTGGGGGATGAGGTGGAAGGACTGGAAGACGAAGCCGATGGCGCGGTTGCGCAGACGCGAGAGCGCGCGGTCGTCGAGGAGGGCCACGTCGGTGCCGGCCAGGACGTAGCGGCCGCGGGTGGGGCGGTCGAGGCAGCCGAGGATGCTCAGGAGCGTGGACTTGCCCGAGCCCGAAGGTCCCATGACCGCCACCGACTCGCCCTCCCCCACCTCCAGGCTGACTCCGCGCAGGGCGACGACCTCTCCGCTGCCGCGCGTGTAGGCCTTGCCCACCGCTTCCAGGGCGAGGAGGGCCGCCACGTCAGCGCGCCGTCATCTGCCAGGAGCCGCTGCGGCGGTCGAAGCGGAGGACCTCCTCCACCGGGCCGGGGATGCCGCCGCGCCCGCCGATGATGACGTCCGTGCGCAGCACGCTGACCTGCGCCGTGGCCTCGGTGGCGGAGGCGTCGATCACGCGCAGGTCGACGGCCACGTTCAGCGCCCCCTCGAAGCGGGCCAGCAGGTCCTGGCGTGCCTGCGTGCTCAGGTCGGGGCGCGCCTGCGCCAGCAGGTAGGCGTCGCGGGTCTCCAGCGCGCGGCCGTAGGCGGCCAGCGTGGCCTCCACCGCCTGGCGCACGTCGGGCGCGAGAGCGGAGAGCGGACCGGGGGCGGTGGCCGACGCCGCGACGGAAGGCGGAGGGGGCGTCGGCACGCCGGGGCTGGCCGCCGGGAGCGGCGTCGCCGCCGCCGGGCGCGCCGTGCGCTGGCCGGAGAGCGCGAGGAGGATGGCGAAGGCGGCCACGGCGCTGCCCACCACCACCACCAGGGGAGTGGTGCGGCGCCTGCGCAGCAGAACGGCCGCGGGGACCTCTTCGAGCCGGGGCACGGGCAGCGGCCCCGAGCGCGTGGACGCTGGCCGCGAGGCGGGCGCGCGCCCCGGCGGGGGCGGCGGGGCGGCCGGCGCGCGCACGGCCGGCTCCGCGGGCGGAGGAGGCGCGGGCGCCGGCGGAGCGGGCGCCGGCGGAGCCGCCGCCGGCGCGCCGCGGGCCAGCCAGGCGCGGCGTACCTCCTGGACGGCCGCCTGCGCCCTCACGTTGTCGGGGTCCTCGTGCAGGACCGCGCGCAGGACCTCCAGGCTCTCCTCCAGACGGCCCGCCGCGAGCAGGTCGAGGGCCTGGCGCACGCGCCCGCGGCTCGTGCGCAGGCGGGCGGCTTCGAGGTCGAGGTCCGCCTCGTCGGCCTGCACGTCGCGCAGCACGGCGAGGAGCTCGGGGTGGTCGGGCAGGCGGCGCAGGGCCCGCCGCACGATGGTGAGGGCCCGCCGCGTCCACCCCGCGGCCAGGGCGGCCCGGGAGGCGGCCACCGCCTGCCGGGCCTGCGCCATGGACAGCCGCTCGATCTCGAGCTCAGCCTCCGCTTCCGCCGTGCCTGCCGCGCGCCGCCGCTCCTTCAGCCGGCCGAACAGCGCCAGGGCGGTGGCGTGGTCGGGAATCAGCTTGAGCGCGGAGTTGACGATGCGCTCCGCGGGCGCGTAGTCGCCGGCGTCGAACAGGGCCTGGGCCTGGGTGATCCGCCCCTCGATCTGCTCGCGGCGGCGGCCCCGCAGCAGCTCGCGTCGCGTGCGCTCGTAGAGGGCGCGCGCGGTGAGGTTGCCCGGCTGCTCGCGCGCGGCGCGCGAGGCGAGGACCACCGCCTTCTCTACCTGGCCGCGCGCGAGCGACTCCTCCGCCTCGAAGAGGAGGAGGCCGAAGCCCCGCGCGGCGTGGGGAGCGTGGAGCGCGGGCGCCGCCGCGGCCGCGGGGATGGGAGAGGGCGGGCGCGGCGCGGCGGGAGGGGCGACGGACGCGGGTGGCGGCGCCGCGGCGGGCGCGGCGGGGATGGGCGGCGGCGGCGCGGCGGCCTGCGGGGACGCGGGTGCCGGAGGCGCGGCGGAGGGCGAGGAGGGCGTCTCCGCGGCCGTCGGAGGGCAGAAGAGGCACTCGCCCACGGACGGCGGGATGCGCTCGCCGCAGGTCGGGCACTTCTCGATCGGCGCCGGCACGACGGATTATGGACCGGGAGCGGACGCGGCCGGCCTCACTGCGGGGTGGTGAGCGAGCCGAAGTCGGAGGCCGGGGCATCCGGGTCGCGCAGGGCCACGCGCTCTCCGGCACGGATGCCCTTCTCCACCACCACGAAGTCCTGGTTGGAGGGACCGAGCACGACGTCGCGCGGCTGCAGGCGCCCGCGCTCCACCACGAAGGCCACGCTGCGGCCGTCGCGGTCGAAGACCGACTCGAGGGGGACGAACACCGCCTTCGGGCGCTCCTCCACCTCGATCTCCACCTGCGCGGTCATGCCGGGACGCAGGCGCGGCTCCGACTCGTTGACCTGCACGCTGACTCCGAAGAACTTGGCCCCCCGGCGGTCCTTCTCCTCCTGGGCCAACGTGCCCACCAGGGTGACGGCGCCCGTGAGCTTCAGGTCCGGGTAGGCCGACACGCGCACGCTCACCTTCTGGTTGCGCACGACCTTGTGGATGTCCGTCTCGCGCACGCGCGTCTCCACCACCATCTTCGAGATGTCGGGGAGGATGAGCAGCGGCTGGTTCGCCCACACCTGATCCCCCACCTGGGGCTTGCGCTGCTCGGAGCCGAAGAACACCTCGCGGTAGACCACGATGCCGGGCACGTCCGCCCGCACCTCGGTGCGCGCGAGCTGCTGGCGCGCCAGGTTGAGCTTGCTGCGCGACTCGTGGATGCGGCTCTGCGCCGAGGCGATGGCGGCCTGCCGCTGTTCGAGCCGGTACGAGGCGGCGGACTCCAGCTGGCGCAGGCTCTCCTTCGTGATCTGCGCGTCGGTGGTGGCCTGCGACAGCTCCAGGGGCCGACCGAACTCCAGGAGCGCGTCGCGCCGGCGCTTGGCCAGGGCCAGCTCCTCGCTCGCGCGCTGCACCGCCTGCTCCGCCCGCTCCAGCTCCTGCTTGGTGATGAAGCCCTCGGCCAGCAGGGGCCTCAGGTCCTCCAGCGATCCCCGGCTCTTGGCCAGGTCGCGCTCCGCGTTGGCCACGGCGGCCCGGGCCTCCTCCTCGCGCAGGCGGCCCTTGCCCTCCCGGACGTCCCGCAGCTCCAGCTCGCTGCGCGTCACCTTCTGGCGGGCGGCGGCCATGTCCTCGGCGTTCTGGATGGCCTGCAGCTTGAGGTCCTGGCGCGCCTTCGACAGGTCGGCCTCGGCCTGCGACAGCTGCGCCTCGCTGCGGCGGATCTCCTCTTCGAAGGGAGCGGCGTCGAACAGCACGAGCAGGTCGCCCTTGCTGACCAGGCGGCCCTCGGGGGCGAGGGCGATGATCTTGGCCTGGTTGCTCTGGATGCTGGAGGCGTACGTCACCGACCGCAGCGCCTGCATGGTGCCCGTCTCCACCAGGGTCACGCGGAAGGGACCTTCCTCCGCGCGCCGCACCACGACCCCCGCGGGCGGCCCCAGGCCGAAGAGCGCGAAGGGGACCGCGGCCAGGCCGGCCAGCCCCGCTCCCGCCGCCGCCGTGCGCGCGGGATGGCGCAGGCAGGCCCCTCCCAGGCCCCGCAGGGACCAGGCCTCGCGCCGGAGCCACGGCCGCGCCGCGCCCGCCACGCGCCGGCGCCATTGCCCCAGGCGCGCCGCCCAGTCGGCGGCCAGGCTCGGGGAGCTCATGGCACCGTCTCCACGTTGAGCCCGAACTCCCGGGCCAGGTCCAGGGTGCCGGTGGCCTTGAGCAGCCGCACGCGCCGGATCTGGTAGCGGGTCAACAGCCCGACCAGCGCGCTGCGCGCCAGGAGCAGGCTCTCCTCCGCCTCCACCACGTCGAAGTTCGAGGCGAGGCCGCGCTGGAAGCGCAGCGCGGCCAGGCGGTGCTGCTGCTGGGCGATGGTGACCGCCTTGCGCTGGAGGTCCACGCTCTGGCGGATCTCGCCCAGCTCGCGCACGGCGCGGCGCACCTCCGACTCGACCTCCAGCTCGCGCTCGCGGAGGAGGCGCACGCTGCTCGACACGCGGATGTCCGCGGAGGCCTTGGCCGCGGCGTCGGCGGCGGGCTTGATGGGATACGACGTCACCAGCCCGAAGTGGTACTGGCGATCCGCGTTGCTCCAGGCCCCGCCGAAGTCGCGGCCGAAGCCGATGTCGCTGAAGCCCACGCGGAGGTCGAGCTGCGGCAGCAGGTTCTGCTTGGCCAGCGACGCCGTGCGCCGCGCGTCCTCCACCTGGTCGCGCGTCTCCAGCAGCTCGAGGCGCTGGCCGCGCGCGCGATCGATCAACACCTCCAGCGGCTCCATGTCCTCCGCCGGCATGTCGGGCAGGGCCGCCGCGTCCGGCTCCAGGGGCACGGTGGGCGGCTGGCCGAGCAGGAACCGGAAGCGCTCGAGGGCGTCCCCGAGGGCGCGCTCCGCCCGCACCGCCGCCTCCTGGGACTGCGCGGCCTGCAGCTGGGCGCGGAACACGTCGAGCTTGCTCACCAGGCCCACCTGCAGCCGCGCCTCCGAGGCGCGCTCCAGGGCCTGGGTCCGCTTGAGGCTCTGGCGCGACACGGCCAGCAGCGCGCGCTGCTGCACGACCTCGTAGTAGGCCTCGGACACGTCGAGCGCCACCTGCTGCCGGCGCAGCTCGAAGGAGCGCTCGCTGGTCTCCCGCGTGCGGCGGCTGTTGCGCAGCTCGTAGTAGGTGGTGTTGGGACCGAACCCCCGCAGCAGCGGCTGGGTGAGCTCCAGGCGGAGGTTCGAGGAGCGGGCCAGCGGCGAGTCCGTATCCGGCTGGCTGGCGAAGTCGGCCAGGGCCTGCACGCTCCCCCCCGTCCACGGCAGTCGCTGGCTGGCGGTGAGCCCGAAGCGCGTGTCGTCCTGCCCCCTCGCGTAGTGCGGCGTCAGGCGAGGGAAGAAGTCGGAGAGCGTCACCGTGTAGCCCAGGCGGGCGTCGCGCACCTGGTCCGCGCTGCTGAGGAGGCCGAAGTTGTACTCCAGGGCCATGGCCAGGGCGGCGGAGAGGGTCAGCGTGCGCGCGCCCTCCGCGGGCAGGACGGTCTCTTCCGCGCTGGCCAGTTCCGGCTCCGGCTCGCCCGCGGGGGGCTCCGGGTCTGGTGGCGTCCCTCCCGCGGGCGGCGCGGGCACGGATTCCGCCGGCGCCGGGGCCACGGGAGGGAGGGGGAGCTCGTCGGCCGGCGCCAGCGAGGCGGCCAGGATCGCCGCGGCGACGGTCAGCAGCGTCCCCTTCACACCAGTCTCGCGGGCCACGGGAGCCTCAAATTATCCCCCCCGCGAAAACGGCGTCAAACGGGGCCCCGGGGCGACCGCCGGCCGCGCGACCTTGAAGGCCGCGTACGGCCGGTGCTATCGTCGCGCGCCTTCCGCGACATGCGATCCCCCCTCGTCTGGAGCCTGCTGCTCGGCACCGGGGCCGCCCTGGCCAACGTGCTCGGCGGCCTGCTCATCATCTCGCGCAAGCACTGGAACGAGCTCGTCCTCAAGTACTTCATCGCCGTGGGCGCGGGGTTCATGCTGGCCGCCGCCTTCCTGCGCATGCTCCCGGAGTCGATGGCCCTGACGCCCCATGCCCCGCTGCTCGTCCTCGGCGGGTACTTCCTCGTGCACTTCTTCGAGCACACCATAGCCCCGCACTTCCACTTCGGCGAGGAGGTGCACGGCGACCTCCTCGTCAACCCCGCGGTGGGCTTCTCGGCGCTGGTGGGGCTCTCCACGCACACGTTCTTCGACGGCGTCTCCATCGCCTCCGCCTTCCTGGTCTCCTTCCCCCTCGGCCTCCTCGTCTTCTTCGCGGTGATCCTCCACAAGATCCCCGAGGGCTTCACGGTGGCCTCCATCGCCCTCGCCTCCGGGCGCGGACCGCGGGGCGCGCTGGCCGCCTCGGGCGTGCTCGCCGCGGCCACGCTGCTCGGGGTCCTGGCCATGCACCGCTTCGCGGGGGACGTGCGCTACGGCCTGCCGCTGTCCGCCGGCGTGACCCTGTACGTGGCGGCCAGCGACCTCATGCCGGAGGTCAACGAGGCGCGCGACCTGCGCATGCCCCTGCTCGTGTTCCTCGGCGTCGCGCTCTTCTGGGCAACGGAGCGAGGGCTCTCGGCGCTGGGCGTGTGACCACCGGGCCGAGTCCCGCGGCCGCGAGCCCGGGAACGCCGTTTCGAAGTCCGCTCCTGGCCTGGGCCGTGCCCGCTGCCCTCCTGCTGCCGTTCCTGGGCAAGGCCCTCAACGTGGACGACCCCTTCTTCTTCCGCTACGCGGAGCTGATCGGCGCCCGCCCCCTCGACCCCTTCCGCCAGGCGTTCTGGCACCTGGGCGCGGAGACGACCCTGCTGCACCAGCCGCAGCCCCTGGGCTGGTCCTACATCATGGCCACGGCCATGGCCGCGCTCGGCCGGTCCGAGGTCGCGCTGCACCTGCCCGCCCTGGCCTTCGGCGCCTGGGGCCTGCACACGCTGGCGGGGCTGGCGCGCCGGGTGGGCGTGTCGGCCGCCGCCGCCTGCTGGCTCTACGCGGGCAGCAGCGCGTTCCTGGTCATGGGCTCTTCGCTGGGCCCCTACGTGGCCTGGGCCGCCTTCGCCACCGCGGCCATGGCGCGCGTGGTGCGCGGGACGGACGAAGACCGTGCGCGCGACCTCTGCCTGGCCGGCGTGTTCGCGGGGGCGTGCTTCCTCTGCTCGTTCGGGGGCAGCGTGCTCCTGGCCCTGGTCCCCGCCTACCCGTTGTTGCGCGGGCGCCCGCGACAGGCTCTGGTGGCGGTGGCCGCGGCGGCCGTGGTCATGCTCGGCTACGAAGCGGGGTCGTGGGCGTCCGCCGGCGCGCCCCACTTCACGACCACGCTCCGGCGGTGGTCGCAGCCGCTCGCTCCCGCCACCATGGCGCGGACGCTGGCAGCGCAGATCCTGCACCTGGGGGCGCAGCTTCCGGCGCTGGGGCTGCCCATCGCCGCGGTAGCGGTGGGCGTGCGCCATGGCACGGCCGTCTGCGCGCTCAGCCTCGCGGCCGCCCTGGGACTGGGCACCCTGTCCGGGGCCTGGCCCTGGCCGGCGGCCGTGGTCTTCGGCTGGCCCGCCCTCAGCCTTCTCGCCGCCGCCGGCGGCGCGGCCGCAGGCGCGCTGCTCCGCCGCGCGCGCGGGCGGATCTCCGACGAGGAGGCGCTCACCGCCTTCCTGGGCCTGTGGGCGCTGGTGGGAACGGTGGCCAACGCGCGCTACCTCCACGTGTCCGCCAAGTACTTCCTTCTTCCCCTGCCCGCCGCCATCCTGCTCGCGCTGCGATGGCTGCGCGACGCGCGCGGCGGGCGGGTGCCATGGAGCCGTCGGCTGACCGCCGCCTCGGTGCCCGCCACGGTGGCCCTGGGACTGGCCGTTGCCTGGAGCGACGCGCGATGGGCGGCGACCTACCGCGACGCCTTCCGGCGGCCGGGGCCGCTGGCCGCCCCCGGAGGCGCGACGTTCGTGAACGCGGAGTGGGGCCTGCGTCACTACGCCGAGCGCGCGGGGCTGGGCGTCTATCGCAACCAGCCCCTCGCTCCCGGCGATCGCGTGCTGGTGTCGCCGCTGGTGCCGCCGTCGGGCCGCATCCCCGGGCAGGTGCTGACCCCTGCCGGCACCCTCTCCCTGGAGTACGGCGGGCCGCTGGCGCTGATGGCCGGCGGCGCCGGCTTCTACTCCAACGCGCACGGCCACTACCCCTTCCGGCCCGCGCGGCGCGTCCTTGACCAGGTCACGGCGCTGGAGTGGCTGGACGCCGAAGCGTTGCCCATGGCGCTGGTGGCGTGCGATGCGCGCGCGCGCGTGTTCCTCGACGGGCGCGACCTCGGCACCCTGCCCGTCCCCATGCTGCCGGTGCGCTTTCCCCTGGCCGGGAGCGGCCCCGCCCTTCTCGCGGTGGAGGCGGAGCTGGACCGCGGCGACCAGCGGCTGATCGGCGCGGTGGTCCCTGCCGGTGCCCGGCGTGGCGTCTCCGCGCGCTGGCGGTGCCGCGCCGAGGCTCCCGCCGGATGGACGGCCCCCGGCTTCGACGACCGCGACTGGCCGCTCCTGCCCGAAGAGCCGCGGCAGCCGCGGCGTTACTGGTCGGACTACGAGCCCTGGCTTCAGCGAGCCTGGCGGAGCGAGACCCGGCTGCCCCGCGCCGGAGGCGGCCGCGTGCACTGCCGATGGCGCGTGGACGCCGCGATGCGCTGAGGGCGGGCGCGCCCGTCGGGCGACGCTCGAGGATCGGGGCCGGCCCCGGCGCGGGCGCGTGATAGAGTGCGCGAGGTTCCATCAGCACACCCCCTGCGTTATTCCACGATGCGACGCCTGCCCAGCGGGCCAAGGTGGCTCCAGTGGGCGGCGCCCCTCCTGCTCCTGGTGCCGTTCCTGGGCAAGGCCCTCCACATCGACGATCCGTTCTTCGTCCGTTACGCCCAGCTGATCCGCGAGCAGCCCCTCGATCCCTTCGGCCAGCAGTTCTGGTACTTCGGGAGCGTCACGTCGGTGTTCGCGCAGCCGCAGCCCCTGGGCTGGTCCTACGTGCTCGCCGTGTCCATCCGCTGGCTCGGCACGTCCGAAGTCGCCCTCCACCTGCCCGCCCTCGCTTTCGCTGCGCTCGCCCTGTGCGCCCTGGGCTCGCTGGCCCGCCGCGCGGGAGTCAGCGTCGCCGTGTGCTGCTGGCTGTACGCGGGAAGCAGCGGGTTCCTGGTGATGGGGGCGTCGGTCGGCCCGTACATGGCCTGGGCCGCCCTCACCCTGAGCGCGCTCGCGCTGGTGGTGCGCGGCACGGACGGGGACCGGCCGCGTGACCTGGTGGCCGGCGGCCTCGCCGCCGGGGCGGCCTTCCTCTGCTGTTACGCGGGCAGCGTGCTGCTCCTCCTCCTGCCCCTGTACGCGCTCCTGGCCCGGCGTCCGCGCCACGCGCTCCCGCCCGTGCTGGCGGCGGGGGCGGTGATGGCGGGGGCCGACGTCTGGTCCACCCTGGTCCACGGCGCGCCCCACTTCCTCAGCACGATCGACGCCTGGTCGCTTCCCCTCTCCCGGCTCTACCTCGTGCGCGCCGTCGTGTCCGACCTCGTGCAGCTCGGGGGACAGCTCCCCGCGCCCGGCTTCGCCCTCTTCGTGGTGGTCCTGGCCATGGGCCGCGGCTGGATCCTGGCTCTCCTCTCCCTGGGCACCGCCCTGGGCCTCGGCTGGGCGCGGCCACGCGAAGCGCCCTGGATGGCGGCGGTGCTGTTCGCCTGGCCCGCCCTGGCCGTCCTCTTCGCGGCCGTCCTGCACGCGGCGCGGGAGATGGTGGTCCAGTACCGCGGGCGCGCCGCCGCGTCGGACCCATTCCCGGCCTTCGTGTGCGTCTGGCTCCTCGTGACCGGCTTCGCCACGCTGCGCTACGTGCACGTCGCCGCCAAGTACTTCCTGGTCCCCCTGCCCGCCGCGATCCTGCTCCTCCTGATGGCCCTCGCCCGTCTGCCCGAGGTGCGGGCGCGATGGGGCGCCCGGCTGGTGCGGGTGTCCGTGCCCTGCACGGTGGCCCTGGGCCTCATGGCCGGCCTCAGCGACGCGCGGTGGGCCGAGACCTACCGACGGACCTTTGCCCACGGCCCCTCCGCGCTGGCCCCCCTGGAGGGGACGGCGTTCATCAACGCGGAGTGGGGGCTCCGCTACTACGGCGAGCGGGCGGGCCTCCGCGTCTACAAGGGTGAGGAGCTGCAGCCGGGTGACCGCGTGCTCTACTCGCCGACCGTGGTCAAGTCCGCCGACCTGCCCCGGCAGCTCGTCACGCCGGTGGGCACCCTCGCGCTGGATCACGCCGGGCCCCTCGCGCTCATGGCCGGGGGCGCGGGGTTCTACTCGAACCACGCCGGCGCGTATCCCTACCTCCCCGCGGCGCGCTTGCGGGAAGAGGTGACGGCGCTGGAGCACGTCGACGTCGAGGCCGTGCCGCGGGCCCTGGTGGCCTGCGACGACCCGGCCCAGGTCTACTTCAACGGCCGGGACCTCGGCCCGTTGATCGGCTTGCAGACGGTGCTGAGCCTGCCCCTGGCCACACCCGGCCGCCAGGTGGTGGCCGTCACCGCAACCGGCAACACCGACCTCCCCAGCCTCATCGGGGTCCTCATCGTGCCGGGACCGACCAGGGCCGTCGTGCCCGCCCTCTGGCGTTGCAGCGGCCGCCCCGAGCCGGGCTGGACGATGCCGGCCTTCGACGACGGCGGCTGGAAGCGCGCGCAGCAGCTGGCGCGGCACTCCGCGCCGCCCTGGGGACACCTCGACGACGCTTTCGACCGCGCGTGGTGGTTCCAGGCGCGGCTGCCCCGGCGCCCCCGCCAGACCGTCTACTGCCGCTGGGAGTTCCGCGCGGAGAAGGGCGCGTGAGCGCCTCCCCGGCCGGCCGCCCCGCGGGCGGCGCCGCGTCCGCGGAGGCGCTCTGCGCCTGCGGGAACCTCTTTGCCGGGGTGAGCCCGTCCGGACCACCGGCGCCCTCCGCCCGCCTCGAAGCCTGCGGGCTTTGCGGCACGCGGGTGCTCCTGCCGGTTCCCTCCGAGGAATCGCTGCATGCCTTCTACGGCGACGACTATTACGGCACCGGGCCCTCCAAGTTCGTGGGGCCCGTGGAGCGGTGCCGCGACCTGCTGCACGCCTCGCGCGCCCGCCGCGTGCACCGGCTGGGCGGAGGGCGCCGGCTCCGCGTCCTCGACATCGGCTGTGGCAGCGGCCGGTTCCTGGCCGCCATGGCGGACCGGGGGCACGCCTGCGAGGGCACCGAGCTCACCGCCCACAGCGGCCGGCGCGCCGCCTCCATCCCGGGGGTGCGGGTGCACGTGGGGCCTCTCGCCGAGGCCTCGTTCCCGGAGGGCGCCTTCGACATGATCACCCTCTGGCACGTGCTCGAGCACCTGCGCGATCCCGCGGCCAGCCTCCGTCGTTGCCGGCGCTGGCTGGCCCGGGACGGCTGGCTGGTGGCCGCGGTGCCGAACACGGCCTCCTGGCAGGCGCGGCTGTTCCGCGCGCACTGGTTCCACCTCGACACCCCCCGCCATCTCTTCCACTTCACCCCCGCCTCGCTGGCCACCGCCCTGCAGCAGGCGGGGTTCACCGCCCCGCGCGTGCGTCACCTGTCCTGGGAGCACAACCCGTACGGCGTCCTCCAGAGCGCGCTCAACGCGCTGGGCTTCAGGCGCGACGCCCTCTTCGACACCTTGAAGGGGAGCGGCGGCCCCGGGCTGGGCCCCCTCGCGGCGGCGGCCGCCGCCGTCCTCGCCCCGCCCGCGGTCGCCTTCGCCCTGGGCGAGGCGCTGTTCGGCCGCGGGGGCACCATCGAGGCCGTGGCGCGGACCGCGCCGGCTTGATTTCGCGGGGCCCGTGCCACGGCGGACCGTGGAACCGGAACCGGGCCGCATCCTGATAGGCTGAGGGCGCCATGAGGGTATCCGCCATGTCCATCCGAATGACGACGTTGGTCCTCCTCCTTCCCGCGCTGGCGGCCGGGGCCGAGCGCCCGCAGATCGCGGTGGAGGAGTTCACGATGGCCAACGGCATGAGGTGGCTGCTCTTCGAGCGCCACGAGTCCCCCACCATCGCCGCGGGCTGGGTGGCGCGCGTGGGCTCCGTCAACGAGCGCGTGGGCATGACCGGCATCAGCCACCTCTTCGAGCACATGATGTTCAAGGGCACGCGCACCATGGGCACCAAGGACATCGCCCAGGACGTCGCCCTCATCGCCGAGCAGGAGAAGCTGCGCGAGGAGATGCGCGCGGAGCTGGAGGTCATGCGCGCGCGCCTGCGCCGCGGCGAGATCGACGACCTGCTCAAGGCGGAGAACCAGACCGAGCGATACCGCGAGCTGGACAAGCGCTTCCAGGAGCTGGTGCAGAAGCAGCGCGCCATCACCGTCAAGGACCACATGGACCAGCTCTATACGCGCAACGGCGGGGAGGCCCTCAACGCGGGCACCACCGAGGACCTCACCCTGTACTTCGTGCGCCTGCCCGCCAACCGGCTGGAGCTCTGGGCGTGGCTGGAGTCCGACCGCCTGCTCAACCCCGTGTTCCGGGAGTTCTACAGCGAGCGCGACGTCGTGCACGAGGAGCGGCGGATGCGCACGGAGAGCACGCCCCTGGGCAAGTACGACGAGGCCTTCAACGCGCTCTTCTGGCAGGCCCACCCGTACAAGTGGCCGGTGGTGGGCTGGGCCTCCGACATCCAGGCCATCACCAAGGCCCAGGCGGACGAGTACTTCGGCACCTACTACGCCCCCAACAACCTGACCGGCGTGCTGGTGGGGGACTTCCGGAGCGCCGAGGCGCGGCCGCTCCTGGAACGCTACTTCGGCCGCATCCCGCGCGGGCCGAAGGAGCCGCCCCCGGTGGTGACGCTGGAGCCCGCGCAGATCGGCGAGAAGCGGTACAACGCGGAGGCGGAGACCTCTCCCACCGTGCGCATGTGGTGGCACGCGGTGCCCTTCGTGCACAAGGACCAGGCCGTGCTCGACCTCTTCTCGGACCTGCTCTCCGGCCGCACCGGCCGCCTCTACAAGGGCCTGGTGCTGGGACGCAAGGTGGCCAACGAGGCGTCGGCCTCCGTTGACCTGAAGAAGTACGCGGGCGTCTTCCAGGTGGAGGCCACGGTCAAGGACGGGCAGGACCCGGCGTCGGTCGAGAAGGCGATCGACGAGGAGATCGCGCGGGTGGCCAGCGAGGGAGTGCCCGCGGAAGAGCTGCAGAAGGTGAAGAACCAGGCCAAGGCCAACGCCTACCGCCGCCTCAGCCAGCCGTTCTCCATCGCCATCCAGCTGATGTTCTACGAGGGCTGGGGCGACTGGCGGTACATCAACACCTACGCCGACATGGTGGACCGGGTCACGGTGGCGGACGTTCAGCGGGTGGCCAGGCAGTACTTCACGAAGGAGAACCGCACGGTGGGCGTGTTCCTCCGCAAGGAGGGCGGCGCCCCGCCCGACCCCGAGGTGGCGGCCCTGCCCGCGCCCCTCCAGGACGTCGCGCGCCAGGGCATCGCCCAGGTCACCGCGGAGGCCGATCCCGCCAAGCTGCGCGAGGGGATCGCCCAGCTCGAGCAGGGCATGGGCCAGGCCCCGGCCGAGGTGCGGCCCGCCCTGGAGCTGGTCCTCAAGCGCGCGCGGGAGAGGCTGTCCGCCCTGGAAGGGGGGAAGAAGTGAGCGCGCGCCCGTCCCCGTTCCACCGTGCCGCCCGCGGGGCCGCGCTGTCGCTGCTCCTCGCCGCCCCCGCGGCGGGAGAACAGGCGCCCGCCATCCCCGACCACCCGGACAAGCTGCGCTTCGAGCCCATCGCCTTCGCGCCCCCCGCGGCCGCGGACCACCGGGTGGTGCTGCGCAACGGGATGGTGGTCTTCATCGCCGAGGACCGCACGCTGCCGCTGGTCAACATCGCCCTCACCGTGCGCACGGGGCGCTACCTCGACCCGGCAGGGAAGGAAGGCCTGGCCGAGCTGACGGGCGCGCAGATCCGGCGCGGCGGCACGCGGACCCTCAGCGCGGAGCAGCTCGACGAGAAGCTCGACTTCCTGGCCGCGCAGGTGGGCAGCGGGATCTCGGACACCGCGGGCTCGGCCAGCCTCAACTGCCTCTCCGACAACCTGGACCAGGCCCTCGCCCTCTTCGTGGAGATGCTGCGGGAGCCGCGCTTCCAGGAGGACCGCCTGGCCCTGGCCAAGGAGCAGGCGCTCCAGGCCATGAAGAAGCGCAACGACGACCCCGCGGACATCGAGGCCGCCGAGCTCACCGCGCTCCTCTACGGGGAGGGCCACTTCACCAACCGCCTGCCCACCGAGGCCTCCCTCAAGGCCATCACCCGCGAGGACCTCGTCTCCTTCCACCGCCGCTACTACCAGCCCGCCCACATGATCGCCGCGGTCTCGGGAGCCTTCACGCGGGCGGAGATGGTGCGCCGGCTGGAGGCGGCCTTCGGCCGCTGGCCCAGCAACCGCATGGCCGTCCCCCCCGTGCCCTCGGAGATCGCGTCCGCCGCCCCCGGCCTGTACCGCGTGCAGAAGGACGTGCCGCAGGGACGCGTGGCGCTGGTCCTGCCCACCGTGCGCCGCGACAGCCCGGACGTCTACGCGCTGGAGGTGATGAACGAGATCCTGGGGGGCAGCGGGTTCACCTCGCGCATCACGCGCACCGTCCGCTCCAACGAGGGCCTGGCCTACAGCGCCGGCTCCGGGCTCAGCATCGGGGTCTGGTACCCGGGCCGCTTCCGCGCCGCCTTCCAGAGCAAGAGCCGCACGGTGGCGTACGCCACCCACCTCGTGCTGGAGGAGATACGGAAGATCCGCGAGCTGCCGGTGTCGGAGGAGGAGCTGGAGACCATCAAGCGGAGCCTGGTGGAGAGCTTCCCCAGCAACTTCGCCTCCAAGGCGCAGTCCATGGGCGTATTCGCCGCCGACGAGTACACCCGGCGGGACCCGACCTTCTGGCGGACGTACCGCGACCGGATCCGCGCGGTGACCATCGCCGACGTGCAGCGCGTGGCCCGGCAGCACCTGGATCCCTCGCGCCTGATCGTGCTCGTGGTGGGCGACCAGAAGGAGATCGACGTGGGCGACGCCACGCACCCCTACGAGCTGGCCAAGCTGCTGGCGGGCGGCCGGACGGTCATCCTCCCGCTGCGCGACCCGCTCACCTGGAAGCGCTGACCCGCTAGGGGCGCCGTTCCCAGTCGGCGGGCGTCTCCGGGGGGGCCGGCCGCGGGAACGCCGAGCGGATGCCCAGCCGCTTCATCTTCTCGCAGAGGGTGGTGGGCAGGACCCCCAGCAGACGCGCCGCCCGCCGCTGGTTGCCGCCGGCGCGCTCGAGGGCGGCGAGGATGAGACGCCGCTCGTAGTCGTCGAGCAGCTGCTTCAAGCCGGGGTGGGGCGCGGCCGCGTCCTTGCTCGGGTCGCTCATCCGCGGATCCCGCGTGCAAGGAGCGGGCCGCCATCACGCGACTCGTGCCCGCGTACATCCGATTGGACACGAGCGGACGAACCCGGGGGACGCCCGTACAAGGACATGAACGTCTCCGCGGCGCCCCCGCGTTGATTATTGGGGCGGCGCGCGCACAGTCAAGGGCTTTCGCGCGGCGCGGCGCGCTCAGGCCTTCTTGAACGCGGAGACGAATTCCTTCAGCAGGAGAGGGTTGTTGCTCTTGATGGCGCCGGTCATGAAGTCCTTCATGCCCGGCGTGTGCTTGCCGTTCCACACGTCGAGGAACATCTGCGTGCTGGACTTGAAGAAGCAGTCCGCGTCCTGCGCGGGCTTGCCCGCCTTGACCTCGCAGCGGTCCGTGCCCAGAGAGACCGTCCACTTCTCGTCGTCGTCGAGGGAGAAGTAGAACGTGCGCGGGGACTTCACGCTGCCCTTCTGGAAGCGCTGGGGCAGGCTCTCGAAGATCTTGGCCACTTCGGACATGGAACCTTCCTCTCCGCGGAACGTCTCCTATGGTCTGCGGCGGATGCTAGCACACGCTAGAATCGCGTTTCCGCCGCCGGCTGCGCGGGCAGCGCGCCGCGCGAGGTGGGACGTGCGGTGACGGCGCCAGGAGAAGGAGCGGGATACGAGATGAGCTGCGAGAAGTGCGGGGGCGCCCTCGCCGCGGGGGCGAGGTTCTGTCCGTCGTGCGGGGCACCGGTGGGACCGGCCGATGAGGGGGCGGCGCCGCCCATCGAGTTCCACGTGGTGGGCGACGTCATGCAGGCGGTGGTGGTGCCGCTCGGCCCCGGCCAGGAGGTCCAGGCGGAGCCGGGCGCCCTCCTCTACATGGCGGGCGACGTGGAGATGGACAGCGGCATGCGCGGGGGCCTCTGGGGCGGCCTGAAGCGCATGGTGGCAGGGGAGAGCCTGTTCGTCACCCGGTTCCGCAGCCGCAGCCAGGGCCAGGTGGCCTTCGCCGCCCCGCACCCCGGCAAGCTCCGCCAGCTCGACCTCGACGGGTTGCAGACCTGGCTGTGCCAGCGCGACTCGTTCCTCTTCGCGACCAGGGGCGTCGAGATGGGCATCGCCTTCACCAAGCGCTTCGGCGCGGGGCTCTTCGGGGGCGAGGGGTTCATCCTCCAGCGCCTCGCCGGCCACGGCACCGCCTTCATCCACGGGGGCGGCAACTTCCTGGAGTTCGACCTCGTGCCCGGACAGGTGCTGCGCGTGGACACGGGCTGCATCGTGGCCTTCCAGGACTCGGTGTCCTACGACATCCAGTTCGTGGGAGGCTTCAAGAACGCGCTCTTCGGCGGAGAGGGCCTGTTCCTGGCCACCCTGAGCGGACCGGGCAAGACCATCCTGCAGACGCTCCCCTTCTCGCGCCTGGCCGGCCGCATCCTCGGCTCCACGGGCGAGGGCACGGGCGGCATGGCCGGGGTGGGCGGCACGCTGCGGGACCTGGGGAACATCTTCGGCCGGGACTGAGGTCCTCGGCCGCCGGGGAGCCGCGGAGGCCCTCGGTTAGCATCTCATCCGCCGATGGGCGAAGGGGCGAGCCCGACGGGACGTCTTGGCCACCTGCCGTTTCTCGACGGCATCCGGGGCATCGGCGTCCTCTCCGTGATGGTCTTCCACACCGAGCTGGCGGTGTTCCGCGGCGGCTACCTCGCTCTCGACGTCTTCTTCGTGCTCAGCGGGTTCCTCATCACCTCCCTCCTCGTGCGCGAGTGGGAGGAGACGGGGTCCGTCCATCTCGGCCGCTTCTTCGCCCGCCGCGCGCTGCGGCTGCTGCCGGCGCTGCTGGCCTTCCTCGGCTTCTCCTCGCTCTACGCGTGGCTCGCGCTGCCCGAGGCGGTGGCGGCCACCATCCACCACGACGCCCTGATCGCGCTGCTCTACCTCAGCAACTTCGGCTGGGGCCTGTCCTGGCTGCAGAGCAACCTCGTGACGCACACGTGGTCGCTCTCCATCGAGGAGCAGTTCTACGTGCTCTGGCCGCTCACCCTCCTGTGCCTGCTGCGCTGGAGATGCCCGCGGTGGGCGGTGCTGGGGGGAACGGCCGCCGCCGTCGTGGCCCTGGGGCTCGTGCGCTCTTCGGTCGACTTCGACCTCCGGCAGACCGCCCGCCTGTGGACGGCGGTCTGGCTGGAGTGGCGGGGCGACAGCCTGCTCACGGGATGCCTCGCCGGGCTGGCCGTGGCCTGGGGGCGGGTCCCCGCGGGCCCCAGGGCCCGCCGCGTCCTGGCCGGTGCCGCGACCCTGGCCCTGGCCTGGCTGCTCTTCCTGACCCGGCGCGGCATGCACGTCCCCGCGTACTACCACTGGGGGCTCGTCACCGTGAACCTGGCCTCCGCGGTCCTCATCGTGGGACTGACGCTGGCGCCGGGGGCCCTGACCCGGCGCGCCCTGGAGTGGCGCCCCCTCGTCTGGATCGGGGAGCGGTCCTACGGGCTCTACCTCTGGCACCTGCCGCTGTTCTGGACGCTGCCCGGGATCGGCGCGTCGCCGTGGCCCGCGCGTTGGCCGGAGGCGGCCGGGCGCCTACTCCTCGCCGTCGCCGTGGCCACCGCCTCCTACGCCTGGATCGAGGCGCCGTTCCTGCGCCTGAAGCGCCGACTGGGAGCACCTCTCCCCGGTGCCGAACGCGGTACGGCGGCCCTGGCCGCTCCTTCCGCCGCCTGAGCTTGGCCCCGCGGCCCGCCCCGACGTGGCCGTGGCGCCCGCTGCCCGGCGACCCTCCGGCCGGTCCCGCGAGCTAGCGCGGGCCGGCGGGGAGCTGGTCGATGAACTCCTCGACCAGCCGCTTCTGGGCGTCCACGGTCAGGGACGACTTCACGATCTTGCCCGCGGCCTCCACGGCGATGTCCGCCACCAGGCCGCGGATCTCGTCGAGGGCCACCCGCTTCTCGCGGTCGATCTGCTCGCGCGCCTTCTGCACCATGCGCTCGGCCTCCGCGCGCGCCTGCGCGAAGAGGTCGGCCTTGAGCGACTCCGCGTCCTGGAAGGCGCGCTTCACGATGTCCTCGCGCTGGCGGCCGGCGTCCCGCAGGATCTCCTTCTGCTGGACGAGGAGGCTCTGCGCCTCCGTCTGCGCGTGCTGCGCCGTCTCCACCGCCGTCCGGATCTGCCGCTCGCGCTCCTCGATCATGTCGAGGAGCGGCTTCCAGCCCAGCTTCGTCACCACGAAGGCGAACAGCGCGAAGAGGACCAGCGTCCAGACGGTGAGGCCGAGGTTCAGATCGGTGAAGCCGCCGCCCCCGGCGGCGGCCAGGACGGCCGCGCAGGCTGTCACCACCGGGCCTACTTGATGGCCAGGAGGATGGTGACGATCAGGGAGAAGAAGGTCACGCCCTCGATGAGGCCGGCGGCCACGATCATGGCGCCGCGGATGTCCCCGGCGGCGTTGGGCTGGCGCGCGATGCCCTCCAGGGCGGCCGCGGCCAGGCGGCCGATGCCGGCGGCGCCCCCCATGATGGTGAGTCCGGCCCCGATGCCGGCGGCGAAGTAGGCGAGAGCCTTGGGATCAGTCGGCATTGTCTCGAGCTCCTTTAGTGCGCGGGATGCGCCGACATCCCGATGAAGATGGATGTCAGCAGGGTGAAGATGTAGGCCTGGATGAAGGCCACCAGGACCTCCAGGACCATGATGAACAGCGCGAGGGCCAGGGAGATGGGGATCATGATCACCCCGAAGGCGGTGGCCACCGCCGCCATGAGGGGGATGAGGAGGAGGAGGGTGGTGATGACCATGTGCCCGGCCAGCATGTTCGCGAACAACCGGATCATCAGGGCGAAGGGCCGGGAGAACATCCCCAGCAGCTCCACCGGGATCATGATGGGCAGGAGCCAGGCGGGCATCCCGGGCGGCACCATGTTCTTGAAGTGGTGCGCGGCGCCGAACTTGGAGATGCCGGCCCACTGCATGGCCAGGAAAGCCACCACGGCCAGGCCCAGCGTCACGCTGATGTTGGCGGTGGAGGTGGTGCCCGAGAAAGACAGGTGCCCCGTGGCGCTGTCGTAGGCCGGCGCGGGCACCAGCCCCAGGAGGGCGGCCACGAGGATGAAGAAGAAGAACGAGAGCAGGAGCGGCGTGTACTTGCGGCCGTCGTGGCCGATGTTCTTCTCCGCCACCTCGTCCCGCACGTAGAGGACGAGCGCCTCCACCGCCGCCGCCAGCCCGGAGGGCACGCCGTCGCGGTAGCGCGCCCGCGCGTACTGGGCCAGCCCGATCACCAGCGCGCCCGCCACCACGAAGAACAGCAGGTGCTTGGTGGGCCCCAGGTTGAAGGGTCCGACGTGCAGCTCGCCGTAGCGCACGTCCACCACGTGGTGCATGAGGATGCTCGCCACGTCGGGCTGCTCCCCTTCGCCGTGCGCGGCCGCGGCGGGCGCCTCGGCTTGGCCGGCGGCGGGCGCCGCGCCGTGCTCGCCCGGGGCCGGCGCGGCGGCGACGGGCGACGGCTCCGGGGACGCGGCCAGGAGGGCCCAGAGCAGTGCGGCCTTCATGCCGAGGCTCCCGGCCGCATCCGATGGAGCACGCTCAGCTCGAAGACCAGGAACAGCACGAAGTAGCCGAGCAGGGACACGGCGAGCGGGACCTTGGGCAGGCCGAGGAGAACCACGGCGCCCACCACCGCCGCCAGCATCAGCGCCATCCGTCCGACCATCCCGCCCAGCACCGCCCCCATGAAGAGCCTGGTGGAGCGCGTTTCCGACCACTTCACCAGTCCGTGTGCCGCCAGCGTGTTGGCGGCGGCCAGGGCTGCCCCGGCCAGCACCGCCCTGCCCGCGGCCGGCTCCAGCCTGGCCAGGGCCAGGGGCCAGAGCAGCGCGAGCGAACCCCCCGTCACCACCGCGACGACCAGCGCGTACCGCCCGAAGCTCACGGCCGCTTGCGCAGGGTGAGCTTGTAGAACTGGTAGCCGGCCGCCGCGATCCCCAAGCCGCCGCCTGCGAGCAGGAGCCACGGGCTCGTGCCCAGCTTCGTGTCCAGCCAGTGGCCGCCCCCCAGGGTGAGCAGGATGGTGACGGCCAGGCTGAGCCCGAGGCCCAGGTACGGTCCCGCGTCCCTGAGCGCGCGCTCCCAGCCCCGCGATGGTGATTCCTCTTCGCCTGGCTTCATGGGCGGGAGTGAGCGGCGGACCGGAACGAACGGGCGCGAAGACTAGCACAGGGCCCAGGGGGCCACAAGCCGTGGGTGCGGCCCTAGAATCGTGGAGGCTCCGCCCCGCCGTGCCCACGGCGCGTGCCGGGCGCGGACCAGGAGCCGTCGCGAGGTCATCGACGGGCGCTTCGATCTCGAGCCGCGTGCCGGCCCAGCGCCGGCGGCCCCGCGCACTCCGCCGCGCGGGCGTCCTGGCCGTGGCCGCCCCTGTCGCGGCCGCTGCCTTCTTCCACTCGGTGGCGGGGGGCGCACGCTACGGGGGCAGCGACCTCGACGACCTCATGCTGCCCCTCCTGCAGTTGCTCGCCGACGCCCTCCGCCACGGCGAGGTCGGGCCCCTGCTCTGGAACTCGTCCGTGCACGGGGGCTACCCGGTGCTCGCGGAGGGCCAGATGGGCGCGTTCTACCCCGTCAACTGGCTGCTGCGCTGGATCCCGCCCCGCGACTTCGTAACCCTGTCCCTCCTCCTCAGCCACGTCCTGGCCTTCACCGGCATGGCCTGGCTGGCGCGCGTGCTGGGAGCCAGCGCCGTCGCCGCGGTGCTCGCGGGGACCATCTACTCCTTCGGCGGATTCACGGTGGCGCACGTCGCCCACCTCAACGTGGTGGCCGCGGTGCCGTGGCTCCCGGTGGTGCTGGGCCTCGTCGAGCTTGGCTTCCGCCGCCGGCGCCCCGCGCTCTGGGCCCTGGCCGGCCTCGCGTGGACACTCCAGTGGCT
Source organism: Vicinamibacteria bacterium (assembly GCA_036556965.1). Lineage (GTDB taxonomy): Bacteria > Acidobacteriota > Vicinamibacteria > Fen-336 > Fen-336 > DATBIO01. The sequence goes on from DATBIO010000200.1 coordinate 24,039, forward strand.
GTGCGGGCATCCCCAGGTCCCCATGATGACGGGAGCGATGGCCGTAGCCTGGGCTGCGCATTGCGCCTGGCGGCACGAGCGCGTCCCGGCGCGGAGGCTGGCCCGCGGGGGCCTGGCGGTCGGCACCGTGCTCGTGGTGGGCCTGGCCGGCGCCGCCGTCTATCTCCTGCCCCTGCTCGAGCTGGCCCCATCGACCATCCGCGCCCATGGGATCCCCGACACCGACGAAGCGGCGACCTGGAGGGTGCCCGCCGCCGCCCTCGGCACGGCCCTCGCCCCCTTCGCGCTGGGCGGGCCGGGGACGAGCGCGGACGGCCCTCTCTTCGAGGAACGCACGTTCTACGCGGGCGTGGCCACGCTCCTCCTCGCCCTGGCTGCGCTGCCGTCGCGCCGCCGGGCCGCCGTGCCCTTCTTCGCCGCGGCCGCGGGGCTCTCCCTTCTCCTGGCCCTGGGCCCGCTGACCCATCTCCCCGTCCTCGTGCAGGCGCTCCCGGGCTTTGGCAAGCTGCGCGTGCCGGCGCGCTTCGTGTTCCTGCTCGACGCCTCGCTGGCGCTCCTGGCCGCCTTCGGCCTCGACCGCCTCGCGGTGGCCGCGCCCGCTGCTCGCCGCGCCGCGCGCGCCCTGGGCCTCGTCGCCCTCGGCCTCGCCGCGGTCGTGGACTGGAGCGCAGTGGCTCCGGGACGCCAGGCCGTGATCGTGGCGGGCCTGCTCCTGGCCACGGGGGCATGGCTCGGTCTGGCGCCCCGCCCTGGCCCGCGCGCCTGGCGCCTGGCGGGGCTGGCCCTGGTGGCGGGGGACCTGCGCTGGTTCGCGGGAGAGGTGCACGGCGCGTACCGGAGCCCCCTGTACGCCGCGGCGCCGGTGGATCCCGCCGTGCAGTACGTGACCGCGCAGCCGGGATGGAACCGCCTGGTGCGCCAGCGCATGCTCCAGGTCACCAACCGGAGCCTGCTGCACGGAGCGCACGAGCTCTCCGGCTATGCGGCCATCCCCCTGGAGCGGCAGGAACGGTACCTCAACGCCCTCCACCGCGCGCGCGCGCGACAGGGCGTGCTGATGGAGGCGGCGGCGACGAGGTTCATGGTCGCGCCCGCGGATTGGAGCCCGCCCGGTCCCAGCGACAAGGGCGGCGTGCGCTTCTGGGAGGACGAGGTCTTCGCCTCCCTGGGCCGCGGCGCCGCCCCGCGCGCCGAGTACGCCGTGGACGGCGTGGCCGTGCGCGAGGTCTGCATCGTGGGTGCCCTGCACGGGTTCGCCCGCCTCACCGCGCCCGTCGCCTTCGCTTCGCTGAGGGTGGTGGACGACGCGGGGCGGGCGGAAGACTACGCGCTGGAGACCGCGGACGCGGGGCGGGGAGCCGCCCCTCCCGCCTTCCGCACGCGGGACGCGCTCTGGCCCCCGGAGGTGGTGGCCGACGTCGATGCGAGGGGCGAGTGGCGGCGGGTGTACCTCCTGCGCGTGCCGATGGCGGCGCGGCGCCCCCTGCAGCGCGTCGTCCTCGAGTACGCGGCTGCCTCCGGCGCCTTCCACCTCTACGGTCTGGGGCTCGTGGACCAGGGCGGAGCTGCGGTGTCCTTCTCGCCCCGCACCGAGCCCACGCTCCGCCCCGTCCACGCGGCCGGGGACCTGACCGTCTTCGAGACGGCGCCGGTGCGGCCGCGCGCCTTCGCCGTGCACGCGGTGCGCCGCGTGGCGACGCGGGACCGGGCGCTGGTCGCGGTGCAGGCCCCGGGCTGGAGCCCGGCGGAGTCGGTCGTGCTCGAGGACGCGACGGCTCCCCGCCTCACGGGGGGAGGGCCGTCCACCGTCGTCATCGAGAGCGACGAAGGCGCACGCGTGCATCTCCGTGCGTCCATGAGGGGCGACGGCTATCTCGTCCTCGCGGACGCGTTCTACCCGGGATGGCGGGCCTGGGTGGACGGCCAGGCCGTCCCCATCTACGCGGCCAACGCGGCGTTCCGGGCCGTCTACCTCCCCTCGGGCGCGCACCGCGTGACGTTCGCGCTGTCCACGGCGCGTTACCGCGCGGGCGCCGCCATCAGCCTGCTCGCCGCGGTCGGCGTGTGCGGCGCCCTCGCGGGCACGCGCCGGCCGCGGTCCCGAGGCTAGTGTCAGGGCGGCGCGCGGGCCGCGGGACTAAGATGCGCGCTCCTCGAGCCGACCGTGGTGAGCGCCCCACTCCCGCCCGCGCCGTCGCCCGCCGCGCGCCGCGCGCGGCCACGGAGGAACGTCCACCTGCTCGTCGGCGCCGGCGCCGTCCTCCTCTTCTCCTGGCCCGCCGTCAGCGGCCGCGTCGTGTACTGGCGGGGCGACCTCTCGACGTTCATGGTGCCGCTGCTCGGCCTCCTGGGCGAGTGCATCCGCACCGCCGACTTCCGCCCGCTGGCCTGGAACGCGCGCCTCTTCGCCGGCTATCCCCTCCTCGCCGAGGGCCAGATGGGCGCCTACTACCCGCTCAACTGGCTCGTGGCGGTGGTGCCGGCCTGGCTCTTCCCCACCCTCTCCATCGTGTTCAGCCACGCGCTCACGGTCTTCGCCACGGTGCGCTTCGCCAGGCTGCTGGGGATGAGCGTCCCCGCCGCCCTCCTGAGCGCGCTGGCCTTCGCCTACGGGGGCTTCGTGGTCGGCCACGTGCCGCACCTGCACACCGTGGCCGCGGTGCCGTGGCTGCCCGTGGTCCTGTGGTGGCTGGAGGCGGGATTCCGTAAGCGCCGGGCGGCCTGCTGGCTGCTGGCCGGGGCGGCCTGGGCCGCGCAGTGGCTGACCGGGCACCCGCAGGTGCCGCTCATGACGGGGGCGGTGGCGGCGCTCTGGATGGCTTCCCACGCCCTGCGCGGCGGAGCCGCCGCGCGCGACGCGGCGGTCGCCGCCGGCCTGATGGTCGCGGTGACGGCGGGGCTGGCCGCCGTCTACTTCCTGCCGCTGCACGAGGTGACCCAGGCCTCGGTTCGCGGCTCCGGAACACCCGCGGGCTTCGAGGCCGCCGACTGGGCCCTCGCCCCGTCGGCGCTGAGCCAGGCCTTCCTGCCCTTCGCGCGGGGAGGGCCGCGCTCGTTCGGTCCGGGGCCCTTCTTCGAGGAGACGGCGCTCTACGTCGGGGTGATCACGCTCGCCTGCGCGGCCCTCGCTCCGTGCGGCCGCCGCCGCCGGCGCCACGTCCTCTTCTTCCTGGCCACGGCAGGGTTGGCCGTGCTGCTCGCGCTCGGGCGCGCCACGCCCCTGCACGACCTCGCCGCCGCGCTGCCGGGCGTGGGCAGCCTGCGCGTGCCCGCGCGCTGGTTGTTCGTGGCCGACTTCGCGGTGGCCATCCTCGCCGGCTTCGGCCTCGACTGGGTCACGCGCCGCTCGCCCCGGGCCCGGCGCGTGGGGCTCCTGGCCGCGGCGGCGGCGCTGGCGGGGGCGGTCGCGGTGGCCACCCTCCTGGAGACGGGGGCCGACCACACGCGGCTGGCCGTCCTGCTCGCCCTGACCTCCTCCTTCCTGGTCGGGGCAGTGGGGGCCCCCGCGCCCGCCTGGCGCTGGCTGGCCGTCGCCATCCTCGCCGCCGACCTCCGGCCCTTCGTGGCGCGCGTGCACGGCGCCTACCAGGTGCCACCCTCCGAGGCCGTGGTGAGGGAGCCCGCCGTCGAACACGTGGCCCGGGCCGCCGGCGGGAGCCGGTTCCTGCGCCATCCCCGGCTGGACCCGTCCAACAGCGCGCTGGCCCTGGGCGCCTACGACCTCGGGGGGTACAACTCGCTTCCCCTGCAGCGCCACTGGGCCTACCTCGAACAGGCAGGGACGGCCCGGAACGGCGAGGAGCGTCTCCTCGCCGCGGGCGCCGCCCGCTTCTTCGTGGCGCCCGCGGACTGGAGCCCGCCGCCCGCTCCCGAAGGCGCGGTCGGGGATGCCGTCGTGCCCCTTCGCCCCGTGTTCCGCCTCGGAGGGTCGGTCGTCTACGAGAACCCCGCGGCGCTGCCCCGGACCTGGGCCGTCCACGAGGTGCGCCGGGTGCGCGCGGGTGACGCCCTGGCCGCGCTGCGGGATCCCGCCTGGAGCCCCGCGCGCACGGTGGTCGTCGACGATCCGAGCGCTCCCGCGGTCAGCGGCGCGCTCCCCTCGACGGTGACGCTGGAGAGGGACGACCACACGCGCCTCAGCCTGCTCGCCACCATGCAGGCCGACGGCTACGTGGTGCTCGCCGACGCCTACTACCCGGGCTGGGAGGCGGACGTGGACGGGCGGCCGACCCCCGTCTACCCGGCGAACCAGGCCTTCCGCGCGGTGTTCGTGCCCGCGGGCGAGCACCGGGTGTCGTTCGTCCTGGACACCGGGACCTATCGGACGGGGGCCCTGATCAGCCTCCTCACCCTGGGCGGGGCGTCGGCCCTGCTCCTGCGCGCCCGGCGCGCGGGGTCAGCGGGCGACGGCCGCCGGGACCTCCTCGGGCGCCGCGGCCTGCGCTCCCTCGCGCCAGCGGAGGATGTCGTAGCGGTAGATGCGGTAGGCGGAGAGCACCAGCGAGAGCACCACGGGGCCCACGATGATCCCCTTGGGGCCGAAGGCCATGAGCCCGCCGAGGATGGAGAGGAAGCCCAGCATGGTGTGGATCTGCGCGGTGCCGCGGAGGATGAGGGGCTTGAGGATGTTGTCCACCATGCTGATGACGAGCACCCCGTACACGATCACCCCCACCCCACGTCCCACCGCCCCCGTCACCATGAGGTAGACGCCCACGGGCACCCAGGCCAGGGGCGAGCCGAGGATGGGGATGAGGGCGGCGAACACCACCATCACCCCCCACAGCAGCGGGGAGGGCACGCCGAAGGCCCAGAAGCCGATCGCGGCGAGCACGCCCTGCACCAGGGGCACGATGAGCATGGACTGCAGCACGCCGCGCACGGTGTTGGTGAGGTGGTCCAGCATCTCCGTCTCCTGCCCGCGGGTGAGGGGCGAGATCCCGCGCAGGCCCTCGCGCAGCGACTCCCCGTCGCGCAGGAGGAAGAACAGCATCATGAGCAGGATGATGACGTCGAGGAGGGCGGCGGCCAGGTTGGTGAGCCCCACCGCCAGCCAGTGGTTGGCGGAGGCGGCCAGCCCGGAGAGGCTGTTCGAGAACAGGGCCATGGCCGACCCCCCGCCGAGCACGCTGCGCACCCAGGCCATGAGGACGGGGTACTTGTCGGGCAGGGTGATGACCCAGAGCTTCTCGAGCTCGTGCGGCTGCAGGCGCGGGCGCAGCCATTCGAAGAAGGCGAGGGCCTGCTGGCCGAGCAGCGTGCCGTAGGTGAAGACGGGCACCAGCAGGACCACCGTGCACAGCACCACCAGCACCGCGGCGGCCAGCCAGCGCCGGCCGCCCAGCCGCCGCACGAGCGAGCGCTGCAGCGGTTGCAGGAGCAGGGCCAGGGAGACGGCCACCGTGAAGGTCAGCAGGAAGTAGTGGAAGACGGCCCAGGCCAGGAGGAGGACCACGGCCAGGCCCATGTACAGGGGGACCTGTGTCCGCCAGCCGCCTCCCAGGCGGACGGTGTGGGGCGTGGCGTGCATCGACACGCCGTCAGCGCTGGGCCGGGCGCGCCAGCCCGGAGAGCACGGACACCAGCTTCTCCACGTCGACGGGCTTGGTCAGGTGGTAGTGGAAGCCCGCTTCCCGCGAGGCGATGCGGGCCTCGCGCTCGGCGCGCGCGGTCAGGGCCACCGCGGGTATTCCGCGGCGGGTGAGACCCCGCTTCAACGCCCGCATGAGCGCGTGGCCGTCCTCCCCGGGCATGCCGATGTCGCACACGAGCACGTCCGGCCCGTCTCGCTCCAGGGCCGCGCGCGCGCCGGCGGCGTCGGCGGCCCCCGAGACCCGAGCCCCGCGCAGCTCGAGGGCGGTCGTCAGCATCTCGCGGACGTCGTCGTCGTCCTCCACGAGCAATACGACGATTCCCTGAAGCACGCGCACCCGAGCCGCCTCCGGCTCATTCTACGGCGGTGCCCCGGGAGGATGTCCGGGTGTCCATGCTTCCCCGGCTAGGGGGAGGCAGAGGGCGACGGCTCCACCACCACCGACTCGCTGCGGGCGGGCGGGGGCAGGGGCGGCGGCGGCGGCTCCGCCGGCTTCACGGTCAGCGTCTCCGAGCGCTCGGGAAAGGACCCCGGCCGCGCGGCGTGCGCGGTCCCGCCCAGGAACCGCGTGGGCTGCACGGTGGCCGCCACCTCGGCCATGGGCTTGTGCAGGAAGGCGAGGAAGGGCTTGGGATACACGCCGATCCAGAAGCAGAGGACCACCAGCGGGGCCAGGGTGGCCAGCTCGCGCGCGGAGAGGTCGGTCAGGTGCCGGTTCTCGTCGTGGGTGACGTTCCCCCAGAACACGCGCTGGTAGAGCCAGAGGAGGTAGGCCGCCCCCAGCACGATCCCCGAAACCGCCCAGTAGGCCCAGGCGCGGTTCGCGGAGAAGGCGCCCTGCAGGATCATGAACTCCCCGATGAACCCGTTGAGGAGGGGCAGGCCCATGGAGGCCAGGAAGAGGATGAGGCTGACCACGGCGTAGATCGGCATGACGTGGGCCAGCCCCCCGTAGTCGGCGATGAGCCGGGTGTGCCGACGCTCGTAGACGATGCCCACCAGGAGGAACAGCCCGCCCGTGCTCAGGCCGTGGTTGATCATCTGGAGGACGCTGCCCTCCAGCCCCAGCGGGTTCAGGGCGAACATGCCCAGCATGACGAAGCCCAGGTGGCTGACCGAGGAATACGCCACCAGCTTCTTCATGTCCGTCTGCACGAGGGTGACCAGCGCGGCGTAGACGATGCCGATGATGCTGAGGGCCACCATCCACGGCACCGCCCAGCGCGTGGCCTCCGGCAGCAGGGGCAGGGAGAAGCGCAGGAAGCCGTAGGTCCCCATCTTCAGGAGGACGCCGGCCAGGATGACGGACCCCGCGGTGGGCGCCTCCACGTGCGCGTCGGGCAGCCAGGTGTGGAAGGGGAACATCGGGACCTTGATGGCGAAGCCCAGGAAGAAGGCGAGGAAGACCCAGAACTGGAGGTTGGCGGGAACCCCCATGGCCAGCCAGCGCGTGAGGTCGAAGGTGCCCGTGGCCTCCAGGCCGGGGACGCTCCGCGAGTGGAAGTACACGGCCAGGATGCCCAGGAGCATCACCACCGAGCCCACCAGGGTGTAGAGGAAGAACTTGATGGCCGCGTACAGCCGGCGCGCCCCCCCCCAGATCCCGATCCGGAAGTACATGGGGACGAGCATCACCTCCCAGAACACGTAGAACAGGAACATGTCCAGGGAGCAGAAGACGCCGAGCATGCCCGTCTGCAGGAGCAGGAGGAAGACGTAGTAGGAGCGCACGCGGTCGGTGATGGCCGTCCAGGAGGAGAGGACGGCGATGAAGCCGAGCAGGGTGGTGAGGAGGATGAGGAGCACGCTCACCCCGTCCACCCCGAAGAAGTAGCTGACCCCGATGCTCTGGATCCAGGGGGCCTTCTCCACGAACTGGAATCCGGCCGCCTCGCGGTCGAACCAGAACCAGAGGGGCAGGCTCACCGCGAAGCCGAGGAAGCCGAAGACGTTGGCCGTCCAGCGCACTGCCTCCTGGTTGCGGCGGAAGGGCGGGAGGAGCAGCAGAAGGGC
>DATBIO010000201.1:0-3115 GCA_036556965.1 Vicinamibacteria bacterium
CTTCGCGGCCCACGCACGCGCGCTGCGCGCGCTGGGCGCGGGCGTGCGCGAGGTGCGGCGCGCGCACGAGCTGGAGGGCCTCGGCGGCCTGGTCCTGCCCGGAGGCGAGAGCACGGCCATGCTGAAGCTGATGGGCGGCGAGCCCTGGTTCGAGGCGTTGCGGCGATTCCACGGCGAGGGCGGCGCCCTCTTCGGCACCTGCGCGGGGGCGATCCTCCTCGCGCGCGCGGTGCGGCCGAAGCAGCCCAGCCTCGGCCTGCTGGACGTCGAGGTGGAGCGCAACGCCTACGGCCGCCAGGTGGAGTCCTTCGAGGCCGGCTTCCTGGCCGCGCCGCCGCTGGGCGAGGTGCGGGGCGTGTTCATCCGCGCTCCCCGCATCGCGCACGTGGGAGCGGAGGTGGAGGTGCTCGCGCGCTTCGGGGGCGCCCCCGTGCTCGTGCGCGAGGGTCGCGTGCTGGCCGCCACCTTCCACCCCGAGCTGACGGGGCGGGTCGAGGTGCACCGGCTGTTCCTGGAGAGCTGCCGGCCCACGCCCCTGCGGAGGGCGTCGTGACCTTCGAGGCGCGCCGCGGCCCCTACCGCGTCACCACCGACCCCGCCGCCTTCGACCTCGACGTCGTGCACCGGTTCCTGGCCGCCTCCTCCTACTGGGCGGAGGGCGTCCCGCGCGAGACCGTCGCGCGCTCCATCTCGAACTCCCTCTGCTTCGGCGTCTTCGAGTGGGAGGCGCAGGTCGGGTTCGCGCGCGTGGTCACCGACCGCGCCACCTTCGCCTACCTGGCCGACGTCTTCGTCCTGGAGAGCCACCGCGGCCGCGGGCTGTCGAAATGGCTCATGGAGTGCGTGCGCGCCCACCCAGAGCTGCAGGGCCTCCGCCGCTGGATGCTGGCCACGCGCGACGCCCATTCGCTGTACGCTCGCTTCGGCTTTGCGCCCCTCGGGGACCCCTCCCGCATCATGGAGATCCTCGACCGGGACGTCTACAAGCAGGAGGAGACGGCGGATGCGCTTCGAGACGCTGGTCATCCACTCCGGAGCGGGGCCTGACCCGGCCACGGGCGCCGTCGCGCCCCCGCTGCACCTCTCCACCACCTTCGTCCGCGACGAGGGCGGCGAGCCCGTGGGCGGCTACACCTACGTCCGCGAGGGCAATCCCACCCAGAGCCACCTCGAGCAGGCGCTGGCCCCGCTGGAGGGAGGGGAGGCCGCGCTCGTGTACGCCTCGGGAATGGCCGCGGCCATCGCCGCCTTCCAGACGCTGGAGCCGGGCAGCCACGTGGTGATCCCGGACGACGCCTACTACGGCGTCGGCCAGGCGGGGCGCGAGTTCCTGCCGCGCTGGGGCATCCGCGTGGACGTGGCCGACATGTCCGACCTCGACGCGCTCCGCCGCGTCCTCCGGCCCGAGACCCGGCTGGTCGTGCTGGAGACCCCGTCGAACCCGCTCCTGAAGATCACCGACCTTCGGGCCGCCGTCGCCATCGCCCGCGAGCGCGGGGCGCGCACGCTGGTGGACAACACGTTCGCCACCCCAGCCCTCCAGCAGCCGCTGGCCCTGGGCGCCGACGTCGTCCTCCATTCCGCCACCAAGTACCTGGGCGGGCACAGCGACGTGCAGGGGGGCGTGCTCATCTTCCGGCGCCGCGACGCCTGGTTCGACGCGGCGGCGCACGTCCGCCACCTCCTGGGCGCGGTGGCCTCGCCCTTCAACTCCTGGCTGCTCCTGCGCGGCCTGCGCACGCTCGGCGTGCGCGTCAAGGCCCAGAGCGCCACCGCGGCCACGGTGGCGCGCGCCCTGGTCCAGCACCCCGCCGTCAGCGCGGTGCACTACCCGGGCCTGGAGGACCACCCCGGCCACGCCATCGCGCGTGGCCAGATGTCGGACTTCGGCGCCATGCTGTCGTTCCGCCTGCGCGCGGGGCGCGAGGCCGCCCTGCGCGCCGTCTCGCGGGCCCGCCTCTTCCTCCGCGCCACCTCGCTGGGCGGGGTGGAGAGCCTGATCGAGCACCGGCAGACCAGCGAGGGCGCGGGCTCCAGCGCGCCGCCGGAGCTGGTCCGCCTCTCCATCGGGCTCGAGCACGCCGACGACCTGATCGCCGACCTGGCCCAGGCGCTGGGCTGAGGGTCCCGGCGTGCTAGAATCAGCATGTAACTGACGGGGGCGTCACGGTTTCGACGGGAACGTGACCCCGAGAGAGGCAGGTCGAGCGTGCCTACCGGCTCGTAAATCCGGTGGGAAAACATAGCTGCCAACGATAACTTGGCGCTGGCTGCCTAACTAAAACCTAGGCAACCCGTCTTGCCCGTTGCTCGCCCGTGGCGATGGGACAAGACGTCACCAATGCGGGCTGGCCCTGGTCCTCGGTCCGTGGACGAAAGGCGAGATCAATCGGACTAGCCGCTGCCGGTTTTGTCCGGCCTTCACGGCAGCGGCGAAACACCAGGCCGGACTAAGCCTGTAGCTCTCTCTCGTAGGCGCTTTTCCGGACGCGGGTTCGACTCCCGCCGCCTCCACCATTTCTCCGCCCTCCGGGCGGGAAATGGTGGAGTCGCCGTTCGTCATCGGCACGGCGTCGCCTTCGGCTCCGCCGCGGCGTCGACTCCCGCCGCCTCCACCACTGTTGCCACAACAGAGTCAACAGCGCTCGCTTCTCCGCCGGTCGTGCGCAAATCCCTGATCCCTGCCCGGCCGGGTCGTCGGGATCCCCGCTGGAAGGCGCATGGGCCGCTCAGCCGGGTCGCGAGGGGCCGTGCCGCCGGGCACCCCGAAGAGGAACCGAAAAGGAACCTCCTGTCCTTTGTCCTTTGGCCGTGCGATGCGACGCCGACGCGACCAGCCGGATGGTCGTACTGTCGGACCGCGGCGCTGCGGCCGCATCGGTTCAAGGGGGCGAGAGTTGCGACCTGAACAGGGTCGAGGCCTTGTACTGCGCAGGGATCGTCTTCGCGCAACTCTTGGCGGCGTCGACCGGCGCCAGGGTGCGTCGATACCCGCTGGCACAAGAATAGCAGGCTCCCAGCAGTCCGTTCCCTCCCTTGACGTCCCAGAACTGTCCCTTGGGACATCCCTGGAAGACTCGAGTGTTCTTGCGGTGCTTGACCGCCTTCTTGTGGA
>DATBIO010000202.1:0-15782 GCA_036556965.1 Vicinamibacteria bacterium
ACCTCCGGGAGTGGGGGAGCGGGCCGGACTATAGCAAATCCTCCCCCGTCCCCGGGCGCTCAGCGCGCCCGCGTGGGGAGAGGCGCACGGACGGCGAACAGCTCGCGGCCTCCCTCGCGGGCGACGGGAGAGAGGGGCAGCACCGCCTCCACGTAGGCGAGCAGCGGCGCGCCGGCGCGGCCGCGGTCGAGGACCACGTGGCGGACGTCGAGGGCGGCCAGGGCCGCCGCCGCCCGCTCCCGGTCGCGCGGCAGGTCCTCGGCCTCCAGCGGTCCTCCGGAGCTCAGGCGGAAGAGCGCGCCCACGACGGGCAGGGCGTCGTAGGCCGCGTCGATGGTGCGGGGGACCCGCGAGGCCGCCCCGCCCAGGATCGCGTGCCGGTGCACGGTCTGTGCGTACACGGTCCGGAAGTCGAAGGTGCCCCGGGTCCCGAAGGCGTCCTGGATGCCCAGGGGCAGCTCGAGCACGGCCCCGCCGGTGCGCGCGCGCAGGGCCTCGTCGAGGCCGCTCGCGGGCAGGGCGTAGGTGGGGAACGGGGCGGCCACGTACTCGGCGGCCACGAGGACCGCCGCCGCCAGGGCGGCGAGCCGGCGCCGCCGCGCGTCGGCGATGGAGGCCAGGGCGAGGGCGACGAGGACGGCCGCCGCGAGCTGGGCCACCACCACCGCGCGGCCCGGCATGCGGGCGTTGGCCACGATCGGCACGTACCGGAGCGCGGCCTGGGGAGAGAGCACGCCGGTGTTGGCGCCCGCGACGCGAAGGTAGGGTCCGAGGGACCAGAGCAGGAACGCCCCGCCCACGATCCACCAGCGCCCGTCCCCGCGCCCGGCCCCGCGCCTCCAGGCCGCCACCAGCAGCAGCGTCACCACCAGGCCCACCGGCGTCATCTCGACGGGGTCGAGCGCGAACCGGTCGTACCAGCCTCGCACCCACGCTCCGAGGACCGGGTGCTGGGCGTGGGGCAGGGGAAGGGCGGCGAGGTCGAGGCCGGGGGGCGCGTTGCGCCAGACGTATGCCTGCGAGACGTACTCCCCGCGCTGCCAGAGCCGGAAGGCTCGCGCCAGCAGGGGAGCCGTGCCCGCGGCGAGCACGAGCAGGGCCACGGCGGCGGGGCGCGCCAGGTCCCGCGGGGGGACGCCCGTCCGGCGCAGGCGGACCCGCCAGCGCGTGAGGGCCAGGAGGACGGCGAGCACGCCCGCGGCGGTCCGGAGGTTGAACGTGCCGCGCGCGGAGACGGACAGCGGACCCGCCCGGAACGCGAACCCGCCCGTGAGCGCCACCACCGCCGCGAACGCCACCACGGCGGCGAGGAGGGCGACCAGGGTGCGTCGCGCGGCGCGGATTCGCGGGGTGTCGGGGACGCGGACCAGCGCCGGGCGCGCGAGGTGCAGGGCGGCCAGGAGGGCGGCCAGCGCGGCCGCGAACACGGCGTGGTAGTAGTCGGTGAAGGCCGTCATCACCAGGAGGACGCCGACGAGTGCGGCCGCGGCGGCCGTCCTCGTGCGCAGCGCGCGCGCCACGGCCAGGGCCACCAGCGGGATCCCGTAGGCGGCCACCAGGTTGAAGTGGCCGAGCAGGTGGCCCGTCACGAAGGGCGCGCCCGCGAAGACGAGTCCGGCCACGGCGGAGGCCGAGGCCGAGCGCGTCTCCCGCCAGGCCAGCGCATAGGCGCCCAGCGCGCTCAGCCAGAGCGCGGTCATCAGGATCACGTTCTGGGCCGCGGCCAGGGACATGCCCCCGAGCACGGTGGCCGCCAGGAGGGCATGGAAGGCGGTGTGGCTGTGGAGGGTGAGGTCGATGCCGAGGGGGTGGAAGAGGGCGGGGGTGAAGAAGAAGTCGAGGGCAGGGGAGGCGCGGGCCTCCCTCATCCAGTGGAAGTTCCAGAGGAAGGCCAGGTTGTCGCCCGCGGCGTGCCCCGGCACGTGGGTGGCGAGCCGCGTGGCCAGGGGGAAGGTCCAGGCCACGGCCCACAGCGCGAAGCCGGCCGCCGCCGCGGCGTGCGCGAGCATCCTCCGCGGCTTCTCTCCCGTGTGCTCCATGGTCCTCGCGGCGTTGACTTTGGCGCGCGGGTTACCCTAAGATACGCGGGTTTTGCTTCGCTCCCGCGGAGCATAAGCGTGTCGCACCTCATTTCCATCCTGCCGAAGGAGTTTTCGTCGATGGCGCCAACCGTCCGTCGCGTCGGCCTGTGGGCCGTCGTAGCCACCGCCTTTGTCTCGGGTTGCGCCCGCCGTGGCCCCGAGCCCCTCGACATCACCCCGGGGTTCCAGGTGAACCGCGCGCGTGCCCCGCTGGGCAGCGCCGTGGAAGTCACCTACACCTGGACGGTGGGGCCGCAGGCCAAGAAGCTCGACCAGGAGTACCACGTCTTCGCGCACTTCCTGGACTCGCACAAGGTCATCCTCTTCACGGACGACCACCTCCCCACCCCGCCCACCATGACCTGGGAGGCGGGGAAGACCTACACCTACAAGCGCACCGTCTTCATCCCCGTCTACCCCTACGTGGGCGACGTGCAGGTGGCCATGGGGCTCGTGCCCGCGGCGGCCCGCCGCGAGCGGCCGGCCCTCAAGGGCGAGGACATGGGGCTGCGCGCGTACAAGGTCGGGCAGATGGAGCTGCTCCCGCAGACCGAGAACATCTTCCTCGTCTACAAGGAGGGCTGGCACAACCCGGAGACGTCGCCCCAGAACCCCTCCCTCGAGCGCACGTGGACGAAGAAGGAAGCCCTGGTCTCCTTCAAGAACCCCAAGAAGGACATCGTGGTCTACCTCGAGGCGGACACGAACTCCAAGGCCTTCGACGCGCCGCCCGTCCTCACCGTCTCCGTCAACGGCAAGACGGGGGTGGCCGTGCCCATCGAGAACTCCGAGGTCTTCCTGAGGAAGATCAAGGTCAAGGCCGCCGACCTCGGCGACCAGGAGTGGGTGGACCTGCGGCTCTCGATGAACCAGTCCTTCGTGCCGAAGGCCAAGGGGGTCAACGCCGCCGACGACCGCGAGCTGGGGCTCCTCGTCTACCACCTGTACGTGGCCGACGCCGCCCGGCTGGGCGAAGTGTCGGACGTCGTGGAGGCGGGTCCCGTCACGGTGCCCACCGCCGCCGCGGCCACGGCCAAGCCCGCGGCCACGACGGCCAAGCCGTCGGTGCCGGGCCGGCCCGCCGCGGTGCCGCCCGCGGCGAAGCCCACCACCGGAAGCTAGGGCGGGCGCGGCCGGCCCCGTGGCCGGCCGCTACTTGCCCTTGATCTCCAGCTCCAGGTGGAGGGTCAGCCGCTCGAGCCGGCGGCTGCCCATCAGCTTCACGGTGACCGCGTCACGCACCGACTCCTCGGCGCCCTCGCCGTCGAAGCCCAGGTGGATGCGCAGCGACGACGCGCCCTTGAGGAGCTGGGCCGGCACCTCGATGCTGGCCTTGCGCCGGACGTCCTGGCGGGCGGCCTGCTCGGGCACGAGGATGTCCTGGAGCCGCTTCTCGATCTGGCGCGACCCGCCCGGGGCGGCGGCGCGGCCGGCCGCGCCCACGGTGGAGGCGCGGAGCTTCTCGAGCTCGTTCTGGATGTCGAGGTGCCCGCGCGTCTTCACCGCCACCACGTGCTTGCCCGTGTCCTCGGAGGCGAACTCCACCACCTCGTCGGCGGGGGAGGCCTCGTGCGCGGCGGGCGGGGGCGGCGCCACCGCCGCCACCGGGGCGGGAGACGCGGGCACCGCCACCGCGGGCCGGCGCGCCGGCTCCTCCGGGGCCACCTTCCGCCGCACGGCGGAGATGGCCTGGCGGGAGATGGCCTTCAGCGTCTCGAACACGCCGATCCCATGCAGGGCCGCGGCCTCGAAGCTGGAAAGGCCCTCGGGGTTGAGGATCGCGTTGAGCTGCTCCACGGGCAGGATGTTGCGGATGTCGCGCTTGTTGTACTGGAAGACGACGGGGACCTGGTCGAAGGACAGGCCCAGCTCGGCCAGGTTGGCGCGCAGGTTGTGCAGCGACTCCTGGTTCGCGTCCATGGCCACGGCCTGGCTGTCCGCCACGAAGACCACGCCGTCCACGCCCTTCAGGACCAGCTTGCGCGTGGCGTTGTAGAAGACCTGGCCGGGCACGGTGTAGAGCTGCAGGCGCACCTTCATGCCGCCGATGACGCCCACGTCCAGGGGCAGGAGGTCGAAGAAGAGGGTGCGGTCGGTCTCCGTCTCCAGGCTCACCATCTCCCCACGCGAGGCGGGCGCCGTCTTCTGGTGGATGGCCTGGAGGTTGGTGGTCTTTCCGCACAGGCCAGGACCGTAGTAGACGATCTTGGCCGTCATCTGCATCGTCGTGTAGTTGAAGAAGACCACGATCGCGGCAGTTTAGCCCGGAACGGGGGTGGGCGGACGGCGGGCGGGGACGGGGCTAGAAGGCGATGCCGGCCCCCGCGGAGAGGCGGTAGTCGAGCGGGATGAGCGGCTCCCCCGAGAGGTTGTAGTTCCGGTACTCCGCCTTCAGCACCAGGAGCTCCTTGACCCGGAGCTTCAGCCCCAGCACGAGGCAGCTCAGGGTGGCCGTCTCGCTGGCCTCGCCCAGGGACACGCGGTAGACCCCCACGCCCAGGCCGCCGTAGGGCACGAGGGCGCCGATGGGCGGGCCGAGGAGGGCGCTACCCGTGAACGTGGTGACGCTGCCTTCGTGGTTCTCTCCGGGAAGGCGGGCGAACTCGCCTTCGAAGGTGAGGACCCGGAACCAGGTGGAGCCCAGGGCCGCGCCGTAGCCGAGCGACCACCCCTCGTCCGGGTAGGCCTGGGCGGCGAAGACGACGACGTCGCCGGCACGGGCCGGCGTCCCCGGCACGGTGGCCGTGGCGGCCACGAGCGCGGCCAGGGCGATCCGATGGCGAAGCCTCATAGGACGCAAGCCTATTAGAGTCAAGCATTTAAGTCAATCAGGGACCTGCATTGACTCGCCTTCGGCGCGGACCCTAGAATGTCTGGTCGGTCCCTCAGCAGCGTCCCTTGACCATGACGGCCTACCTCTCACAGAACGCGTTCTGGGGCCTCCTCATCTCGGCGGTGGAGGTCTACAAGCGGGAGTGCTTCGGCCTCCTCATCGGCTACCGCGACCGGGGGCCCGAGGAGCGGTTCATCGTCGAGCACGCCGTGCCTTTCCAGAGCGCGGGGCGCCGGCACCGGGGCGTGGTCAGCAACCCCCGCGCCCACCGCCGGATCGAGCGGTTCCTGGCCGGCATCCCGCAGCTCTCCGTCATCGGGGACTTCCACTCGCACACCATGTGGGGCTACAGCAAGGCGGCCAGCCACCCCAGCGAGATCGACCTCGAGGGCATGAAGCCGGACGACATCTACGTGATCGTCAGCGTGAACGACCGGCTGCGCGAGGTGCCCTGGAACTACAACGACGACGGCTCGCTCTCCGGCACCACCGACGACCACCACTTCCGGCTCACCGCCTACACCGTGACCGCCTCGGGCGAGCCGCGCCGCGTGCCCATCGTGTGCCCCTACGCGCTGGGCTTCAGCGCGCGCCCCCTCCGCGCCGTCAAGTAGCGCGATTTCGTAGCGGCGCGCCGCCACCGCCCTCCCCCGCTCTCGATAATGGAAGAGAGCAAGGAGGCGCCATGACCAAGGCATGGATGACGCTGCTGCCGGCCCTCGCCCTGTGCGCCGCGGGCACGCTGGCCTGCGCGCGGGCGGAGCAGAAGGCGGAGGAGGCGGAGGACAAGGCGGCGGGCGCGGCGGAGCGCGCCGGCGAGGAGGCGCGCGAGGGGTCGGGCCAGGCCGGCGACGCCCTGGAGAAGGCGGGTGAGAAGGCGGGAGAGGCCGCGGAGAAGGTCGGGGACAAGGCGGCGGAGGCGGCGGAGACGATCGGCGACACGGTGGACGCGGCCAAGCAGACCCTCGACGTGAAGGCCGCCCTCATGGCCGCGGACGACGTCGACGCGTCCGCCATCGACGTGGACACCGACGAGGCCACGAAGACCGTCACCCTCCGCGGGACCGTGCCCGCCGCCGGCCAGAAGGCGGCCGCGGAACGCATCGCCCGCGAGAAGGCCGAGGGCTACACGGTGCGGAGCCAGCTCAAGGTGGCCAGGGCGCCGCGCGCCGGCTGAGGCTTCAGCGCCGGCGGGCGCGCTGGGGGCCGAGCTTGTTGTAGAGGGTCTTGGGGTCGATGCCGAGGGCGCGCGCGGTGCGGCCCCGGTGGCCGCCGTTCTGCGCGAGGGTGGCCTGGATGTACTGCATCTCCAGGGCCGCCAGCGAGAGCTGGGCCCTCACCGCGGCCGACGGCCAGCCGTTCCCGCTCGCGCCCAGGGCGAGCTCGGCGGGGCCGATGGTCTCGCCCTCGCCGAGGAGGGCGGCCCGCTCCACCACCAGCTTGAGCTCGCGCACGTTGCCCGGCCAGGGATAGCGCGCGAGCTCGGCGTGGGCCTCGGCGCTCAGCCGCCGGTGGGGCGCCACGCGGCGCAGGAAGTGGTCGGCCAGCGGCTCGATGTCGGCCACGCGCTGCCGCAGGGGAGGTATGGCGATGGCCGCGTCGCCGAGCCGCGCGCGCAGGCCGCCGTGCACGCCCCCCGCCTCGGCCGCGTTGCGCAGGTCGCGCCGGGACCCGAACAGGAGGCGCACGTCGCAGCGGCGCGCGCGCTCGGCGCCCGCCGGCCGGTAGCGTCCGCTGGCCAGGGTCTCCGCCAGCTTCTCCTGCACCTGGGGAGCGGCGTCCGTCAGCCCCCTCACGAACAGCGTTCCCTTCTCCGCGGTGGGGAGCCAGGCCGGCCCGCGCGGGTGGCTGCGCCCGTCCCCGCCGCCGAACAGGCGCACCTCCAGCCCGCCGTCCGCGGCCGAGCAGTCGGCGGCCACGAAGGGGTGCGGCGCGCGCGCGCTGCGCCGGTGGGCGAAGCGCGCGAGGCAGGCCTTGCCCGAGCCGCTCTCGCCCAGGAGCAGGAGGGGCATGTCGGACTCGGCCACGCGCTCCACCCCCGCCACCGCCGCGCGCATGGCCGGCTCCACGGCGATGGGGTCCGCGTCGTCGTTGGCGGACTGGCGCGCGACGTCGCGCCGCAGCCGGGCGTGCTCGGCCGCCTTGGCCACCAGCGCCAGCAGCTCGTCCATGCGCGCGGGCTTCAGCAGGCAGTCGTAGGCCCCGCGCCAGAGCCCGTCGAAGGCGGCGGGGGCGGCCGCAGCGTCGGCCACCGTCAGGACCTCGAGGGTGAGGCCGTGGGCCTCGGCGCGGCGGCGGAGCTCCAGCCCGTCACCGTCGGGCAGGGCGTGGTCGACCACCGCCACCTCGAAGGGGGCCTCGGCCAGGGCCTGGAGGCCGCCCTCCAGGTTGGCGGCGGGGAGGGCCTCGTGCCCGTGCGCGCGCAGCTCCTCGCAGAGCACGCCGGCCAGCGCGCGGTCCGGCTCCACCACGAGGACACGCACGCCGGCCGCACGTGGGGGGGGTTGCACTGCTCGCAGTCTACCTCCGAAAGTGCTACTCGACGGCCACGCGGCGCGCGCGCCGGCGGGGCCGCGGCGGCTCCCTCTCCATGCGCTCGAGCTGCCAGCGGCAGAGCAGGATCAGGCCCTCCAGGACCTGCCGCTTCAGGGCGCGCGCCTTCTCGCGCGTCACCCCGGCCTCCTCGAGCAGCTCCGAGACCAGGCAGCAGGGACGCATCGGGCGGCTACTCGCCATGCTCCTCCTTCTCCCCGAAGGCCACGCGCAGGCGGCCGGCGGCGAAGGCCGCTCCCTCCAGCCGGCGCGAGGCCAGGGTGCGCGGCAGCAGGATGCTGCGGCGCTGGTTGGCCACCGAGATCACGAGCTCCTCCCCGCGCGCCAAGACCTGGAGCTGCTCCTTCTGCGCGAAGGGGAGGCGCAGGTAGAGGGCGTACTGCTTGCCCTCCTTCCGAACCTCCACCGCCTTCTCGGCGTGGAAGACGGCGGTGGGGTCCTTGTCGCCGAAGACCTCCCGCGCGAACCGGTCCAGCAGCTCCACTCCCACCATCTCCTGCTCGAACAGCCGCGCCTCGAAGAAGGGCAGGGGGTCGAAGGAGCGGCGCGCCTCGCTCAGGTGCCCGGCCTGGATCTCCACCCAGCGATCCAGGTAGCCCCGGCGCGCCTCCTCCGGCAGCACGCGGTTGGCGATCACGGCGTCCACCGGGAAGCCGAAGAGGCCGAGGTAGGTGAACAGGCGCTGCGACTCGTTGATGACCATCCGCTCCGGGTTGAGCACGATGCGGATCGAGCTGCGGCGCGCGTCGCGCAGCAGGGGGCCCACCTGCTCCAGCTCGTCGTAGATCGCCTTCACCGCGCTGAGCACGTCGTCGGAGGGCAGCGGCATGTCGGTGACGCGGCGGGCCACCGGCCGCACGGAGCGCAGCACCGTCTTCTGGATGGGGAAGATGCGCTTGAAGTAGAAGTTGAGGATCTCGGGCACCCCGAGCATGCGCACCGTCTCCCCGGTGGGGGCGGTGTCGATCACCACCACGTCGTAGACCCTGCCCTCCGCGAACCGCTTGACGCGCAGGAGGCTGAACAGCTCCTCCATGCCGGGGAGGATGGCCATCTCCTCCGCCACCGCGTCGTCCACGCCCTGGAAGGTCATGAAGCGGGTCAGCCAGTCCTGGATCAGGCCCCAGTGCGCGCTCAGCTCGCGGTTCACGTCGATCTCCAGGGCGTCCAGCCCGTCGATGACGCGGGTGGGCACGGCGCCCACCGTCACCCCCAGCGCGTCGCCGAGGCTGTGCGCGGCGTCGGTGGAGATGACGAGGGTGCGGTGGCCCAGGCGCGCGGAGCGCACGGCGGTGGCCGCGGAGAGGCTCGTCTTGCCCACTCCTCCCTTGCCGGAGTAGAGGATGATCCTCACGCCCGCGGCCGCCGCGGGCGCGCCGCCCGCGCGCGCGCGCCGCCCCGCCGCCGGCCGGCGCCGGCCTCGGCCGGGCGCGGGGGCAGGAGGGCCTCCGCCACCTCGCGCAGGCCGCGCAGGTCGTGCACGTCGCTCTCGCGCTCGGGGACCACGGCCACCGCCTCGCCCGTCTCGAGCAGCGCGGCCAGCGCGCGCCGGTCGGCCTCGGCCAGGCGCCGCTGCTCCTCGCAGACGCGCAGCAGGGCCTCGCGGAAGGCGGGCGACAGGTCCGCGGCCGGCCCGCCCTCCCCGCGCGCGGCCTTCAGGGGGTCGGGGTGCACGCGGTTCACCACGAAGGCCGCGAACGGCATCCCGGCCTCGCCCAGGCGCCGGCGGAAGAAGAGCGCCTCCGTGAGGGCGTGGGAGGCGGGGGCGGCCACCACCACGAAGGCGGCGTCCGCGCCGCGCAGGAGGGCGTGGACCTGGGCCGCCCGCTGCTTGAAGCCGTCGTACATCGAGTCGAAGGCGAGGAAGAACTCGGACAGGTCCTGCAGGAACTGCAGGCCGAGCACGCGGTCGGCCAGGGCCAGGGCCATGGCCCCCGTGCGCGTGGCCACCTTCAGGGTCAGGCGCCCGGCCACGAAGTAGGGGCGCAGGAACCAGCGCAGCACGCTGGTGTCGAGGAAGCCCATCATGCGGCCGGGAGCCTCGAGGAAGTCGAGGGCGTGGCGCGTGGGCGGGGTGTCGAGCACGACCAGGTCGAAGCGCGCGTCCGCGGAGAGCTCCAGCAGCTTCTCCATGGCCATGTACTCGTGGCTCCCCGCCAGCGCCGACGAGACCCCCTTGTAGAAGCGGTTGTCCAGGATCCGCCGCCGCGCCTCCTCCGTCCCCGCGTAGCGCTGCACGAGGGCGTCGAAGGTGCGCTTGGTGTCCAGGGTCATGGCCCACATCTCGCCCAGGGCCTCGTGCCCCAGGGGAAGGCGCCGCGGCTGGTCGCCCAGGGTCTTCAGGCCCAGGCTGGTGGCCAGGCGCCGCGAGGGGTCGATGGTGCACACGAGCACGCGCCGTCCCAGCTGCGCGGCGCGCAGGCCCAGGGCGGCGGCGGTGGTGGTCTTGCCCACCCCGCCCGCGCCGCCCACCACCAGGATGCGCCGCTGCAGCGCCCCGGCCAGGGCCTCTTCCCTCAAGCCGCCTCGAGGCGCTCGGCCAGGATGCGCAGCGCGCCCAGGTCGAGCGCGTCCGTGAAGAGGAAGGGAAGGCTGACCAGGGGAACCTCCAGGCCGCGCCGCAGGCGGTCCTGGTAGAACCGGGTCAGCTTGCGCCGGCGGAGGTGGCGGCGCGCCGCGAAGAGGGCGGCGGAGAGGGGGACGCCCGGCGCCACCGTGCCCTGCGCGCCCGCCGCGCTCAGGCGGAGCACCTCGGCCTCTTCCGCCTCGCGGAAGCGGCGCTCGTGGCACGCGTTCAGGAAGACGGCCTCCGGGCGCACGCCCAGCTCGTCCTGCGCCATGCGCGCGAACTCCAGCGCCTCCACCACGGCCATCTCCTCCGGTATGGCCACCACGCACAGCGCGGTGCGGGCCCGGTCCCGCAGCATGGCGAGCACGCGCCGGGCGTTGGCCCCCACCGGGCCCACGGGCACGGCCTCGGAGGCGGCCAGCGGCACCTTGAGGAAGGCCAGGCCGTGCCCGGTGGCGGGCGCGTCCACCACCACGAGGTCGTAGCGGGGCCGGCGCGACCACCGCTCGCGCGCCTCCTCGAGGACCATGATCTTGCCCAGCGTGGTGAGCTCCTTCAGGCCCGGCGCCGCCGCCACGAAGCGGTGGTAGACGGGGCTCTCCAGGATGCGGCGGGCGATGAGGTCCACCTTCACCACGTGCCGGACGTACTCGTCCATGGTGGCGGCCAGGCCGAGGTTGACGGTGAAGAGGCCGGGCAGGGCCTCCGCCTCGCGCTGGCCGGAGGGGGGCACTCCGAGGTAGCGCGAGGCAGGCTGCGGCGCGTCGATCTCCACGAGCAGGACGCGCTTGCCGCGCGCGTGCGCGGCCAGGGCCAGGGCCGCTCCCACCACGCTCTTGCCCACCCCGCCCTTGCCCGAGAGCACGACCAGGCGGCGCGCGAGCAGGCGGTCGAGGATCACCGGGCCAGCCTATCGCAAGTCGCGAACGGGCTGCGGCGCGCCACGCTCTCCTGTAGACTTAGCGGCTCGTGAGCTCGAGCCAACCCCTCCAGGACGCCGGCGCGTCGCCCGCGCGCCGCGAGAAGGTCGTCATCGTGATGCCCGCCTACAACGCGGCCCGCACCCTGGAGGACACCTTCCGCGCCATCCCCAAGGGCTACTACGACGGCGTGATCGTGGTGGACGACCACAGCCGCGACGACACCGTGGCGCGGGCGGAGGCCCTGAGCCTCAAGGCCATCCGCCATCCCCACAACGTGGGCTACGGCGGCAACCAGAAGACGTGCTACATGGAGGCGCTGCGCGACGGCGCCGACATCGTGGTCATGCTCCACCCGGACGGGCAGTACGACCCCGCCATCATCCCGGAGATGATCCGTCCCATCCAGGACGGCCAGGCGCACATGGTGCTCGGCTCGCGCATGATGATCCCCGGGGGGGCGGCGCGCGGGGGGATGCCCGGCTGGAAGCGCGTGGCCAACCGCTTCCTCACCACCGTGGAGAACCTCGCCCTGGGGCGCCGCTTCACGGAGTGCCACACCGGCTACCGCGCCTACAGCCGGCACTTCCTGGAGACGGTGCCGTTCCTGCGCAACTCCAACGGCTTCGTGTTCGACACCGAGGTCATCTTCCAGGCGGTGGCCTTCGGCCTGCCCGTGGCCGAGGTGCCCATCTCCACGCGCTACTTCGCGGAGGCGTCCTCGGTCGGCTTCCGCAGCGGCGTGGTCTACGGGCTGGGCACCCTCAAGACCGCCCTCCGCTACGTGCTCCACCGCTCCGGCCTCCTGCGCAGCGAGAAGTTCCACCGCTGAGCGCGGTGGTAGCCTTGCCCTGATGGCCCCCTGCGTGTTCTGCAGGCTCATGATGGAAGGCGACGGCGCGCTCTACCCGGTGCTGGAGGACGAGGAGGCGGTGGCCTTCCTCGACCACCGCCCGCTGTTCCCCGGCCACTGCCTGCTCGTGCCCCGCGCGCACCACGAGACGCTGGGGGACCTGCCCGCGGCCCAGGTCGGCGCCCTCTTCACGCGCGCCCGCCTCCTCGCCCTCGCCGTCGAGAAGGGGATGGCGGCCGAGGGCACCCTCGTGGCCCTCAACAACCGCGTGAGCCAGAGCGTGCCCCACCTGCACGTGCACGTGGTGCCGCGCCGCCGCGGCGACGGCCTGCGCGGCTTCTTCTGGCCGCGCCAGAAATACGAGAGCCCCGAGGACATGCGCCGCGTGCAGGAGCAGGTGCGCTCCGCGGTGGACGCGGCGCGCGCCGCCGAGGCGGCGCCGTGAGCGCGGGCTCGCCCCTGGCCACCGCCGCCGCTCCCGCGGCGGAGCGCCACCCGCCCAGCACGCGCTTCACCCGCCTGCTGCGCAACAAGTTCGTGGCCGGGCTCATCATCCTGATCCCCATCATGCTGACGGTGAAGGCCATCTGGTGGCTCTTCACCTACGTGGACGGCCTGGCGGAGCCGCTGGTCACCCGCCTGGCGGGGCGCACCGTTCCCGGCGTGGGCTTCGTCACCACGCTGGCTCTCGTCTTCCTGACCGGCCTCCTGTTCTCCAAGGGACCGCTGCGCCGCATCCTCGACGGGGTGGAGGGGTTCCTGGACGACGTGCCGCTGGTGGGCACCATGTACGGCACCACCAAGAAGGTCCTCACCGGCTTCGGCAACCCCGAGGCGCAGAACGCCTTCCAGCGCTTCGTGCTGGCCCAGCTCCCGGGGCGGACCACGCCCGGCTTCCTCACGGGCACGTTCGAGCTCACCCGCCGCGACGGCACCCGCTACACGCTGTGCGCCGTCTATATCCCCACCAATCATCTTTATGTAGGGGACGTGGTCGTCCTGCCCCGCGCGGACGTGATCGAGACCGACATGTCGGTCGAGGACGGCATCAGCCTGATCCTCTCGGCGGGGGCGTCCGTCCCCTCGCGCATCCTCGAGAGGTAGCCGCGGCTTCCTCTACCTGGCCGACCTCCGCCCGCGCGCGGGCACCGAGCCGGGCAAGGTGCAGCCGGTGCTGGTGATCCAGTCGGACTTGCTGAACGAAGCCGGACACCCATCGACGTGGGTGTTGCCCTGCACGACACGGCTCTCCGGCGAGAGCCTGCTCCGCGTTTCGTTGCCCGGGGGCATGGCCGGCAACCGGGAGGACTGCGAGGTCATGATCGACCAGTGCAGGGCGATCGACAACCGCAGGTTCGTGCGGCCGCTGCGGACGCTGCCGCCCCTCCCGTTGCGGGAAGTGGAGGACAAGCTGCGGCGCCTGGCCGAGCTCTAGGACGAAAAAAGAACCCGGTCGATCCCGGGCCTTGACGGCCGAGCGAATAAAAAGCGAAGCTTGCCCAGGTCCCATGCCGGTCGAGCTGCGCACGGCTTCCGCCTTCTCCTTCCTGCGCGCGTCCTCCCCGCCCGAGTCCCTGGTGGAGGAGGCGGTGCGCCACGGCTACGACACGCTGGCCCTGGTGGACCGCGACTCGCTCGCGGGGGCGCCGCGCTTCTTCAAGGCCGCGCGCGCGGCCGGCATCCGGCCCATCGTGGGGGCCGAGTTGACGCTGGGCGAGGGCGGCTGCCTCCCCGTGCTCGTGGAGAGCCGCGCCGGCTACCAGGCGCTGTGCCGCCTCGTCACCGACATGAAGGCGGGGAAGCACAAGGGGGAAGGCAGCGTGTCCCTGGCCGCCCTCGAGGGGCGCGTGGGGGGGCTCGTCGCCCTCCTCGGCGCGGACGCCCTCGGCGCCGTCCCCGATCCCGCACGCCTGGCCGTCCTGCGCCGCGCCTTCGGCGACCGAAACGTCGCTGTCGAGGTGCAGCGGCACCGGCGGCGCCGGCAGGAGCGGGCGAACCAGGCCCTCCTCGACCTCGCCGACGCGACGGGCCTGCCCGCGGTGGCGGCGGGGGGGGTGCGCCACGCGCGCGCGGGTGGGCGGTTCCTGCTCGACGTGCTGACCTGCGTCCGCGAGAAGACGACGCTGGCGCGGGCCGGCCGCCTCCTCCTCGACAACGGCGAGCGCCACCTGCGCCCCCTGCGGCAGCGCGAGGCGCTCTATGCCGACCGCCCGCGGCTCCTCGCGGGCGCGGAGGCGCTGGGGGAGCGGCTGCGCTTCACGCTCTCGGACCTCGGCTACCGGTTCCCCGAGTACCCGCTGCCCCCGGGGGAGACGCCGGCCTCCTTCCTGCGCGCGGCCACGGAGGCGGGGGCGCGCGCGCGCTACCGCCCGTACCACGAGAAGGCGCGCCGCCAGGTGGAGCGGGAGCTGGACCTCATCGTGAAGCTGGAGCTGGAGGGCTACTTCCTCATCGTCTGGGACATCGTGAACTTCTGCCGCCGCGAGGGCATCCTTGTGCAGGGCCGCGGCTCCGCCGCCAACAGCGCCGTCTGCTACAGCCTCGGCATCACCGCGGTGGACCCCGTGGGCATGGACCTGCTCTTCGAGCGCTTCCTCTCCGAGGAGCGCGGGGAGTGGCCGGACATCGACCTCGACCTGCCCAGCGGCGACCGCCGGGAGACGGTGATCCAGCACGTGTACGCCACCTACGGGGCGCGCGGCGCGGCCATGACCGCCAACGTCATCACCTACCGCGAGAAGAGCGCCACGCGCGAGATCGGCAAGGCCCTGGGCATGACGGAAGAGGAGACGGGGCCGCTCGCCGCCATGCTGCGCCCGTTCGAGTACGTCGACCCCGGGGACACGCTGGAGAGCCGCATGCGGGAGGCGGGCCTCGACCCCGGCGACCGCCGCCTGCGCACGCTGGCCTCGCTCTTCGCGCAGATCCAGGACCTGCCCCGCCACCTGGGCCAGCACTCGGGGGGGATGGTGATCTGCCGCGGGGCCCTGGACTCGGTGGTGCCCCTCGAGCCCGCCACCATGCCCGGGCGCGTGGTCGTGCAGTGGGACAAGGACGACTGCGCCGACCTCGGCATCGTCAAGGTGGACCTGCTGGGCCTGGGCATGATGGCGGCGCTGCAGGACTCCATCCGGATGCTGGGCGCGCGCGGGGTGGAGGTGGACCTCGCCCACCTGCCCGCCGACGACCCCGAGGTCTACGCCATGCTGCGCGCGGCGGACACCGTCGGCCTCTTCCAGGTGGAGAGCCGCGCGCAGATGGCCACCCTGCCCCGCCTGCGCCCGGAGCGGTTCTACGACCTGGTGGTCGAGGTGGCCATCATCCGTCCCGGTCCCATCGTGGGGAAGATGGTGCACCCCTACCTCGCCCGGCGCGCCGGAGAGCAGCCCGTGCGCTACGCCCACCCCTGCCTGGAGCCCATCCTGGAGCGCACCCTGGGCGTGCCCCTCTTCCAGGAGCAGATCCTGCGCGTGGCCATGGCCGCCGCCGGCTTCACGGGGGGAGAGGCGGAGGAGCTGCGGCGCGCGCTGACCTCCAAGCGCTCCGAGAAGCGCATGGCGCCGCTGCGTGTGAAGCTGCAGGAGGGCATGCGCGCGCGCGGCATCACGGGGGCGGCGGCGGAGGAGATCCTCACCTCCATCGCGTCCTTCGCGCTGTACGGCTTCCCGGAGTCGCACGCGGCCTCCTTCGCGCTCCTCGCCTACGCCAGCGCCTGGCTCAAGGCCCACCACCCCGCGGCCTTCACCTGCGCCCTGCTCAACAACCAGCCCATGGGCTTCTACCACCCGGCCACCCTGGTGAAGGACGCGCAGCGCCACGGCGCGCGCTTCCTGCCCGTGGACGTCACGCGCAGCGACTTCGACTGCGCGCTGGAGGGCGAGGGCGAGGTCGTGCGCCTGGGCCTGCGCTACGTGGCCGGCCTGCGCGCGGCGGTGGGGAAGGCCATCGCCGAGGAGCGGAAGCGCGCGCCCTT
>DATBIO010000203.1:0-8502 GCA_036556965.1 Vicinamibacteria bacterium
CCGGCATCACCACCAGCGTGCCGACGCTCTTCTACGAGATGTCCGGGACGAGCATGGCCGCGCCCGTGGTGACGGGCGCCGCCGCCCTGATGATCGAGCAGGACCCCGGCCTCACCCCGGCCACGGTGAAGGCGCGCCTGATGGCCTCCGCGCACAAGGCCGCGGCCGGCCATCCCTTCGCCACGGGCGCCGGCGCCCTGGACATCCTGGGCGCCCTGCGCGCCCAGGGCACGGCGGCGGAGGCGAAGTCGCCGCTGGTGTTCCGCGACGTCGACCAGGGGCTCCTGGGCGTGGAGAACACGGCCGTGCTGTGGGGCGACGAGGCCTACAGCCTGATGGGGCTCTGGTCCAGCAGCGTGCAGTGGCTGCCCATGTGCGCGCCCACCGACGCCACCCTCTGGTCGGACGCCGTGGTGTGGTCGGACGCCTCGCTGTGGCCCGAGGTCGGCACGAGCAGCGAGGCCGTCCTGTGGCCCGACACCACCCTGTGGGGTGAGGCCGTGCTCTGGCCGGACGGGCCCGACGCCGCGTCCACGGAGTCGGAGGCCGTGCTCTGGCCGGACGGGCCGGACGCCGCCGCGGGCGACGAGGACGAAGACGACGGCGAAGAGAGCGGGCCCCGCTAGGAGTGATGGCCATGGCCCAGGCTCTCCTCCCCATCCCTTACGAGCGCGGCCGGGTCGTCGAGCGGCGCGTGGCCCTCCTCGCCACCCGCGACTCCTCCGTGCGCGACAACGGCGCCCGCTGGCTGGCCAGCTGCGGCTTCGAGGTGGTGACGGCGGCGGAAGCCGCGCGCGCCCTGGAGCTGGTGGCCCAGCGCGCGCCCGCCGTGGTGGTCACGGACATGGCCCTCCGCGACGCGGAGGGCCGGGCCCTCTGCGAGGCGGTGCGCGTGCGCTCCGCGGTGCCCGTGCTCGTGCTGTGCTCCGGCGACCGCGAGGCGCGCGCCGCCCTGCAGTCGGGAGCGGACGACGTGGCGCGGCGGCCGTACGACTGGCACCTCGCCTCCACCCGCGCCACCCGCCTGGCCCGCGCCGCGGAGTCGCTGCGCGACCTGGGCAGCGCGCGGGACGAGGTGGAGCGGCTGCGCAAGGAGGCGGACGACTTCCGCCGCGACAGCACCTGGCTCGCCCACTTCGACTCCCTGACCGGGCTGCCCGACGCCGAGCGCTTCGAGCAGTACCTGGAGAACGCGCTGGCTTCCGCCACCGAGCACAGCCAGGTGGCGGTGGCCGTGTTCGACATCGCCCACCTCGTGGTGGTGAACAGCCGCCTGGGGCGGGCGCGGGCCAACTCCGTGCTGCAGCAGGTGGCCCAGCGCCTGACCTCCAGCCTGCGCTCCGAGGAGCTGCAGCGCGCGTGCGCGGGGCCGTCCATGTCCATGGCCGGCCGCGTGGGGGGCGGGCTCTTCGCGGCCATGCTCACCAACCTGCCCGGCTGGGCGGAGGCCAAGGCCAGCGTGCGCGTCCTCCTCGACCGGCTCTCGGGGCGCTACTTCGCGGGCGACGAGGCCATCATGCTCTGCACGGGGGTGGGCGTGGCCCTGGCCCCCAGCGACGGGCGGAGCGGCGAGACGCTCCTCCAGAAGGCGGAGATGGCGGCGGCGGAGGCGGCGGAGAGCGGGGGCACCATCCGCTTCTACGGCCAGTCCTCCCACCGCGTGACGGAGCGGAGCCGCGCCATCATCCGGCTGCTGGCCTCCGCCCTCGACCGGGGCGAGCTGGCCCTGCACTACCAGCCGCTGGTGGAGGGCGCGGAGGCCGCGGTCACCGCGGCGGAGGCCCTGCTGCGCTGGGAGTCCCCCGAGCTGGGCTCGGTGCCCCCCTCGGAGTTCGTGCCCCTGGCCGAGGAAGCGGGCCTCATGATGCAGGTGGGAAGCTGGGTCATCCGCACCGCCTGCCAGCAGGTGCGGGCGTGGCGCGACGCCGGCCTGCCCGCCCCCCGCGTCGCCGTCAACGTGTCCCTGTGCCAGCTCGTGCGCGGCGACCTCGCGCAGGTCGTCAAGGACGCCCTGGAGGAGTCGGGCATCGGGGCGGAGCTGCTGGAGCTGGAGCTGAGCGAGCGCGGCGTGCTGCGCAGCGACCCCGACATCATCCGCCAGCTCCACGCCATCAAGGCCCTCGGAGTGCGGCTGGCCATCGACGACTTCGGCACCGGCAACTCCGCCATCGTCTACCTCAAGCAGTTCCCCATCGACGTCATGAAGATCGACCAGTCCTTCGTGGCCGGCGTGGGCCGGTCGGCGGAGGACGCCGCCATCACCAGCGCCACCATCGCCATGGCCCGCCAGCTGGGGCTGCGCGTGGTGGCGGAGGGGGTGGAGGAGCCGCACCAGGTGGAGTTCTTGCGCCGCCACGGCTGCAGCGAGTACCAGGGGTTCCTGTTCTCGCCGCCCGTGCCCGCCTCCGACTTCGCCGAGCTCCTGCGGTGCGGGCTCGGCAGGACCGCCTGATGGACGCCCGCGCCATGAGAGGCAGCGAGAACCCGACCATGCAACCCTCCTCCCGAAGCACGCGGCTCGCGCGCGGGGGCGCCCTGCTGCTGGCGGCGGCCCTGGCCGCACCCGCCGCGGCCTCCCCCACCCGGCCCATCCGCTTCGAGCACCTGTCCCTCGAGCAGGGGCTGTCGCAGTCCACCGTCATGCAGGTGCTGCAGGACCGCGTGGGCTACGTGTGGCTGGCCACCGAGGACGGCCTCAACCGCTACGACGGCCAGGCGTTCCGCACCTACAAGCACGACCCCGCCGACGCCACCTCCCTGCCCAGCAGCTTCGTGTGGTCGCTGGACGAGGACGCGGCGGGCAACCTCTGGATCGGCACCAGCAACGGCCTCGCCCTGTGGGAGCGGGCCACCGACCGCGTGGTGCGGCAGGACGTGCTCTCCGGCGTGCACATCCGGGTGGTGCGCGTGAACCCCAAGGACCAGACGGTGTGGGTGGGCACGCGCGACGCCGGCCTGGCCCGCGTGGACATCGCCACGGGGGCGCTCAGCCGCTTCACCCACGACGCCGACGCCGCCAGCCTGAGCGACGATCGCGTCTACGCGCTCTACGTGGACCGGCAGTTCCGCCTCTGGGTGGGGAGCGACGGCGGGCTCGACCTCTTCGACGGCCAGAAGGGCTTCTCCCACCTCACCAAGGGCCTGGGCAGCTCCAAGGTGCGCGCCATCCTCGAGGACGACCTGGGCTCCCTGTGGGTGGGCACGGCCAACGCCGGCCTCTACCGGCGCGACCCGGCGGGGACCATCGAGTCCTTCCGCCACCACCCCGCGGACCCGGACAGCCTGGCCCACGACTACGTGCGCGCGCTCCTGCAGGACGCGGAGGGGCGCCTGTGGGTGGCCACCAGCGGCGGCCTCGACCTCTTCGACCCGCACCGCCGCACCTTCGCGCACTACCGGCACCAGGCCACCGATCCCGGCAGCCTGGGCGACGACCACGTCCTGTCGCTGGCGCAGGACCGCGGCGGGGTCCTGTGGGTGGGCACGCGGCTGGGCGGCGTGCACAAGTGGAACCCCCTCAGCTGGCAGTTCGGCCACGTGGCCCCCAATCCGGAGAGCCCCACCGGCCTGGGCAGCGGCCGCGTGACCTCCTTCTCCGAGGACCACGCCGGCCGGCTCTGGATCGGGACTTTCGACGCCGGCCTCTACTCCATGAACCGCGTGAGCGGCGAGGTGACGGCCTATCGCAACGACCCCCGGAAGCCGGGCTCGCTGGCCAGCGACCGCATCATGGCCCTCCACCGCAGCCACAAGGGCGACCTCTGGGTCGGCACCCTCGACGGCGGCCTGGACCGCCTCGACCCCGCCACCGGCGCCGTCGTCCACTACCGTCACGACGCCAAGAACCCCGCCTCGCTGAGCAGCAACGGCGTCACCTCCATCCTCGAGGACAACCGCGGCCTCCTGTGGCTGGGCACCTACGGGGGCGGCCTCTCGCGCCTGGATCCCGAGACGGGCGAGGTGACGGTCTACCGGCACGACCCGCAGCAGCCCTCGAGCCTTGCCGGGGACCGCGTGGCGGCGCTGGCGGAGTCCCCCGAGGGCAAGCTCTGGGTGGGGACGATGGAGAAGGGCCT
The DNA here is from genome assembly GCA_036556965.1 of Vicinamibacteria bacterium. Classification (GTDB taxonomy): domain Bacteria; phylum Acidobacteriota; class Vicinamibacteria; order Fen-336; family Fen-336; genus DATBIO01. The sequence goes on from DATBIO010000203.1 coordinate 4,077, forward strand.
GGACCTCCTCGACCCGCGCACGGGCCGCTTCACGCACCTGGCCCACCGCCCCGGCGATCCCCGCTCCCTGCCCTCGGACGAGGTGCACGCGCTCTTCGTGGACGTGGCGGGCACCCTCTGGGTGGGCACGCACAGCGGCCTGGCCCGCCTCTCCGCGGACGGGCAGGCCTTCGAGACCTTCACCACCCGCAACGGCCTTCCCAACGACGTCGTCTACGCCATCCGCGCCGACAGCAAGGGCCGGCTCTGGCTGAGCACCAACAACGGCCTCAGCGCCTTCGACCCCCGCACGCTCTCCGCCGACAACTACGGCGTGAGCCACGGGCTGCAGGCGCCCGAGTTCAACTTCGGCGCCTGGTACCAGAGCGCCTCCGGCGAGCTGTTCTTCGGCGGCGTGAACGGCTTCAACGCCTTCTACCCCGAGCGGATCCGCCAGGCGGGCATCGCCCCCGCGGTGGTGCTCACCAGCCTGACGGTGGACCACCGCCCCTTCGGCGGCCCGCCCGACCAGGCACGAGAGGTCCGCCTCGGCTTCCGCGACAAGGTGCTCGGCTTCCGGTTCGCGGCGCTGGACTTCACCGCCCCCCACAACAACAAGTACGCCTACAAGCTCGAGGGCTTCGACCCCGACTGGGTGCAGCTGGGCTCCGCGCGGCGGGTGACCTACACCAACCTCGACCCCGGCAAGTACACGTTCCGCCTGCGCGCGGCCAACAGCGGCGGGCGCTGGAACGAGGACGGCCTGGCCATCCCCGTGACGGTGGCGGCGGCGCCCTGGACCACGGGCTGGGCCTTCGCCGGCTACGGCATCTTCATCCTCGGCGGCATCCTGGGCCTGACCCGCGTGCAGCAGCGGAAGTTCGAGCGCGAGGCCGAGTACGCGCGCGCCCTGGAGGACCGCGTGCACGAGCGCACGCGCGAGCTGTCCGACCGCCAGGACGAGCTGCAGCGCCTGAACGACGAGCTGGCCCAGGCCAGCATCACCGACTCCCTCACCGGCCTGGCCAACCGGCGCTTCCTGGCCGAGTACATCGAGAAGGAGGTCGCCCTCCTCCACCGGCGCTACCGCAACATGCCGGAGGGCTCCGTCACCCCCGACTCCCTCGACCTCGCCTTCCTGATGATCGACCTCGACCACTTCAAGAAGATCAACGACACCGCGGGCCACGCCGCGGGCGACGCCGTCCTCCGGCAGCTGCGCGACATCCTCAAGGCGGCCAGCCGCACCTCCGACATCATCGTGCGCTGGGGGGGGGACGAGTTCGTGCTGGTGGCCCGCGACCTGAGCGGGGAGGGCCTCAGCGAGCTGGCCGAGCGCATCCGCACCCGCGTGGCCCAGCACGTGTTCGAGATCGGGGACGGGCGCGTGGTGCGCATCAGCTGCTCGGTGGGCTTCGCCGCCTACCCGTTCTTCCGGGAGCAGCTCGACGCGCTGACCTGGGAGCAGGTCATCAGCGTGGCCGACCGCGCCCTCTACGTGGCCAAGGCCAGCGGGCGCAACGCCTGGGTGGGCTTCAACCCCGGCATCACCATGCTCCCCATCCAGGGGCTCTTCGGCGCCATCTGCACGGCCACCCAGGCGCTGGTGCGCGAGGGCACGCTGCGCGTGACGCACTCCGGCCTGCGCAACCTCATCTGGGACGCGCCGGAGCAGGAGAAGTCGGCCGCCGGGTAGGCCCCGGCGCCACCGGGACGGGAGAGGCGGGACGGGGCGAAAGGGGCGGGCGGGGAGGGAGCCTTCCCTGGCCGGCGTCTTCAGCCGTTCCCCCGCGACGTCTCTCCCGTCCCCGTGGCTCCGCGGCCCTCAGCGGGTCTGGCGCTTCAGCCAGTCCACCACGGCCTTGAAGTAGCCGGGGGCGTAGCGCGTGGTGGTGCGGCCGCCGGGACCCGCCACGAACTCCCTGATGCCGTGATCGGTGCCCGGGAACACCACCACCTCCACCGGCTTGCCCGCGCCGCGCAGCCGCTCGAGCACCGCCACCGTCGGTCCGGGCGGCGCCTCGATGTCCTCCGCGGCCAGGAGCCAGAGCATGGGGACGTCCAGGGACGCCAGGGTCGGCACCGGGTCGTAGAAGGGGTCGAAGAACGTGGTGAAGAGGCGGGGCACGCGGTCGCGCGCCTGCTCCATGCCCATGGCCAGCAACTGGCCCAGCCAGGTCTCCGTCCCCCTGGCCTTCTCGAGCCAGGGCCGCCCCGCGTAGGCGGCGAGCTTCTCCTCCAGGCGGCGCCAGCCCTCCGCGGTGAAGCCGCCGCGTGCGGTGGCGTGCAGCACGGCGTTGACCTCCTCGAACTCGCGGATGGCCGCGGGGTCCAGCCCCATGCTCCCGAGCTTGAGGGGCGCCTCCAGCCGGTCCTCGTCGGCCACGGGCATGGCCAGCCCGTAGCCCACGAGCACGAAGCGCACGGCGGGCTCCCGGGACGCGGCCAGGGGCGCCACCCAGCCGCCCTGGCTGAACCCGGCCAGGCCGATGCGCGCGCCGTTCACGTCCTTCTGCTTGCGAAGCCAGCGCACCCCGGCCACCACGTCGTCGGCCAGCACCTGGAAGAGCTGCGTGTACTCGCCGTGCGAGCGGCCGGTGCCGCGCTTGTCGAAGACGAACCCCCCGATGCCGTTGGCGGCCAGGAGATAGGGCAGCAGCTCGCGGTCCACGGAGGGCGCGTTGTCCGATCCGTGCACGAACACCACCACCGGGTGGCGCGGGCCTCCGCCGGCGGGCAGCACGAGCTTCCCGTAGAGCGCGGTGTTGGCGCTGGTGAAGGTGGCTCCCCGCTCGCGCACGCCCACCCGGACCGCCTTCTCGCGGCGCCCGTCCGCCCCCTCCAGGACGAGCGCGCGGGCCCGGCTTCCGGGCCCGAGGTCGAACCGGTACCGGAGGCGCACGGGGGCCGCGGAGGCCCAGTCGTCGGACGACTGGAAGCCGCCGCCTTCCGCCCGGTGCATCTTGTGCGAAGCGCCCGTGGCGAAGTCCACGTACCGCCACGCGTCCTCGTCCGCCACCGGGCGGACGCCGGCCAGCCGGCCGTCCGGGAAGCGGTAGACGCCGAGCAGGTCCTCGGACGGCGCCGCGGCCAGGGCCACGCCGAGCACCAGGGTTCCTAGGGCCATCGTTCCTCCGCCGGTGGTACCGGGTCGATCGAGCCGCCGCCCACGTCCTTCACGGCGGACACGGCCGCGCTGCCGACCTCGGCCTCGCCCCAGTCCGCCGCCGCGTCCTCCAGCTCCGCCTCCGCCAGGGCCGCGCGCTCCTCGGGACCGTAGCGCACGTGCCCGGCCACCGCCACCTCCCGGAGGCCGGCGGCGCGGAGCGCCTGGACGAGCGCGGGCAGGTCCAACGCCCCCGCCAGGCACGAGCCGCGCGCCTGGGCCGCCCTGCGCAACGCGACGGGCAGGCCGGCCGCCACCACGTCGCACAGCAGCACGCGGCCGCCGGGGCGCAGCACGCGCACGACCTCCTCCAGGACGCGGGCCTTCTCCGGCGACAGGCTCAAGGCGCCGTTGGAGAGCACCCAGTCCGCCACCCCGTCGCGCACGGGCAGCGACTCCATGAGGGCGCGGCACACGCCCACGGCCGGATGGCCGGCGGTGTGTGTGCGCGCGCGGGCCAGCAGGTCCGGGGTCATGTCCACGCCGAGCACGCGCCCGCCTTCTCCCACCCGCCGCGCGGCCAGGACGAGGTCGAGGCCCGCGCCGCAGCCGAGGTCGAGGACCGTCTGCCCGGGCTCGACGGCGGCGTAGGCGAAGGGGTTGGCGCAGCCGAGGGAGGCCGTGCGCACGGCCTCCGGCAGGAGGGCGACGTCGCGCCAGTCGTAGCGGGCAAGGCCATGCCCCCGCGCCGGAGGCGCGGGCGCATCCAGGGCGTGCGCGTAGGCGCGCGCCACCGCCGCCCGCTGCCGGTCGGCTTCCCTCGCCATGACGGCCATTGTGTGCGTCGCCGGCCAATGGGACAACGCCGCCCCCGGGCGCGCGGGGCACGGCTCGAGACCCGGGTCGCGGCGACCATAGAATGGAGGCTGCCGCGCGCCGTCCACGCCGCTGGACCGATCCACGGGAGGCTGCTTCGCCATGACCCGAACCCTTCGCTCCACCCTGCTCCTGGGCGCGGCCTGCGCCCTCGCCGCGCCCGGGCGGCCCGACGACACGGCTCCCCCCAACCGGCGCGTGGAGGTCACGCTGCTGCCGGCTCCGGCGGGGACGCCGCCCGTGGCCCGCCGGCACCCCCACACGCTGGAGATCCACGGCGACCGCCTCTCGGACGACTACTTCTGGATGCGCGAGAAGGGCACCCCCGAGGTCGAGGGCTACCTGAACGCGGAGCTCGCCTACGCCGAGGCGTTCATGAAGCCGACGGCGGGCCTGCAGAAGAAGCTGTACGACGAGATGCTCTCCCGCATCCAGCAGACGGACATCAGCGTTCCCTACGCCGAC
>DATBIO010000204.1:0-9149 GCA_036556965.1 Vicinamibacteria bacterium
GAATGGGCGGGCTGCGCGTCCGGCACGGGCTCCCAGGCCACGTGCGTGGTGGACGCCATCCGCTCCTTCGAGGCCACGGTGACCGTGCGCGACGGGCGCGGCGGCCTGGTCCTGGCGCGCGGCGAGGCGCGCGGCTCCAACGAGGCGCCCGCCCTCGAGGCGGCCGGCTCCTGCCACTCCTACACGGGCTGCGCCGCGCCCGCCTGCGCCCCGCCCCTGGCCGCCCAGGCCAGCGCGGGCTGCACGTGGGCCCTGAACGGCGTCCGCCAGGACGCCGAGGGCGACGGCTGGTCCTGCGCGGGGGTCAGCGTGAGCGGGCAGTGCCAGGGGGGCGGCGTCTACGAGTGCGGCGGCGCGGCCGACGCGGTGTCCCTCGACTTCCGTACGCTGGAGCGTGGCACCTGCACGGTGGCCGTGGTCCTCGAGGACGGCTGGGGCGCGCGCGGCACGACGCGGCCGGTCGTCGTCGAGGTCCGCTAGCCTGGATCCGGGCCCGTTCGACCTGCTGGTCCTGGCGCGGGAGCGCGACGCGTCCCTGGACCGGCTGGCCGCCCGGCCGGGCCTGCGCGTGGTCTTCGGCGCAAGACCCGAGGACTTCGGGGAAGAGGCCGCCGGCGCGCGCGCCGCCCTCTACTGCTCGGGAGGGCGCGCCCTGCTCGAGCCGCTGCTGGCGCGGGCCCCGGCCCTGGCCTGGGTCCACTCGCGGCCCGCGGGCGTGGACCGCCTCCTCTTCCCCGCCCTGGCGGAGAGCGACGTCGTCCTCACCAACTCGCGCGGCGTCTTCAGCGACGCCCTGGCCGAGTTCGCGCTGGCCGCCGTCCTCCACTTCGCGCGCGACGTGCCACGCCTCCTGCGGGCGCAGGTTGCCCGCCGCTGGGAGCCGTTCGAGCCGCGGCGCGTGGCCGGGCAGCTCATGGGTGTGCTGGGCTACGGCGACATCGGCCGCGCGGTGGCCCGCCGCGCCCGCGCCCTCGGCATGCGCGTCCACGCCGTACGCTCGCGGCCCGCGCCCGCGGGCGCGGACGAGTGGGCGGAGGTGGTGGCCGGACCGGAGGCCCTGCCCGACCTCCTGCGCGAGGCCGACGTGCTCGTGCTCACGCTGCCGGAGACTTCCGCCACGCGGGGGCTGGTCTCGGCCGCGGCCCTCGCGCGCCTGAAGCGCGAGGCGGTGCTGGTGAACCTCGGCCGCGGGTCGGCCGTGGACGAGGACGCGCTCGTGGCCGCGCTGCGCTCGGGCGCGCTGCGCGGCGCCGCCCTCGACGTCTACCGCGAGGAGCCCCTCCCCGCCGGCCATCCCCTCTGGAGCCTCGAGAACGTGCTGCTCTCGCCGCACAGCGCCGACCAGGTGGCGGGCTGGCGGGAGGACGCCCTCGCCGTGTTCCTGGACAACCTGGCGCGCTTCCGGGCGGGCCAGCCCCTCCGCAACGTGGTGGACAAGCGGCTCGGATACTGAGCGCGGGCCGCGCCCGCGCTATCCTGCCGGGCGTGCCGCGCGTCTTCGGCCAGCACCTCGAGGCCCCCCGCCCCTGCGACTACCTGGCGGAGGCGCTGGCCTCGCTCGAGTACCGCGTGATGACGCGCGTGACGGTGGCCGAGCTGGAGGAGATGCTGCGGCGCGGCTGGCGGCGCCAGGGGATCCTCTACTTCCGCCCGGCCTGCGGCGCGTGCTTCGAGTGCCGGTCCCTGCGCCTGCCCCTCGACCGGTTCGTCCCCACGGAGAGCCAGAAGCGCGCGCGCCGGCGGGCCGGCCGCTTCCGCCTCGAGGTGGGGCCGCCCCGCGTGGACGCGGAGCGCGTCGCCCTCTTCGAGGCCTGGCACCGCTTCCGCGAGGGGGAGCGCGGCTGGAAGGCGGCGCCCATGGACGAGGAGGGCTACCACCTCGGCCTGGCCGCCTACCATCCCGCCGCGCGCGAGGTGGCCTACTACGACGGCGGCCGCCTGGTGGCCCTGGGCATCTGCGACGTGACGCCGCGCGCCTGGAGCGCGACCATGTTCTTCTACCACCCGGAGGTGGCGCGGCTCTCCCCCGGCGTGGGCAACGTCCTGACCTGCGTGGACCTCGCGCGCACGGCGGGCATCCCGCACGTCTACCTCGGCTACTGCGTGCTGGGGTGCCCGTCCATGCGCTACAAGGACGCGTTCCGGCCGCACGAGGTGCTGGTGGGCCGGCCCGCCGCGGACGAGGAGCCGCGCTGGGCGCCCGCCCACGAGGCCCCCGGGACGCCCGCCGTGCGGGCGGGGGGCGACCGCTAGCCCGCCGCCGCGCGCGCCGCGAGAGCCGACGACCCGCGGAGGGGGACGAGGGCGCCTCGCCGCGCCCTCGCCCGCGTGGCCTTACCGCGCCCGGGCCTCGCGGCGCGCCTCGTTGCGCCACTCCTCGTTCGCGTAGATCGCGATCTCCACGCGCCGGTTCTGCTGGCGGCCGTCGTCCGTCGCGTTGCTGGCCACGGGCTCCTGCTCGCCCTTGCCCGACGGCAGGAGGCGGTCGCGGCTCACGCCCTGCGCGCCCACGTAGGACGAGGCCGAGCGCGCGCGGCGCAGGGAGAGGTCCTGGTTGTAGGCGTCGGTGCCCCGCGAGTCGGTGTGGCCGATGATCATGACCTCGGTGCGCGGCTCGCTCTGCAGGCTGTCCGCGAGCTTGCGCAGGTTGCCGCGCGCCGCCGGCATCAGCTCCGCGGAGTCGAAGGGGAACAGGATCCCGTCCTCGAAGGTCACCGCGATGCCCTCGCCCACGCGCGACACCTTCGCGCCCTCGAGCTCCTGGGCCAGGCGCTCGGCCTGCTTGTCCATGTGGCGGCCGATGAGCGCCCCCGCCGCCCCGCCCACCACGGCGCCGAGGATGGCGCCGCGCGCGGTCGAGCCCGTGGCGTGACCGATGGCGCCGCCGATGACGGTGCCCGCCCCCGCCCCGATCACGGCTCCCTGCTGGGTCTTGTTCATGCTGGCGCAGCCGGTGGCCGTGAAGGCGGCGGCGGTCAGCACGGCAATGGTCTTCCTCATGGAGTCAGCCCTCCTGACGGAGGCGGAGAACAGCAAGGACGGTGCCAGCCCCAAGTGCTTGTGGGCGCGAGGGCAGGCCCGGGCGGGTGTCCTCGCGGAGCGTCGTCCCGTCATTGCGGCCAGGAAAAAAGGCGCCCGGGTCCTCGGGGACCCGGGCGCCGTTCACGGCTCGCGGCGGGGTGCCGCTTACTTCTCGCGGTTGCGCTTCTCCTGGCGAAGCGCCTCGCGCTCGGCCTCGTCGAGCTTGCCGTCACCGTTGGTGTCGTAGCGCCGCAGCGCCTCGGCGCGCCGGGCCGCCCGCGCGCTCTCGACCGCCGCGCGCTCCGTCTCGTCCAGCTTGCCGTCGCCGTTGGTGTCGTACTTCTTCAGGAACTCGGCCTTGCGCTCCTTGTGGCGCTCCCGGAACTGCGCCTTGGCCGCCTCCTTCTCCTGCTCGTCGAGCTGGCCGTCCTTGTTGGTGTCGTACCGCTCGAGCATGCGGCCCTTGCGCTCCGCCTTCTGCGCCTCGAACGCGGCCTTGGCCTGCGCCTTCTCCTGGTCGTCGAGCTGCCCGTCGTTGTTCGCGTCGAACCGCTCCAGCATGCGCTGGCGCGCCTCGGGGTGCCGCCCGCGACCGAGCTCGTCGTTCGCGAAGGCGACCGTTCCCGCGGCCAGCGCCAGTCCGGCGATGAATGCCATGGTCTTCATGAACCCGTAACCTCCGTGGGCCGCCGCAGAGGCTGGCGCCCATCACTCCTTGGACAGGGTACTCCCATCCGGGGTTGAAACGCCCTACACTGCTAGTAAATGGTTGATGGAATGGACGTTCGGCCGATGGTCAGGACTGCCCTCCAGGCCGGAAGACCGGTGGTGGCCCTCGAGTCCACCGTCCTGACCCACGGCCTGCCGCGGCCCCGGAACGCGGAGGTGGGCCGGCGGCTGGAGGACGTCGTGCGCGCGGCGGGCGCGGTCCCCGCCACCATCGGCGTCCTGCGCGGCCGCGTCTGCATCGGGCTCTCGCCCGAGGAGATCGAGCTCCTCTGCGCCTCCACGGTGGCGGTGAAGGCGAGCCTGCGCGACCTCCCGCTGCTGGCCGTGCGCGGGGCCGAGGGAGGCACGACGGTGGCGGCCACCGTCTGGGCCGCCGCGCGCGCCGGCATACGCGTGATGGCCACGGGCGGCATCGGCGGCGTGCACCGCGGCGCGCCGGAGGACGTGTCCGCGGACCTGCCCGTGCTCGCCTCCACGGACGCGCTGGTGGTGTGCGCGGGACCGAAGGCGGTGCTGGACCTGGGGCGGACGCGGGAGTGGCTGGAGACGCACGCGGTGCCCGTGGTCGGCTACGGCACCGGCGACATGCCCGCCTTCTGGTGCCGCTCCAGCGGCTTCCCCACCGACGACCGCGCGGACACGCCGGGGCGCGTGGCCGAGATCGTGCGCGCGCAGCGTGCGCTGGGCCGGCCGTGCGCCGTCCTCCTCACGGTGCCCGTGCCCGAGGAGCACGCCGTGCCCCGCGGCGACGTGGAGCGGGCCCTGGCCGTGGCCGTGCGCCAGGCCGAGGCGGAGGGCGTGCGGGGGGCCGCCGTCACGCCGTTCCTCCTGGAGCGCCTGGCCGCGGCCACCGGCGGCGCCACCCTGGAGGCCAACGTCGCCCTTCTCGAGAACAACGCGGAGGTGGCGGCCCGCGCCGCCGTGGCCCTCGCGCAGGCGCCGCGATGAACGGCCGGCCGCGGCACTTCTCGATGATCCGCGACTTCCACCTCGCGGACTTCCTCACCCTGGCCAACGGCGCCGCGGGCACCGCCGCCATCTTCTTCTGCATGGACCACGTGCGGGAGGCGCGCGTGGGCAAGCTCTACGCCGCCGCCGCCGCCATCGTGGCCGCCTTCGTCTTCGACTTCTTGGACGGCCGGGTCGCGCGCTGGCGCCACGACGCCTCCGCCATGGGCCGCGAGCTGGACTCGCTGGCCGACGTCATCAGCTTCGGCGTGGCCCCCGCCTGCATGGCCTTCGCCTTCGGCATGACCGGCCTCCTCGACGCCCTCGTCCTCCTCTACTTCGTCGCCTGCGGCATCAGCCGCCTCGCCCGCTACAACATCACGGCGGAGAAGCTGTCGGAGGGCGGGGGCAAGGTGGCCTACTTCGAGGGCACGCCCATCCCCACCAGCTCCGTGCTGGTGCTGCTGGTGGCGGGCCTGGCCGGGGCCGGCCGCTACGGGGCGGCCATGCCCGGCGGCGTCGTGCACGTCGGGGCCTGGGACCTCCACCCCCTCGTGCTGCTCTTCGCCGTCTCCGGCTCGCTGATGATCAGCAAGACCGTGCGCATCCCCAAGCCCTAGCCCCGCCGGTAACGTCCGCCTCTCGCCCATCGCCCATCGAAGGCGTATAAGGAGGGCGCCCGTGTACGTGGCCCTGCGCTTCATCGCCGCCTGGTTCGGGCTGCTGAGCGTCATCGCGGCGCTCTTCGCCCTCAAGCTGTCCACCATCATCACGTGGCGGCCGCGCGCCACCCTGTTCTTCGTCCTCTTGCTGGGGGTGGTGGCCCTCGGGGCGTACGCCGCCGTCCAGCTGTGGCGGCTTCGCGAGAGCGGGCGCCGTGCGGGCATCGCGTTCTGCCTCCTCGTGGCGGCCTATGTGCTCGCGGAGCATTCGCGGGCCGGCCTCGGGACCACGGTCCGCATGCTGGTGACGCCGGCCCTGGTGCTGGGCGCCCTGGTCCTGCCCGCCGCGGCACGGGCCTGCGAGGCGCCTGTCCCCCGGCGGCGCCGCCTGCGGGCATGAGAGGGCGCGTCGCGGGGGCGGCGCTCCTGCTCAGCCTCGCTCCCGCCGCCCTCACCGCCGAGGTCGTGGTCGATGAGGTGGAGAGCGGCTTCGCGGCCGACGAGGCCGGCCTTCGCCCCGGCGACCTGCTCGACGCCTGGGAGCGGGCGGCGGCGCCGCCCGCCAACCCCGAGCCCGCCCAGGGCAGCCTGCGCTCTCCCTTCGACCTCGCCTGGGTGGAGCGCGAGCAGGCGCCCCGCGGCGAGCTGACCTTGCGGGGCACGCGCGAGGGCGGGCCCCTGCTCGTACGCGTGCCGGCCGGCGAGTGGCGGGTGGAAGCGCGGCCCGTGCTCGAGGGCGCGAACCTGCAGGCCTACGCAGGGGGCCAGTGGAACGAGCTGGCGTCCGCCCTCGGCGCCGCCGGCGACCACGCGGCGGCGAGCTGGCTCTTCGTCCGGCAGGGCCGCCGCGCGGCCCGGCAGCGCGCCTGGGACGACGCCGACCGCGCCTTCGCCGCGGCGGGGAGCGAGGCCGGGGCAGCGGGCGACCCGCTGGTCACGGCGTTCGTCCACAGCGCCCGCGGCCGCTACTCCTACGACCGCGCACGCTGGGACGACGCGGTGGCTGCCTATGGCCTGGCCCTCACGGCGTATCGCGCGCTGCTCTCGCCGGGCCTGGGCGAGGCGTGGATCCACAACCACCTCGGGCGCGTGGCCACCCGCCGCGGCGACCTCGCCGGCGCCGAGGCCGAGCACCGCCTGGCCCTCGCCCTGCGCGAGCGCGTGGCGCCGGGCAGCGCGGACGTGGCCGGAAGCCACCTGAACCTGGGCAACGTCGCGCGCATGCGGGGAGACCTCGAGGCGAGCTGGCGCGAGACGCAGCGCGCCCAGGCCGTCTACGAGGGGGTCGGCCTCCAGTTCGGCGTCTCCTCGGCCCTGAACAACCTGGCCCTGGTGGCCAGCGAGCGCGGGGACTCGGCCACGGAAGAGGAGTACCTCCGGCGTGCCCTCGCCGTGGACGAGCCGCGGCGCGGGCACTCGATCGAGGTCGCCAACACCCTCCACAACCTGGGCATCGTCACCAAGACGCGCGGCGACTGGATCGCCGCCGAGGACTACTTCCAGAGGTCCCTGGCCATGACGGAAGCCCTCGGCGCCTCCCTGGACGCGGCGAACACCCTGCACAGCCTGGGCATCCTGGCCTGGAGCCGTGGCGACCTGACCGGCGCCGAGGACTACTACACCCGCGCGCTGGCCATCCGCGAGAGCCTGGCGCCGCAGAGCGTGGAGGTGGGCCACTACCTGCAGAGCCTGGGGCACCTCGCCGTCGCGCGCGACGAGACCTCGACCGCCGAGGAGTACTTCCGGCGCGCCCTCGAGATCCGGGAGCGGCTGTCCCCGGGCAGCCTGCTGGTGGCGACGTCCTTGAACAGCCTGGGCAAGGTGTACGCATCGAGCCGGGAGACGGAGCGCGCCCGCGCGTACTTCCAGCGGGCCCTGGCCATGGCCGAGCCGCTGGCCGCCCGCGGGCCGCAGGTCGCCTACGCCCTCCAGCAGCTGGGCGAGCTGGCCCTCGCCGAAGGGGACCTGGAGGGCGCGGAGAGCCTGCTGAACCGCTCGCTGGAGATGGAGCGCGAGAGCAAGGGCGCGGCGCGCGTCACGGAGGTCTACCAGCGCCTGGCCACCGTGCATCGGCGCCGCGGCGAGCGCGCCAAGGCCCTGGCCCTCCTCGAGGAGGCGCTGCGGGCCGTCGAGAGCCAGCACCGGACGGTCGGAGGGACGGACGAGGCCAAGACCCGCTTCGCGGCACGAGCCGCCTGGTACTACCGGGAGTCCATCGACCTCCTCGTGGAGCTGGGGCGGGCCGAAGAGGCCTTCCACGTCCTCGAGCGCTACCGTGCCCGTGGCCTCCTGGCCATGCTGGCCGAGCGCGACCTGGTCTTCTCCGCGGACGTCCCCCCGGACCTGGACGCCGCGCGGAGGATGGCGAACGCCGAGTACGAGCGCACGGTCGCGCGCCTCGCCAGCGCCACGGCGGCCAACGTGGGACCCCTGCGCGACAAGCTCGCGGACATCCGGCGCCGCCAGGCCACCGTCCAGGACAGGATTCGCGCCGCCTCCCCGCGCCTGGCGGCGCTGCAGTATCCACAGCCATTGGACCTGGCCGCGACGCGCGCGGCGCTGGACCCGGGCACCGTGGTCCTCTCCTACCTGGTCGGCGAGGGCGCCAGCTACGTCTTCGCGGTCGGGCCGGGAGCCGCCGACTTCGCCGCGAAGGCCCTCGCGGTCACGCCCGGCGAGCTGCGCGCGGACGTGGAGCGGTTCCGGGCCCTGGCCCAGGAGCCGCTCGTCCTCCGCCGCCGCGAGCTCGACCGCCTGGGCCGCCGCCTGGCCGACGTCCTGCTCGCCCCCGTGAAAGCCGCCATCGCACGCGCCGCGCGCGTGCTGGTGGTGCCCGACGGCCCCCTCCACCGCCTCCCGTTCGCGGCCCTGGCCGATCCCGCCTCGCCCCCGGGCCGGAGATACCTGGTCGAGGCGAAGCCCGTGCACGTGGCCGCCTCGGTCACGGTGTTCGCGGAGCTGAGGCGCGAGCGGCGGCCCGACCGCGCGGCTCGGCTGGTGGCCTTCGGCGATCCCGACTACTCGGCGGTGGCCACGGCAAGGGAGACCGCGGCGCCGGCCGTGCGCCAGGCGCGCGAGCGCGGGCTGGACTTCCGGCCCCTGCCCGGCTCCCGCGCCGAGGTGGACGGCTTGAAGGCGCTCTTTTCCGGGTCGTCCCGCGTGTACGTGGGGCCGGAGGCCACCGAGGACAAGGCCAAGGCGATCGGCGGCGACGCGTCGCTCGTCCACTTCGCCTGCCACGGGCTGGCCGACGAGTCCTCGCCGCTGGACTCCGCCCTCGCCCTGACCGCGCCCGCGGACTGGCGGCCCGGGCGCGAGAACGGCCTGCTCCAGGCCTGGGAGATCTTCGAGCAGGTGCGCCTCGACGCCGACCTGGTGACCCTCTCCGCCTGCAACAGCGGCCTCGGCAAGGAGGCCTCCGGCGAGGGCCTGCTCGGGCTGACGCGCGCCTTCCAGTATGCGGGCGCCCGCAGCGTGCTCGCCTCGCTGTGGCGGGTCGGCGACGACAGCACCGAGGAGCTGATGGGGCGGTTCTACCGCCACCTCAAGCAGGGCAAGAGCAAGGGCGAGGCCCTGCAGGCCGCCCAGGCGGAGATGATCCGCCGCCCGGCCACCTCCCATCCGTATCGCTGGGCGGCCTTCCAGCTCAGCGGCGACTGGCGGTGAGCGCGAAGCCCACGGCCAGCCGCCGGGACGCGGGCTAGGGAGCGTCGACCAGGTACCCGGAGAGGCTGGCCTCCACCGTGGCCGATCCCTCCACGGCGCTGCTGATCTCCACGGTGATGCCGG
>DATBIO010000205.1:0-2887 GCA_036556965.1 Vicinamibacteria bacterium
TGTCGGAGCACGTCACCCTCAAGAAGATGGGGGCCTCGTGGAAGGGCCTGTGCCCCTTCCACCACGAGAAGACGCCCTCGTTCCACGTGCGCGCCGACCCTCCCGTCTTCCACTGCTTCGGCTGCGGCGAGGGCGGCGACGTCTTCAAGTTCGTGATGCTCCACGAGAAGGTCAGCTTCCCGGAGGCCGTGGAGTCGCTCGCCCGCCGCTTCGGCGTGCCCGTCCCCGAGAACCGCTTCGAGGCGGGACCCGACCGCAAGGAGCGCGAGGTGCTGCACGAGCTGCTGGACGGCGCGGCCAGGCACTTCGCGCGGAACCTCTGGTCGGGCGGCGGCACGCGCGCCCGCGAGTACCTGCTGGGGCGCGGGTTCCGGAAGGAGACCCTGGAGCGCATCCGCGCGGGGGCCGCCCTCGACGCCTGGGACGACCTGCTGCGGGCCCTCGGCCCCCAGCACGCGCCGTCCCTGCTCCTGACGGCGGGGCTGATCCTGCCCAAGCAGAGCGGCCAGGGTCACTACGACCGCTTCCGGAACCGCGCCGTCTTCCCCATCCTCGGGGACACCGGGCGCGCGGTGGGATTCGGGGCGCGGAGCCTGGACGGGACCGAGCCCAAGTACCTGAACTCGCCGGAGAGCCCCGTCTACCAGAAGAGCCGCGTGCTCTACGGCCTGTCCTGGGCGAAAGAGGCGATCCGGGAGCAGGGCCGCGTCGTATTGATGGAGGGATATCTCGACGTGGCGCGAGCCCTGGAGCACGGGATCGGCGAGGCGGTGGCCACCTGCGGCACGGCCCTGACCAGCAGCCAGGCCCGGCTTCTGCGTCGCTTCACGGACCGCGTGGCGGTCAACTTCGACCAGGACGCGGCCGGGCAGCGCGCGGCCCAGCGCGGCATCGAGGTGCTCCTGGAGGAAGGCCTCCGCGTGCAGGTGGTGGAGCTGCCGGAGGGACACGACCCCGACACCTTCCTCAAGGCGGAGGGAGCCGACGCCTACCGCCGGCGCCTGGACGAGGCCCCCGAGTTCATGGACTGGCTCATCCGCCGCGCCGCCGCCGCCCACGACACGCGCACGCCCGCGGGCAAGGCGGCCTACTTCGCGGCCCTGGCCCCGACCCTGGCCAGGGTGGAGAGCGCGGTGGAGCGCGCGGCCTGGCTGCGGACGGCATCCGCGCACGGCGGCCTGGATCCCCGCGCCGCGGCGGAGGAGCTCCGCCGCGCCCAGGGCGCCGGGAAGGCGCCCGTCCCCGCCGCGCCGGCCCCCCCCGCGCCGCGCCCGAGGCTCCTGCCCGCGGAGCGCCACCTGGTCACCCTCCTGGTGAGCGGCTCCGAGGACGCGGCGGAGGCGGTGGGCGGTCTCGTCGAGGAAGACCTCGCCGGGCTGGCCCTGGCCGACCTCCTCCGCGGCGGCCGGCGGGTGGTGGAGCGCGGGCTGCTGCCCAGCCTCTCCGCCCTGAGCGAGGAGGTGGACGAGGGCCAGCGCCGGCTGCTGAGCGAGCTGGCCATGGAAGGCGTGCCCTCCTCGGTGAGCGCGGACGCGTGCGTGCGCGAGCTGAAGCGGCGGCCCCTCATGGCGCGCATGGCCGCCATCCAGAAGGAGATCCCCGCCGCCGAGGGCGAGGCGCAGGAGGCGCTGCTGGAGGAGAAGCAGCGCCTCACCCGGCAGATGGCGGGCTTGTCGTGACCGTTTTCAGTACACGTCCTAATTGTTGAGAGGGAGACAAAGAGCAAGCGATGGCGCTCTCGATTGAAGAGAAATACGACGAGGTCCGGCAGCTCATCACCATGGGCAAGGAGAAGGGCTACCTTCTCTACGAGGAGGTCAACGACATGTTGCCCTCCGAGATCAGCTCCTCGGACGAGCTGGACGACATCTTCTCCATGTTCGGGTCCATGGGCATCGAGGTGGTGGACTCCGAGCAGAAGTTCCGGGAGAAGGGCGAGGGCGAAGAGGGCGCCGAGCTGGACCTCACCCCCGGGGCGCTGGACAAGACCAACGACCCCGTCCGCATGTACCTCCGCGAGATGGGCACGGTGCCCCTCCTCACCCGCGAGGGCGAGGTCGAGATCGCCAAGCGCATCGAGCGCGGCAAGAAGATCGTGCTCAAGGTCATCTCGCGCACGCCCATGGCCGCCCAGGAGGTGGCCCGCCTCGCCGAGCGCCTGAGCAAGGGCGAGATCAGCGTGCGCGACGTGGTGGTCTTCGTGGAGGAGGAGGTCACCGAGGACAAGCTCGAGAACAAGGTCAAGGAGACCCTCAAGCTCGCGGGCAAGGTGGCGGAGGCCCACAAGGACTACCTGAAGTACCGCGAGAAGTTCCTGGAGCTCCCCAAGCGCCACCCCCGCTACGTGAAGGCGAAGTGGAAGCTGGGACGGCTGCGCGTGGCCGTGAGCAACGCCATCCGCAACATCGAGTTCTCGGAGGTGGTCAAGCGCCGGCTGGCCGAGAAGCTGCGCGAGGCGGTGGAGCGCATCCACGAGGCGGACGCCAAGATCGACCGCTTCGAGTCCAAGATGCGGGGCAAGATCTCCGAGGAGTACCGCCAGCACCTCAAGAAGTCCCTGCGCGAGCAGAAGGACGGGGTGCGGCAGATCGAGGACGACTTCGACACGCGGGCGGAGGAGCTCAAGCGCAACCTCATCGCCATGCTGCACGGCGAGGCGGCGGCGGAGCAGGCCAAGAAGGAGCTGGTGGAGGCCAACCTCCGCCTGGTGGTCTCCATCGCCAAGAAGTACACCAACCGCGGCCTGCAGTTCCTGGACCTCATCCAGGAGGGCAACATCGGCCTCATGAAGGCGGTGGACAAGTTCGAGTACAAGCGCGGCTACAAGTTCTCGACCTACGCCACCTGGTGGATCCGCCAGGCCATCACCCGCGCCATCGCCGACCAG
>DATBIO010000206.1:0-5238 GCA_036556965.1 Vicinamibacteria bacterium
CGTGGCGCGGGGGCCCGGACGACGGGGCAGGGAGAGGGCGCGCGTGACACCGGCCGCCCTGGCCCTGGCCGCGCTCCTGGCCGCCCCGGCGGAGCCCGAGCCGGCCCGAAGCCGCGTCACCCTGGTGGCCGCCTCGGGTCCGATCGCGCTCTCGGCTGCGGAGGAGGCGGACCTGGCCCAGCGCGTCGAGGCGGTGATCGTGGGCTGCGCGATCACCTCCGTCGGCTCGCCAGAGATCTTCGCCGCACGTTCGCCGGCGCGGGAGTGGGAGGAGGCGCGCGCAGGGGCCCACCTGCACGTGCGCTTCCCGAGGGTGCTGCGCACGCGGCGTACCGGCATCCCGATCACCGAGGCGGTCGTCGGCCTGCGCCACCCGTCGTTCATCGGTCCCGAGCTGTCGCGGCACGGCGACCAGGTGGTCGGGCACACGAAGTGCGACGGCCACCGCTCCCTCGCCCTCATGTGCGCGCCCGCGGTCCGGCCCCACCTCCTGCCCGGCCAGCGCGAGAGCTGCGGCGCCTACGACGCCGTCGGCGAGCCGCGCGCGGAGGAATAGGAGCGACGGGCGGCGGGGAGGGAGCCACGGGCCCACACCGCCGCGCTTGGTCCCTGCTCGGGTCGTTCCTCTTCTTCTGGATCGGGCCCGCCACCGTCGCCGCCTGGGTCCCCTGGATGCTGACCCGGTGGCAGGCGGCGCCCGCGCCCTGGGGAGCGCCGGCCAGCCGCTGGCTCGGGGTCGCGCTCATCGCGGCGGGGACGGCCGTGGTGGTGGAGTGCTTCCTGCGCTTCGCGCTCAGGGGCCTGGGCACCCCCGCCCCCATCGCTCCCACCGCGCACCTGGTGGTCTCCGGACTCTACCGGCACGTCCGCAACCCGATGTACGTCGGCGTGATGGCGGCCATCCTGGGCCAGGCGCTCCTGCTCGGCCGGGCCGTGCTGCTCGCCTATGCCGCCGCCGCCGGCGCGGTCTTCTTCGCCTACGTGCTCCTCTACGAAGAGCCCGTGCTGCGGCGACGCTTCGGGACGGAGTACGAGCGCTATCGCGAGGCCGTCCCGCGCTGGCGGCCCCGCGCCACCCCGTGGCGCGGGCCCGGGCCGCGGTAACCTGGTCCTCGCCATCCACCCGTGAGGAGGTCGCCATGTCGCCTCGCCTGGTCGCCGGGATCACCGTCCTGAACCTCGCGCTCTCGGCCGCGCTGGTCATGCGCGCGCCGCGCGCGGCCGCCGCCTCCCCGCCCGAGACCCTGCGCGCGCGCGCCATCGAGCTCCTGGACGAGCGCGGGCAGGTGCGCGCCCAGATCAACGTGGAGCCGAGCGGCGAGACCGTGCTCCGGCTGCGCGACGCCAAGGGGGAGGTCCGCGTCAAGCTGGGGGCGGGCGGCGAGGGCTCGGGCCTCCTGCTCCTGGACGGAGCGACGGAGCCCGGCGTCCAGCTCCTGGCCAGGAGCGGCGGGAGCTCGGTGAGCGTCACCGGCCCGGACGGGCGGAAGCGGCTGCTCGCGCCGTGACGCGCGCGCCGGCCCGCGCACGCGGGTCGGCCGGCGCTGGGCGCGCCGACCCCGTCCCCGCGCAGCGCACGGCGTGCTAGCGTGACCCCAGGACGCCCGCGGAGGACGCCATGGCCAAGGGACACAAGCAGCTCTTCGTCGACACCTTCGAGCGCGAGCACGCGATCACGCTCCGCCTCCTGCGCGCCTTCCCCGACGCGCAGTCGGGCTTCAAGCCCCACGCGACCGGCCGCACGGCGGTGGACGTCGCGTGGGCCCTCGTGCTGGGACAGGAGCGCCTGATGGTGAAGGCGCTCACCGGCGGCTTCGACTGGTCGAAGCCGCCCACGCCGCCCCCTCCACCTCCGCCCACCATGTCCGCGCTGGTGGAGCGGCTGGAGGCGGCCCACGCTCAGGCCCTGGAGGCCGTGCGCGCGGCCGACGAGAAGGCGCTCACCGACGAGACGGTGAGCTTCTTCGTGGCCCCCCGGACGCTGGGCGACGTCCCCAAGATCGAGTTCCTCTGGTTCCTGCTCCGCGACTACGTGCACCATCGCGGCCAGCTCTCGATCTACGCGCGGATGGTGGGGGCCCCCGTGCCTTCCATCTACGGGCCCTCGGGCGACGAGCCCTGGTTCTAAGGGGGGGGCGGCGGGCCGAGCCGGGCCGCGCCGCCTAGGACCACAGGCAGGCGGGGATGCCGCGCGCGTCCAGGACCTCGACCACCGCCGCGCTCGCGTCGCGGGCGGACAGGCCGGCGCCGCGCGTGCACAGGGCGGCGGAGAGGAGGGCGCGCACCCGCCACGTGTCCTCGCGCAGCGTGAGCTTGACCTGCGCCCCGGGCGCCACCCGCTCGATCTCCGCCTCCAGGAGGCCGGCGTCGGGCGGAGCGCTCTCCGCCGGGTCCCAGACGACGTGCGCCACCGTCAGCCGGACTTGTACTCGTTGAGCCGGTTGTAGAGCGTCTTCAGGCTGATGCCGAGGATCTCGGCCGCCTTCTTCTTGTCCCCGCCGGCCTGGTTCAGGGTGGCCATGATGAGGCGGCGCTCGGCGTCGCTGAGCGACGTGCCCACCTTCAGGTTCAGGTCGTTCTCGTCCGCGCCCGCTCCCGCGGGGGGGAGGTTGTCGGTGCCGATCTCCTCCTCGGCCAGGATGAACGCCTTGTGCACGATGTTCTTCAGCTCGCGCACGTTGCCGGGCCAGGGGAGGGCGGCCAGCCGGTTGAGGGCGGGCCGGGTGAAGACCTTGCGCGTCTCGTACTCGCGGTTGAGCTGCTGCAGGAAGTGCTCGGCCAGCAGCTCGACGTCCTCGCGCCGCTCGCGCAGCGGCGGGAGCTGGATGGGAAAGACGTTGAGGCGGTAGAGCAGGTCCTCGCGCAGCTTGCCCTTGGCCACCGCCTCCTCCGGCTTGCGGTTGGTGGCGGCGAGGACGCGCACGTCCACGGACATGGCCTCCGTTCCCCCGATGCGCACCACCTTGC
Source organism: Vicinamibacteria bacterium (assembly GCA_036556965.1). Classification (GTDB taxonomy): domain Bacteria; phylum Acidobacteriota; class Vicinamibacteria; order Fen-336; family Fen-336; genus DATBIO01. The sequence goes on from DATBIO010000206.1 coordinate 2,968, forward strand.
CCGTCTCCAGCACGCGGAGGAGCTTGACCTGCAGCTCCTGGGGCATCTCCGTGATCTCGTCCAGGAACAGGGTGCCGCGGTGGGCGCGCTCGTAGTAGCCCTTGTGCATGCGGTCGGCGCCCGTGAAGCTGCCGCGCTCGTGGCCGAAGAGCTCGCTCTCGATCAGGCTCGGGGACACGGCGCCGCAGTTGATGGGCAGGAACGGCTCCTTGTGCCGCCGGCTCAGGGTGTGGATGGTCTCCGCCACCAGCTCCTTGCCCGTGCCCGTCTCTCCCTGGATGAGCACGGTGGCGTCCGTCTGCGCCACCTTGGAGATGAGGTCGTAGACCCTCTGGATGCTGGACGAGGCGCCGATGAGGGGCCCGAAGCGGCCGAGCTTGCGCAGCTCGCCCCGCAGGCTGCCGATCTGCTCCTTCAGGTCGCGCGTCTGCGCCACCTTGGCCAGGACCAGCTTCACGCGGTCGACGTCCACCGGCTTCACCAGGTAGTCGGCCGCGCCGCGGCGCATGGCGTCCACCGCGGTGTCCACGGTGGCCTGGCCCGTGATGACCACGACCTCGGTGGCGGGGCTGTTCTCGAGGTCCTTGAAGAGCTCGAGGCCGCTGCCGTCGGGCAGGTGGAGGTCGGCGAGGACCACGTCGGGGGTGCCCTTGGCGATCTCCGCCCGCGCCTCCTTGATGGAGCCGGCCACGCGCGTGGTGAACCCGTCGCGGGCCACGACCTCGGCCAGGCCCGCGGCGAAGTCCCGATCGTCGTCAACGAGGAGGGCGTGGGGCATGTCGTTGTCGTTCCTTCAGGGCCGTGGGAGCGCGTGTCGCGCGCTCCGAGTCCTCGGTTCCGGGGCAGGTGCTGCGGGATGACCCGCGCGCTTTGTAGCAAACGGCGTACCGGCCCCGGCCTCTCCCCTGGCGGGACTTAGAGCCGCGGGCTGGACGCGGCCGGCCCTCGCTTCGACCGCCAGTGTAGCTCTTACACGCGACTGGTCGCTCGGCGGTCCACCCGGTCCCAGGCGTCGCGAACGGCGCCGCGCGCTTCGTCCCAAAGCAGGCTCCCTTCGGGCGCCGCCTCTTCCCACTCCGCGCGCAGCGTCGCCTCGACGTCCTCGAACGACCGCCCCGCGTGGCGGCCGTGGGCCTCCCAGCCGAAGCGGTACGCCGCGGCGTAGACCTCGTAGGGAGCGTCGGCGGCGACGTAGGGCCGGTCGCGGTACGCGCCGCGCCAGTGCTCCTCCTCCTCGCTCGGGTTGACGGCCTCCGCCAGCCCTTCGCCGGCCAGGCCTCCGGCCACCGCGCCCACCACCCCCCCCACCAGCGTCCCCAGCGGGCCCGCCGCGGAGCCGATGGCCGCCCCCGCGGCGCCGCCGCCGGCCGCGCCCAGGCCGGCGCCCAGCGAGTGGCCGTGCGGCGCGTTCGTCTGCGGGAAGGTGGGCTTCATGGCTTCCGCCGCGCCCTTGCCCGCCAGCGCGCCCGCCACCGCGCCCACGAGCGTGCCCGCCACCGCGCCGGCGGGGCCCGCCGCCGCGCCGAGCACCGCGCCCACCGCGGCGCCGCTGGCGGCGCCCATGCCGACGCCGAGCGGGTGGGAGCCGGGAGCGCCGGTGAGGGGATCGGCGTTCGCGTCCTCGGACGCCTCGGGGGGGCCCTTCTTCGGCTCGGTCATCGCTCGCGCTCCTGCCCTACTCTACGCCAGCGGCGGACCGAGGCCGCGGCCGCGCGTCAGGCGCGCGAGTGCCGGATGCCGCGGGTGACGTCCGCGATGATGCTGGCGGCTCCGAGCGGCGCGCGCTCGGCGGGGCGCCGGCCCCGTCCCGAGGCCGCGGGGTCGGCATCGAAGTCCACACGCGGCTGCACCCGCACCCTCTCCTCTTCGTGCTCCTGGCAGTCGCGGCACAGGGAGGCGAAGGGCAGCGCGTGCAGGCGCGCCTCCGAGATGCGCTCGTCGCACTCGGCGCACACGCCGTAGCTGCCCTCCTCGAGGCGCAGCAGGGCGTCGTCGATCTTGCGCAGCGTGTCGAACTCCATCTCCATCAGGGCGAAGTCCATCCCGCGCGCGAAGTCCTGCACGCTCTGCTCCTCGGCGTCCTTGACCTCCGCCACCTGCGCGGGAAGGGTCTCCCGGAGCAGCCGAAGCCGATCGTGGATGTCGCGTCGGCGGTCCTCCAGCATCTGCTTCAGGACCGCGTACCGCTCCTGGTGCACCGTCTGCTTCTGCTCAGTCATCGGATCCTCCCTCCCTGGGTCGCCCTTCACCGCAGCTTCAGCACGGTGAAGC